>CANRJG010000001.1 GCA_947630875.1 uncultured Lachnospiraceae bacterium
CCGATGGCCACCACAGGTATAGATACCGCGCTGCAGATGGCCTTCAGTTCCGTAATGGAAAGGGGCTGCACATTCTGCTTCGTCCGGCTTCCGAACACCGCGCCGCAGCCCAGGTAGTCCGCCCCCGCTTCCTGCGCCGCCAGAGCCTCCGCCACGTTGTGGGCGCTGCCGCCGATGATACAGGACGGCCCCAGCAGCTTTCTTGCCGCTGCAATCGCCATGTCAGACTGTCCCACATGTACGCCGTCCGCTTTCACCTGCAGCGCCAGATCCGGCCGGTCGTTAATGATGAGGGGCACATGGTACCGTCTGCAGCAGTCCTGCAGTGCATGCGCTTCCTCGATAATTGTTTCATCCGTGACATGCTTTTCCCGCAGCTGCACGCAAGTCACCCCGGCCGCCAGCAGTTCTTCCACTGCCTGCGTCAGCGTTTCCCCCGGCCGCAGCCAGCTTCGGTCTGTCACCGCATACAGTTTCAATTGTTCTCTTTGTATTTTCATTGGATGTTCCCTGATTAAAAAATATGTTCCGCAATGGATTCACTGAGCTGCTTCGCCGTTTCCGCATCCTCTGCCGGCAGCGTGTCCTTTCCGTAGCGGGCTGCCTGGTACAGGCCGGTCAGTTCCTCCATCTGTGCCTTGCACTTGCGTTCTTTGGAGATTTCCCTTTGAATGTCTTCCGTGGTCATTACGGAAAGGTCTCTCAGCTTTCCCTTCATTCTAAGCTTCACCAGCATCCGGTAATAGCTGCGGCGAATGCTTTCATTGACGCCGCTGCCGTGCCGGTAAAAATGAAACCGCCGCCGCAGGGAAGTCTGCCGGGTGCCTTCCTCTGCTTCCACATGGATCTCATCGCTTTCCACCGCCCGTGTAAAGGTCATGCCGGAAATGCTTTTATAAAACCGATACAGCAGATACAGAATCGTCACTGCAAACAGCAGCATAAACAGGACTGTCAGGATCTTGCCCAGGGGCCCTGCCTGGCCGATTTTCATCTGTCCGTCCAGATTTTCCATGCTTTCCTGCAGGTTGTGGGGCAGCGTATTGTCGTAAGGCGCCGCGGACATTTCCGGTTCCGACGTGGCTTTCTTGCCGACAATCGCCGGTATCTTTGCAAAGAGGCTTCCCAGCAGACCGGCGCCATATCCGGAAATCAGAAAAATGACGATGCCTGCTGCCGCCGCAAAGGCAGCCGCGAAGGCCATTACCCGCCGCACCTGCTGGCGCATCACCGGATCCACCCGTTTTTTCCGCCGGAAATAGCCGAAAAACAGCGCCGCATATTCATAAAGCAGCAAAAACAGGATGTAGCAGCAAAATACCACCGACATCCACCGCAGACAGTAGGAGGGCTTCACCGTCAGAGACAGTTCCCTTCTGGCGAAGATCCAGGGAATGGGCATCAAAAACAGGCTGCCCGCGCCCCAGACAACGATCTCCCTGCGCAGGATATGCACATCTCCGCTTTTGGCCATCCGCGCATGCTGCAGGCTGCCCAGCCATTCCAGCAGCACGGCCGCCAGCATGACCCATCCGGCAGTAAGCCTGCGCGCTTCCGATGGGTAATACCGGAAACACAGGAAGGTCACCAGCGCGCCGCCGGCCAGTACCAGCGGCGTCCGCCGCAAAATACTGCGGTTTCCATGCTGCAGCAAAGCAAGTCCCAGCCAGGGCAGATAAGCCGCCGGTGCAAATCCATGGCTGCCGCTTAAAAACTGCGTATAATCCAGCAAAAGCAGCAGGGTATAGCAGAAGCAGCAAAAGCACAAAAAACGCAGCGTATCCATACAGAGATAGAGATGCATCGGTTTTTCTTTCTTTTTCAGGATGGACCGGGCCCATCCGGCCCTGCCTGCCGCCGTCTTCACAGCCTGCGCTCCCTTCTCCAGTACACATCCCATGCCACCGCATGTTTCCGAAGCCTTGCATCCGGCCGGAAATCACTGTTGTTGTTCACGGGAATAATCCAGGAAAAATTTCCGGTTTCTGCCGCCAGTGCCAGCAGATCCTTTTGAAACGAGGGCCGCTGGTAGGCGGAAATAATTAAAATAAAATGGTCTTTTTTACAGCGGTCCAGTTCTTCCGCGTAGCATCCGAAAAAGTCCTCTTCCGGATCCCGCATTTCGATCCGCGTCAGCGCCTCGTTGACCGCCTCCATATAATTCTTTCTGATATTTTCTTTTTCCAGACGGACATATTCCCCGCTTTCGGCGTCCGTCCCGTTGGTATATATATTACACTGAATTCCGTTTTTGTCCAGTCGCATGCACCAGGTCTTTACCAGCCGGATGCTTTCCTCGCCAATCATCCGCTCCTGGGCCAGCTGATCCAGCGCAAGGTTTAAGAAAATGACCACCTTGCGGCTGGTGGTATATTCGTAATTGTTGACCATCAGACTGCCCAGCTTGGCCGAAGCAATCCAGTTGATGCGCCGCTGGCTGTCAAAGGGCTGATACTCTCTGACGCCCCGGATCTGAAATACGTCCTCATAATGAAAATCATTGGCGATGATGCTGCCGTAAATGGTCTGAAACCGGGTGAGAAACCGGCGCATATTGACGGCGGAGGGATAGACATAAAGCACCGCGTCCATGGCGTATTTTCTGCTGCAGTCCTGATCCATCAGAAAACTTCTGCAGTTGAGTTCATATTCCTTCAGCCGGTAAATCCCCCGCTGTTCGCAGGAAAAGACCAGCGTCCGTTCCCCCCGCTGTCCGGAAAAAAGCGCAAAAAGTTCATTCCTCCGCCAGCTGTCGATGACATTGTTGTCATTGGTCCGCAGCTCGCGAAAGTTCTGCGGCAGGGTAAACAAAAGCGACAGTGCCGGCAGCGGCAGACGCTTTCCGTTTGTCACCGTCACATGGACGCGGATGGGCTCCCGCTCCATGACGCAGCGTGTTTCAAATGAGATGTCCACCGATACGTTCTGATCCCAGTATTTCCGGTAAATACGCCGCTGGATACGCATCAGCAGATACACACACAGCAGGATAACCACAGGCAGCATCTTTTCCCCTTTCTGCCGGTCAGCGGAAGCTTTCCACAGGTTCTACCGGCGGTGCAACCTTATCCGCCAGGATCCGGATATCGTCCAGACTGCTTCTGGCCTCGTACTCATCCGCCCGGATCACCCTGTGACTGATGATATAAGGCGCCAGTTCCTTCACGTCCTCCGGGATCACAAACGCCCGTCCTCGAATGGCTGCCAGCGCCTGTACGGCGCGGACAAAGGAAAGGGTGCACCGGGGACTGGCTCCGGCGATAAACCGGCCGTCCTCTCTGGTACTGCGGACGATCTTTAACAGGTACTGTCTGACTTCCCCATGAAAATGGATCTGCTTCACTTCTTCACGGATTGCACAGATTTCCTCCGGCGTGCACACCGGCTGCACATGGGCCGCCGGATTTTCCAGCATAAACCTGTCGATCATGTCCAGTTCTTTATTGAAGTTGGGGAAGCCCACCTGCAGCTTCATCATAAACCGGTCCATCTGCGCTTCCGGCAGCGGAAAGGTGCCCAGCGCCTCCACCGGATTCTGGGTGGCAATGACAAAGAAGGGTTCCGGCAGTTTCCTCGTCACGCCGTCGATGGATACCTGTCCTTCCTCCATGCTTTCCAGCAGGCTGGACTGGGTGCGGGGCGTCGCCCGATTGATCTCGTCCGCCAGTATAACATTGGCAAATACCGGGCCTTCCCGGAACACAAAACGCTGTTTTTCCTGATTGAAATAGTTCAGCCCCGTCACATCCGTAGGCAGCAGATCCGGCGTAAACTGAATCCGTTTGAAGGTTCCCGCCACCGCCGCTGCCAGCGTCCGGGCCAGCATGGTTTTTCCGGTCCCCGGCAAATCCTCCAGCAAAATATGACCGCCGGCAAAATAGGCGGCAACGATATATTCTGTAACCGTTTCCTTGTCCACCAGGACTTTCGCGATTTCCGCTTTGATTTTCGCCGCTGTTTCCGCAATCCGGTTGCTGCCCATCGTCTCTTCCCCCATCTTCAAAAAATCAAAGGGCAGGCAGGATGTGCTTCATCTGAGCATGAAACACATGCCCGTCCGCCCCGGCATGTTCTTATTATACACCTGTTTACTCGTGTCTTAAAGCCTCAATTGGGTCCAAATTTGCAGCTTTGTATGACGGCAAAATGCCGAACACAATCCCGATGACCATGGAAAAGAGTACGGCCAGTACCGAAGCGGGCACACTGATTGCCACAGGCGTGGCATTGATTCTGGCAATCAGTTCCGCCAGCACAATTCCCACAATAACGCCCACAATACCGCCGACACTGGTCAGTACCACGGCCTCCGTCAGAAACTGAAATAAAATTCTGGATCTTCTGGCGCCCACCGCCTTTTTCAGTCCGATCTCCGCCGTCCGTTCCGTCACAGAAACCAGCATAATATTCATCACGCCGATACCGCCCACCAACAGAGATATGCCTGCAATCCAGATCAGCATCATATTGGTGGAATGGCTCAGCTGCTGGATTTCCTTCGCCTGTTCCATCAGATCCTGCGCCTTGTATTTTACATTTGTATCACCGGTGGCCATAGATGCATTCAAAATTTCCGCCGTACTTTTTCCAAGCCTGGTCATATCCGAGGTATCTTCCGCCTGCAGTACCACGCTTTTCGGTTCATCATACTGATACAGTACCGGCCACAGCCGGTCCGGTATATACACGCTGCCGCTTGTATCCTGATAATAGGTATAATAGTCGTCTATGGACTGAATGACCGGTACAAATGCTTCTCTTTCTCCCACAATCCCAATCACAATAAACGGCTCCTGTTTGATTTCAACGGCTTTCCCCAGCGGATTTTCCCCGGGGAACAATAATTCTGCAGAATTTTCATCCAGCAGACACACTTTCCTCCCCTTTTTGCTGTCCGCGTCCGAAAATCCCCTTCCGGCTTTCACCACCATATTGCAGGTCCGGAAATAATTTTCATCAATCCCATACACACAGCCGCCGCTCAGAGAAGTATCCAGCCGATACACCCCGTCGTAATCTGTATTGCTGTGGTACAAAGACACATGGACTGCATGCGCCTGATTTTCGATTTCAGCAAACATATCGGCTGAAATTTCCGGAATGCCGGCGGGCACTGGATCATACGCAAAATCCAGCGGATAATCCCCCTGATACAGGCAGATTCTCACATTGTTGCTGCCTGATCCGATCAGGTTGCGTTCGATCTGACGATTGGTGCCCGAAATTGCAGAAACAATGGCGATAATCGACGCAATTCCGATAATAATGCCCAGCATCGTCAGCGCCGACCGCAGCTTGTGGGTCCAGATTCCTTTCAATGACAATCTGATATTTTCTAACATAATTTCCCCCTTTTTATGTCATCACAGCTTCGCTACTCTACAGCCAAAGTCCTGATTCCTTCCTTTGCCGCCGGCCCGTAGGGAAATGCAATATAATCCTCCATCTGCAGTCCGGCGCAAATCTCCACAGCGCTGCCCCACAGGCTTTTCCCCGTGGTGACTTCCTGCCGCACCAGCCGGCCATCCACATCCTTCATCACATAGGGCCGGGCCGCGTCTGTTCTGACATAAGCCTTGTCAATATAAATGGCATCTGTTGTCCCGTCTTCCGGCGTGACGGTCACCGACAGATACTGCCCTTCTTTCAGCGCACCGGTATCCTCTACATATGCCGTATAGGCATACATGGAAGAATTGGGATTGCATTCTCCGTAATAATACAAATCTTCCCCGGGATAATCATCGATGGACTGTATCGTTCCGCTGACCGTATTTCCGGTCTCATAGTCCATACACTGTACCGTTTGTCCTACGGATATGGCATCCAGCTTCAATTCACTGACTGCACCTCTCACATACATGCCGCCGGAGCCGCTGATTTCCAGAAAGGGACTGCCGTCCGCCGGCGGATGCGAAGGGTCGCTCACCGACTTCACCACGCCGTCGATTTTTGCATAAACAACGCCGTCCTTCAGTTCTTTTTCCAGCATTTCCAGTTCCAGCTTTGCCTTGCGAATCGCCAGATCCCGCTTTTTGACTTCTGCTTCCGCTTCCCGGATGGCTGCCGCCAGTTCGGCTGCGGTATAGCCTTCCGGTTCCTCCGAAAAGTCTTCTTCCACCGGGTCTGCCGCTTCTTCTACTTCATTTTCCGCAGGCGCCTCTGCTTCCTGATCCATATGCGGATCGTCCGTTTCTTCCATATCCGCCTCCGGCACAAAAGGATACCAGCGCATCTGCGCATCATACGTGTCCGAAAACCATGTGCCGCTCACACAAAGCGAGGCTACAGGTTCCCCATCTTCTCCCACAGCCTGCAGCAGATACTCTCTGTCCGTTCCGGCAATCTGATTTAAAAAACTGCCGCATACAAATATTTCCGGTACACATAAGTACTGCCACTGCTCTTTTGCTCCGTCCTCCGGGGGAATGATGGTTTCTGCACTGCAGCCCGCATCCAGATACTGATATCGCGTCCCCCGCTTTTTTTCCGGCAGCGGCGTCAGATTTGTTTTCTCCGGTTCCGGCGTCGTTACAGGTTCTGCCGTAACCGGCGGCTCTGTTTCCCGGGCCGCTGGGGGAACGGAAACCGGCCGTGTCTTTTTCAGCGCATCCAGCTTTTTTATCGCCGCCGCATACTGATTCTGCTGCGAACCCAGCTCCAGTTTCTGGATTTCCGCGGACAGCTGCAGGCTCGTAATGTCAAAGGCCAGCAAACGGTCCCCTTTTGCCACCGACTGTCCCTCCGTCACATACACTTCTTTGACAATCTGTCCGTTTTCCGGGTAAATGCGCTGCGCTGCACCGTTTATGACAACGCCCTCGCTTTCCAGGCTGTCGCCTTCATATCCGTAATTGAGCATTTCCACAGATACTACCTCTGCAGTTTTTCCCTTGTTTCGCAGTGCTTTGATGCCGAAAACCGCACCTGTAACGGCAAGAAGAACGCCGGCGATCACTGCGCCTGCAATGATCCATCTTTTTTTCATGCAACCGTCCCTCCTTCTTCCGTAATCACGCCGTCGATGATATGCAGTTTCCTTTTTGCCCGCGCGGCTACATTTCCATCATGGGTAATGACAATGACCGTCACTCCCTCTGCATTCAGATCAGCAAACAAATCCATGATCTGCCGGCCGGATTTCTGATCCAGCGCTCCGGTAGGTTCATCGGCCAAAAGGAGATCGGGATGGTTGACCATCGCCCTTGCAATAGCAACCCGCTGCTTCTGCCCGCCGGAAAGCTGCGCAGGACGAAAAGTCGCCCGATCCTCCAGACCCACACGTTTCAGCGCAGCCATGGCCCGCTCTTTTCGTTCTTTTTTCCGGACGCCTGCGTAAATCAGCGGCAGACTGACATTATCCAGTGCGGATTCTCCGGGCAGCAGCTGAAAATTCTGAAAAACAAATCCAATGCGGTTCAGGCGCTGGACGGACAGTTCCCTGTCATTGAGCTGCAGCACATCTTTTCCATTCAGCACATAGGTTCCGGCCGTGGGACGATCCAGACATCCGATGATATTCATTAATGTGGTCTTTCCGCTTCCGGAAGGCCCCATAATCGTAATGTATTCCCCTGCTTCTGCCTGCAGACACACATCTTTCAGGACCGGAACCGCCATCTTGTCCTGCCGGTATTCCTTGAAAATATTTTGAAGGTTCAGTATCATTTTCGCCTATTCCTCCGATTCATCCGCACCGTATTCCTGTGTCTTTACGGTTTTCATGCCTTCGCGGCAGTCTTCCATAGGCCACGCAATGTAATCTTTTTCAGACAAACCGGAAAGGATCTGACAGGACAAGGTCTCTTCGCTGCGCTCTCCGATTTCCACCTCCTGCAGCTGCAGTTTTCCTTTTCTGTCCGCCCACACATACGTCTTTTCATCCTGACTGACGATATAACCTTCATCCAGCCACAATCCTTCCTGTCCAGACTGCCCGAAATCCGGTTCAATCAGTACATGCTGCCCCAGAAGCAGTCCCTGGGTACTGTCCAGTTCCACATAAAAAGGGTATTTCGTCGCAGATTCCGACATGCTGTCGTCATATGTATCCATATTTCCGGCTTCCGTACTTTCCTTTTCGGTATCAATTTCGGTAACGGTTCCGGTCCACGTCATGTCTTCATCCACCCGGGAACGGACAATCACTGCCTGTCCCTTGCTCAGTCCGCCAAGTCCTAAGCTCTGCTCGTCAATGGCCCCCTGCACGCGGTAACTTCCGGTCGCCATCACCGTCATAAATGGCCTTTCATTTCCATAGGCGTCGTAGCTGATCGTTTCATTGATTTCTCTGACCACGCCATCCATACTTGCGGTAACCGCAGACTGTTCGATCGCCTTCTGGTGCTGATCGATTTCCGCCAGTTTCTGCCGTTTGTCATACTCCGCCTGCTTGATGGATGTTTCCAACGTCTGAATCTGCATGGTATATTCCAGCTGCCGGTCGGAAGGTGCCGCCGCTTTCTCTGCCTTTAACGCCGCAATCTGACTCTGGTATCCTGCGATATCGTTGTCGATGCTCTCCGCATCCAGCGCCGCCTGCTGTTTCTGCATTTCAAGCGCTTCCGTATCATATGCGAACAAAGGCATTCCTTTGCTCACCGTATCCCCCGGCTTAACAAATATTTCCTGGATTTCCCTTTCGGTATCCTTCCTGATCTCCAGTATTTCCTGAGACTCTACCTTGCCGGCAAACATTCCCGGACTGCCGGTCTGATATCCCAGAATAGCTGCTACGCTTTCCACATAGATATCTGCCTCGCCTGCGCCGCCCGCAGGCCGCCACACAAAAAAACAGATCACTGCCGCCGCAATGACAGCCGCTGCCGCGCCGATGATAATCCACTTCTTCTTTTTCATACTTTCCTCCCTGCGTTTTTATTATACCTATTATATCATTGTGCACCTGCGTGAATTCTTAAAGTAATTTTAAAAATGTTTAAAGGGTGCCAAAAATCCTTTCGGATTTTTTGACACCCTTTTTGTCTCACATCTTTTACTGCTGCATCCGCAGATATGCGTTGATAAACAAATCCAGATTGCCGTCCAGCACTGCCTGGGCGTTGCCGGATTCTGCGTTGGTTCTGTGGTCCTTGACCATGGTATAGGGCTGCAGCACATAGGAACGGATCTGGCTGCCCCAGCCGATTTCCTTGACTTCGCCCCGGATGTCCGACAGTTTATCCGCATTTGCCTCTTTTTTCAGCACATAGAGCTTTGCTCTTAACATCTGCATCGCTTTGTCCTTATTGGAATGCTGGGACCGCTCGTTCTGACACTGCACCACGATACCGGTGGGCAGATGCGTAATCCGGATGGCCGAAGAGGTCTTGTTGATGTGCTGTCCGCCGGCGCCGCTGCTTCGATAGGTATCGATCCGCAGATCCTCGTCTCGGATTTCCACATCCACGTCTTCCTCAATTTCCGGCATGACATCCAGGGAAACAAAGGAGGTCTGCCGCTTGCCCTGGGCGTTAAAAGGAGAAATCCGCACCAGCCGGTGCACCCCTTTCTCTGCTTTAAGATAGCCGTATGCATTTTCCCCGTTTACCTGAAAGGTAACGGATTTGATGCCGGCCTCGTCGCCGTCCAGATAATCCAGCACTTCCACCGAAAACCCTTTGCGCTCCGCCCATCTGCAGTACATACGGTAAAGCATGCCTGCCCAGTCGCAGGACTCGGTGCCGCCGGCCCCTGCATTGAGCTTTAAAATCGCGTTATTGGCGTCGTACTCTCCCCGCAGCATGGTCCGTAAGGACAGTTCATCCATACCGTTGGTAAAGGCTTCCAGTTCTTCCCGGATGGATTCCACCAGTTCCGGATCTTCCTCTTCATATCCCATCTGGATCAGTTCCTGCAGATCCGCGTAGGTTTTTTCCAGATTTTTGCAGGTGTCGCGGTCATTTTCCAGAGACTTCAGCTCTTTCATCAGCTTCTGCGCTTCTTCCCCGCGATTCCAGAAATCCGGATGTTCCATTTCCATCTGCAGTTCTTCGATCCGCCGTTCCTTCGCTTCTAAGTTAAAGTGAATCCCTTACTTCCTGCAGCGGCGTCTGGTAAGCCTGAAGTTTTGCCTTCATTTCGTCCAACTCAACCACTTTAATCACCTCACAAACTTTTTTCGGCCGCCGAAGCCTTTCGGCGCGCCTCTTTAAATATTTTTCCTTCCGCAGCACTGTTTGTATTTCTTTCCGCTTCCGCAGGGGCAGGGATCGTTGGGATAAATCTTATCCTTTTCCCTCTGCTTCGGCGCTCTGACTGCGGTATCATCCTTATTCGTACCGGTTACCTTCGCAACCTCTTCCCGTTCGATTCGCTGTTCCACCTTTACATGCAGCAGCATAGTGATGGTATCCTTCTTGATGGAGAAGGTCATCTCGTCGAACATATCGTATCCACTCATTTTATATTCTACCAGCGGATCCTTGTTGCCGTAAGCGGCCAGTCCCACGCCCTGTCTGAGCTGCTCCATATCGTCGATATGCTGCATCCAGTTGGTATCGATGCTCTTCAGCAGTACCACACGCTCTACTTCGCTGTACTGCTCTGCATCCGGAAACTGTGCTGCCACCGCATCCATCAGCTTGCGGCCTTCTTCTTCCAGCATGGCCTTGATTTCCGCCGGCTTTTTGCTCTTTGCAAGCTCCGATGTCAGCGGCTGAAAAGCGCCGATAGACAACAGATCCCGGTTGAACTCGCCTAGATTCCATTCTTCGGATTCCTGATGCTCCGCCAGATGTCTGTCTACCACATTGTCCAGCACTTCGTCCAGCATATTCATAATGGAACCGTGCATATTTTCTCCGTTTAAAACGCGGAGACGCTCAGAATAGATCAGTTCTCTCTGCTCGTTGGACACCTGGTCATATTCCAGCAGATTTTTACGGATGCCGAAGTTGTTGCCTTCAATCTTCTTCTGTGCCTTCTCAATGGCATTGGAAAGCATTTTATGCTCGATCTGCTCATTTTCCGGAACACCCAGCGCATTGAATACGCTCATCAGACGTTCGGAACCGAACAGGCGCAATATATCATCCTCCAGGGAGAGATAAAATCTGGATTCACCCGGATCTCCCTGCCGTCCGGAACGGCCCCGGAGCTGATTGTCAATACGCCTGGATTCATGACGCTCGGTGCCGATGATTTTCAGGCCGCCTGCCTGACGGGCCTCTTCATCCAGCTTGATATCGGTACCACGGCCTGCCATATTGGTGGCGATGGTCACAGCCCCGTGCTGTCCGGCGTCTGCCACAATGGCGGCTTCCATTTCATGGAACTTGGCATTTAAGACGTTGTGCTGTATGCCCCTCCGCCGCAGCAGGGCGCTGATTTCTTCAGAAGCTTCGATGGTGATGGTACCTACCAGTACCGGCTGTCCCTTGCTGTGGGCTTCTTCTACCGCGTCCACAACCGCTTTCAGTTTTTCTTTTCTGGTTTTGAATACCGCATCGTCCAGATCCTTACGGATGACGGGAACATTGGTAGGAATCGCAACCACGTCCATGCCGTAAATTTCCTGAAATTCCTGCTCCTCCGTCATGGCGGTACCGGTCATGCCGGCTTTCTTTTCGAATTTATTGAAAAAGTTCTGGAACGTAATGGTGGCCAGCGTCCGGCTTTCCCGTTTGACCTTGACATGCTCCTTGGCCTCGATGGCCTGATGCAGCCCGTCGCTGTAGCGTCTGCCCGGCATAATACGGCCGGTAAAGCTGTCTACAATCAGCACCTCGTCGTCCTTGACCACGTAATCCTGATCCCGGAACATCAGATAATTGGCACGCAGCGCCAGAATAATGTTGTGCTGAATCTCCAGATTTTCCGCATCCGCCAGATTTTCGATGTGGAAGAACTGCTCTACCTTCCGCACGCCTTCTTCCGTCAGATTGACGTTTTTATCCTTTTCATTAACGATAAAGTCGCCGGTTTCCTCCACCGTTTCGCCCATCAGCGCGTCGATTTTGGAAAATTCCTTGCTTTCCTCGCCCCGCTTCAGCTGCCTTGCCAGAATATCACATGCCTCGTAGAGCTTTGTGGATTTTCCGCTCTGTCCGGAAATGATCAGCGGCGTCCTGGCCTCATCAATCAGGATGGAGTCCACCTCATCGATGATGGCGTAGGCCAGATCCCGCAGCACCAGACGTTCCTTGTAGATCACCATGTTGTCACGCAGATAGTCAAATCCCAGCTCATTGTTAGTGACATAGGTAATATCGCAGTTATAGGCTTCCCGGCGCTCGTCGTTGTTCATATGGTTTAAGACCACGCCGACCTTCAGACCCAGAAACTCATGTACCTGTCCCATCCACTCGGCATCACGCTTTGCCAGATAATCGTTGACCGTAACTACATGCACGCCTCTGCCCGTCAAAGCATTTAAGTAAGAAGGCAGTGTGGCCACCAGGGTCTTACCTTCACCGGTACGCATCTCGGCGATTCTGCCCTGATGCAGAATCACGCCGCCGATCAGCTGTACCCGGTAGGGTTCCATATGCAGTGTCCGAAGGGCCGCTTCCCGCACTGTCGCGAAAGCCTCCGGCAGGATATCATCCAGCGTTTCGCCTTTTGCCAGCCGGTCTTTAAAGATGGCCGTCTGTCCCCGCAGCTGTTCATCCGACATGGCCTGCATCTGTGGACGCAGAGACTCGATCTTGTTGATAATCGGCTCAATTCTCTTTAATTCCCGGTCGCTGTAGGTGCCGAAAATCTTTTCATATAAATTCATATATCATTTCTCCGTTGACTTGCTGCGGTACAAAGGCCGCAGGCTTTGATATCTCAAAACTTAAACTTCCGGTTCGATCAAACCGTATGTATTGCCTTTCCGCTTGTATACCACATTTACATTGCCCGTTTCCGCGTTGAAAAATACATAAAAATTGTGGCCCAGCAGTTCCATCTGCACACAGGCGTCTTCGGGATACATGGGCTTCATGTCGAACTTCTTGGTACGGATGATGCAGATCTCCTCGTCCTCGCTGTAATCGTTCTCCAGAAATTCCTCCGTAAAGGACCCGCCTGCTTTATGCTTTTCATACAGTTTGCTCTTATATTTTTTCAGCTGTTTCTCGATGACTTCCTCTACCAGATCGATGGAAACATACATGTCGTTGCTGACCTGCTCCGAACGAATGATATTTCCCTTGACCGGAATCGTCACTTCGATCTTCTGCCGTCCTCTTTCTACGCTTAATGTAACCTGAACCTCCGTATCCGGTGAAAAGAATCTGTCAAGCTTGCCCAGCTTGCGATTCACTGCATCTTTCAAAGAATCAGAAACTTCGATGTTTCTGCCGATCATATTAATACGCATAATATCCGCTCCTTTCTTCGCCTTCCGGCATAAACCTGATATCCGAAGGGCGGCCGCCGGCCGCTCCCCGTAAGCACAGTATAACATAAAACAATACCGGGGTCAAAAAATCTTTTTGCCCCGGTATCAATTTATTCTGTCAATAACAACAGCCAGTCCTGATGGCTGTGCGCGCCGTAAGGTTTTTCAAAATGCAGATCTCTTTCCCTCGTAAATGCGCCGATATAGCTTCGGATGCCCGTGGTAGGATCCACCCACCAGGCATGCTTCAAATCCGCTGCCAGCAGGCTGCTCTTCAGGTAAATATCCCTGCCTGTATAATCATAGCAAAGTACAAATCCGTCGCCTGCAAACACGGAGATCCGCTCGTGTTTTTCACGGGGTTCGTCCGCCAGCAGTTCCTGCGCCGCCCGGCCGGTTTCAAAGGGAATGCTGTTCATCAGCCGGCTCATTACCGCCATATTGTCGCTGCCCGGCGAATGGATCGCGTCATACCAGGGAATCGTACAGCCGTATGCCCCCACGGTTTCCCTGCTTTTATGGAACTGCATCAGGGCATTATGCCCGTATGTAAAGCCGGCGCAGCCGGAAAAGACAGACCAGTAGGCAAAACGCCGCACGTCGATTTCCTGCCAGAAAGGCTGGGTGGGATCGTGCAGGCCCTGGGGAATCTGCTCATAGGAGGGTTCCCCGTCCAGTACCGGCTTGATATTGCCACAGGCATCGACTCTGGAAATGTAGCGCCAGTTGTCCTCGCCGTAGAAATAGCCCTGGGAAAGGCTGTCGTCCCATTGATTTAAGCTGGCCTGATCATAACGTCTGTGACCGGACTGAAACATATAGAAATCCAGCCAGTCCGCATCCGGGAAATAATCGCAGGTGGTGGTCCTTCCGAAAGGATGGAAGGTGACCAGCTGGTCCGGATTGTATTTTTTGAGGGTCTGCCCCATCTTCGACCAGAAGGTCAGGCCGTCCTCTCCCAGATCATTGGGCTTGTCGCCCTTGATATCTCCGCCGGTGATCCAGATGATATTGGGGCTGTTGTGATAGCGTTTCGCCAGAAACGCCGTATAGGCTTCCACATTGCCCAGGTTTAAATCGCCTTTTTTGAATCTGCCGCCCCAGCAGGGAAGCAGGCCCATATAAAGACCCAGTTCTTCCGCCTTTTTTACCGCGAAATCCAGCGTATCCCAGAAGCCGCCCGGGGTCAGGTCGGGCTTTGTCATATCGTCGTCAATAAAGGCGTTTTTGCCGTCCGCCGTCTGGGTGGGCCACTTATGCGAAATGGTCACCTGAATCACATTGTACCCTTTTTCCGCCCGGTTGGTCAGATATTCGCACATCTCGGTTCTGGTCAGGCCGCAAAGCAGCAGCCAAGCCGTATCCCCCAGCCAGAAAAACGGTTTTGTCCCGTTTACAAAATGCCTTTTATCCGCGGAAACCGCCAGTTTTCCGTATTCCCATGGTTTCTTTTTCATCGCTTTACTCCATCAGATATTCGTATCCGTCGCCTACGGTTTCATTAATAACTTTGGTTTTATAGTGATCGTTGCTGTTGGAAACCGCAACGTTCTGCATATAGATATCCCTTGCCGCTTCCACCTTGGCGCCTTTATAGGCGCTGATATTGATATTATTCAGCAGAATGTCATGGATGGAATCGTTGTTGATGCCGTCGATGCCGATAGCCTGCCCGCAGTTGAGGGCGTTGACATTGCTGATGGTAATATTTTTAAACTCCGGAAAATCCTCTTTGGAAGCGTTTTCCGGATCGATTGCCCCGGCATAGGCCATAGTAAATAAAATCGCGTGCTTCGGAATATCCAGCATATTGATATCGTCGATATGGATGTCTTCCACCACGCCGCCGCGGCCTAAGGTACTCTTAAAGCGGATGCCCACGTCGGTACCGATGAAGTCACAGTTTCTGACTCTGACGTTGCGCACGCCGCGGCTCATCTCGCTGCCCACCGTAAATCCGCCGTGTCCGTGATAGACGATACAGCTTTCGATATTGACGCATTCCGTGGGACGTTTGACCTTTCTGGCCTCCGCGTTTTTTCCGGACTTCATGCAGATGGCATCGTCTCCCACGTCAAACCGGGATTTGGTGATATTCACATATTTGCAGGAATCCAGATCCAGACCGTCGCCGTTCTGCGCGTTCCAGGGATTTCTCACCATGACGTTGCGCAGGGTAAAATGCTCGCAAAACAGCGGATGAATATTCCATGCCGGAGAATTCTGTAATGTCACGCCTTCGATCAGAACCCGTTTGCAGGAAACCAGCTTGATCATTTCCGGACGGTAATAATCAAAATACTTCTGAGCTTTTTCCAGCGCGTCCGCGTCCTTCGCGTTGATTTCCGGATTCATATGTCCGTCAAAGGAAGACTGGGAAGGGAACCAGACCTGTTTTCCGCCCACGCCGGATACCAGAGGACTCCGTTTCAGCAGATCCTCCCACTGCGCATCCGTAGTTTTGGAACGTTTCACCAGCCGCCACTGATGGCCGTTGCCGTTGATGATGCCGTCGCCGGTAATGGCAATATTTTCCTGATCCTGCGCATGGATCGGCGCCAGCGCCCGGATTCTTTCTTCTCCTTCAAAATCCGTCCGGATCAGGGGATAATCCTTTTCGCTGTGGGTGAACAGAATCACCGCGCCCCGCTCCAGATGCAGATCCACGTTGGAAAGCAGCGTCAGGGGCCCGGTCAGGAAAATGCCCGACGGAACCACCACGTGGCCGCCGCCTTCTTCATGTATCATACGGATGGCCCTGTTGAAAATTTCGGTATTTGTAATCATACCGCCTTTGATCGCGCCCAGATCCAGCACTGACACGCTTCTCTCCGGAAATTCAGGTTCTTCTACACTGAAATTCCAGAATTCTCTTTTTTTCATATCTTTCTCCTTGCATTCAGCTTTTATTTACGGCATCGCCTAAGTCTCCGTAAAGGAAACAAAGCGAACTCTGCAGCACCTGCGCGGTAATCCAGGAGGGGTTCCATACCTGCATACCGCCCCGGTAAAATCCTGTCAGCTCCAGTATCTTCGGATACTTCACCTGAAAATAATTGGTCTGATAATACTGCTCTCCCTGTTCGCCGATCACCGTATAATCATAATCGCCTTCTTTTGCCGCAACACCATATGTCAGCGCTGCAGCTACGCATGAAGACATTTTGCAATAAAATTCGCGATTTGACAAGACCCCAAATTTAAATAATTCATAAGTTGGGAAAAAAACATCCAGATGATGGTTCTGAACACTGACCCCCGGCCACCCTGTGGAGTCAAACTGCATCTTATGACAGACCGTCCCCGGCTGGAACTTCGTATTCCAGAAATACACAAAAGTCAGCAGCCAGTCCGCCGCCACCGCGGCGTCTTCCTCATAGCGCGCGTCTTTTGTGATCTCATAGAGGTACGCCGCCGCCTTGAAAAAGTAAATGCCGGATTCTTTATCCTCGCAGCGGGCGTCCATGGTCGCCCGGGCGAAAGGCCGCGCAAAGGTCTTCATATGAATCTCATAATAGCGCTCATAGCGCTGTTTCGCATGTTCCAGGTAAGCCGGTTCGGAAAAATATACCCCGGCCTGGGCCAGCGCGGTGACACAGCTGATACCGGCGCTGTTAAGAATCACCGTGCCCGGCTTTCCTTCATGGGTCCAGTCCACGGGATAGATGCCGTCTGCTGTCAGCGCCCCGTCTTCGCAGAGAAAATCCGCCGCCCGGCGAACAAAGGCTTCCCAGTCTGCCGGCACATCCATGGCCTGCTTTTTCATTAACTGCATCAGGTCCAACAGATCAATCAGCGCCTCGCCCTGGATCCGGGAAGGCACTGCCGCTTCTTTGGATTTCCACTCCGGACGCATCTGCGCCAGATCGATCATATAATAGCCCATCAGGAGGCCGGGTTTTTCCCGGCATTCTGCGTGTTTTACATAAAAATCGACAGTTTTTACGGCACGTTTTATCCGCGCCGGATCCTTTTCTTTCACGCCGATCAGCAGGTCGCACCAGGCCAGCTTGATAGCCTGCCCGGTCCAGCCGTACAGGAAATATTCCGGTCTTCCGCTGACATTGCCAAAGGCATTGGCCTTGCCGAAGGTCAGGTACCCGCAGCAGCGTTCATCTTCATAATATCTGGAATCCATGACGTTTTTCTTGTACGCCACCATTTCTTCCAGAGAATACTGCCGTTTTGCTTCGGGCTGAAGCACCTCATAGCCCAGACGGATCAGATGCCGGAACCCTCTGCCTTCCGGCGTTTCCGCAAAATGCAAATAAAATGTTTTATGTAAACTTTCTCCCGGCTGCAGACTTCGGTAGCCGTTCAGGTAGGGCAGCGGCGTATTTCTGCCGCCGTAATATACGTCCTTCAGGCCGTTGAACATCAGTACGCCGCTGAGGGCCGCGATCCGCTCTCCGCCGTCCTTGCGCAAAATGCCCATGGACCAGTACTCGCTGTCATAGCCTTCCTCTACTTCCGGCACCATGAGCAGTGTCAGAGACTGGTACCCCGACGTCTTCCATTCCACATTCACCGCCGGAATGGGCAGTCGGTTTTCTTCCACAATAATACCCCTGCCTTCTTCGTTTCCGATATGCGGCACGATCCGGTCCGGATCCGCGCTGGGATTATCATTGTAAATCATATGCGGCATGGTGGCCTTATGTGCATCGCCTTCCGTGCAGTCCGCCAGAAGGCCCACGGCCAGATCCTGCAGCGGCCGGTCCGAAATATTCCGGAAAACCGCATCGATTTTCAGCGCGCCGCAGGCAGCGGCAAACCGCAGTTTCACCTCCATGGCACCGTCCGTATAAGTGACGTCCTCTGCCTCTTCCGTGATCTGCCACGCATTTTCGGCAATTTCAAAGGGACGGGCCGTCGAATAAAATACCAGTTGCTTCAGATCCTGCCGCCACCGGCATACAGAATCCTGTACAAAGGACAAAGCGCCGTCTGCAATCACCGCAGATGCGCCGCCGATATCAAATTTCATATGCAACCTCCCGGATTTCCTGCTTACTTCTCCGCAGACGTTTCCATCCAGCCCAGGTTTTCCCAGCCCAGTACCTTCAGAATCGTCCAGTCTTTTGCCGTTTCGGGATCCAGCTGCCTTCTGTTGTCATTGACAAAAGCGCCAGCCCCGGTGTTTTCAAATTCATACAGACGGTTGTTTCTCACCTGATAGCCGCCCATGTGCTTCCAGCCGGCTTCCCGCACTACATCGCTCATCTGGCAGTGCATGAAAACCGCGCAGCAGTTATGGTAGGGATTCATGGCCGGATGCCAGGGTCTGCCCAGATACAGCCGGTCTTTTTCAAAATCTCCGTCGACGCTGCAGTTGATGAAAAACAGGCCGTATTTCTGCGCCGCTACCGTACAGGGTGCGCACACATACCCGATTTTGTCTGGATTGCCGGGTTCCGGGTTTCTTCCAAACAAAGTACAGTGGTCAAATACCGCACGGGCGCCGCCGAAAACAAAATCCACATCGCCCTCGATATAACAGTCTTTAAAATAATGGGAACCCTCCCGAACATACAGCGTATCCTGCAGTCCGATAAAGCGGCAGTTTTCATAAATATGGTGCTCGCCGTAAGCGTAGAGCGCCACCGCCTGGGCGCCGCCGTCTCCGGTTCTGTCATAATGATTGACAAAGGTAATGTTTCTGGCCTTGAAATGATTCGCATACACCGTAAACGTGGCGCTGCGGAAGGTGGAAGCCACGTCGCCGTTTTCCAGAATACTGCCTGCATGGCGGTCAAACGAGATAATGGTATTTTCCGCATCCTCGCCGATCAGCGTGATATGCGGCCGGTCCCCGTCGATCATCACGGGCTGTTCATAGGTCCCGGGGGCCAGATATATATCCACATGAATCAGATTGTTGTGCTCAATGGCATTGATGGCATCCTGCAGGGTGGGATAATCTCCCGTGCCTTCCGCATTCAGCCGAATCTGTCCGCCGATGGGCCACTCCCTTTCCGGATTTTTCATTCCATTTCCTCCTTGTATTTTTGTGCATAATTGATATAATATTATCTACAATATGAAGGGAGACGCTCTATGGATGCCGAAAAAACCGTTGAATATTTCTTTGCACCCGCAGAAGCATTTTTAAATTCAAGTCTTTATATCACATGGGCGGGCCATAGTCAATGCTTTTCCGATTTTTCCGAGGGTCCAAAGGTCGTCGATTCCTATATCATGCTTTTTGTACTGAACGGAAAAGGCTATGCGGAGTTTGCGGACGGAAAATCCAGAAAGCTGGCCAAAGGCGACTTTCTGTTCTATTATCCCAAACAACGTCACTACTACTATGCGGATCCCGACGATCCCATGGAAATCATGTGGCTGTATTTTCATGGCGCCCACAGCCGGCAGATGATGGACAGCATCGGACTGACCCCCGAAACGCCCCTTTACCATCATTTTGTGACCCAGTCCATTCAGCGGACCATGCAGACCACTATCCACGCCCTGGGCTTTTCGGACGATGAAAACCGGCTGGCCGCCACCGGCGAAGCCATGGTACTCTTCTCTTATATTGCCCAGTCCCTGCGCCAGCGGCACCACTTGAAAGACAGCTACAAACAGGAATCGGCCATCTCCCGGGTCACCGCCTTTATCGAGGAAAACTACTATCTCTACATCGGCATTGACACGCTTTGTAAATATGTAAACTACAGTCGGAGCTATTTGTCAAGGCTTTTTAAAAAAGAAGTGAAAATGACCATTCCGGAATACATCAATTCCATCCGGATCCAGCATGCCCGGCTGCTGATTTCCGATTCCCAGATGTCGCTGCGTGAAATTTCCCTTTCGGTGGGATTTAACGATCCATACTATTTTTCAAAAGTATTCAAAAAATATACGGGGTTGTCCCCCAGCGACTATCGCCGCAAAAACGGCATCCCCCAAAACTAAAGACAGGCGCATGGATCGCATGCGCCTGTTTTTTTGTCAAAAGTGATTACGGATTGTTACGCAGTAATCATTATAACGCATCATAAGGAATCACTTTCGGAAACTGGATCTCATGGGCCAGTACTTCTTTCCCATCGGAAAGAAGGGTCAGGCCGTCGTCTCTTGTATAGCTGATTTCGATCTGATGTCCCCGCAGACACACATTTTTCAGGGAATAGCGCTCCAGCCCCAGCTGCAGCGGATCGATAACGACGCCGTCTTCTCTCGGATCCAGACCCACCACATAATTGACAATCAAATCCATATAGTAGGAATGGTTATAATCCGGCTCGTCGCTTAAGTCTTCTCCGGTGACGCCGTGGTACTGCTCCACCAGATAGGGCAGGTTGATATTCCGGTGCCGGTAATGCTGCATGGAATACTCCCGCAGATACTTTGCGAACTGCTGATCGTAGCAGTGTCCGTTGGCACGGCTCTGCTTGCCCATGGCGTCCAGCACGATGCCGTTGGTGTACGGCCAGGACGGCCCGTTCCACATGCAGCTGTCCCGGCTGATCATAAATCCCAGCCAGGCGCCCATGGCCGAATAGGCGGGATTGGTCTTTTCGGTGGTGGCAAAGAGGCAGCCGGTGTTGAAAATTTCCGGATCAAAGACGGTTTCAAAGCCTTCCAGCATGGTTTTGTCCGTGATTTCCGCCCAGTAAGGATAGATGCCGACGATATTTCTGACCATCGCCTTTTCATCCGTTTCATTGCTCACATCATAAAAGAACTTCGTTTCCGGATCCCAGGACTTTTCCTTCATATCAGACGCGATTGTAGCCGCTTTGTCGAAATACACTTTCGCTTCCGCATCCCCGGCAGCTTCCATCAGCCGCGCCAGTCCCAGAGTGTTCAGATAATGATAAATGGAAGAATCCACCCGCTTTAAGGGCGTCTGCATATGCTTTCTGTCCCGTTTGGAGAAGGGATAATTACTGAAATACCAGAAACTGGGCTGACATTCCTTCCCGGTTCTCTGATGTCTCACCTCTACCATCAGGCTGTCGTTTTGCGAACGGAAGCTTTCGGCGTTGCCGTCCACATTTTTCTTTAAGGAAGGCAGCATTTCTTTCACAAAATCCAGATCCCCGTCCACCAGATACATCCGGTACACGGCCCACACCAGATAATTGGCAAAGGAACCCCCTGCTTCATTGACGAAGACGCAGGGATTTAAGCCTTCCTCTGTCAGATTGGAATAATAGCCTCTGACAAACTGATGCAGCAGCTCCTTGTCTGCGTACCAGCGATAATCCGTCATATGCAGCGGCGAAGAAAGGGAAATCAGACGGCTGAATTCCCACCCGCCGGTGGCGAAAGGCTGTCCTTTTTTCGTCTTGTGGCCCCTGCCTTCATATACCGTGGGGTACTGCAGCAATCCGTAACGCGGGTTGCTGGTGGCGTTGCGCAGAATATAGGTGCGGTAACACCAGGTCTTGTTGAGTACCGGATCGCTGGAATCAAACTCCGGGAACCCGGCAAAGAAATCTTCATATTCCTGCACGCCGCTTTCAATATATTCCCGGGCGGTGAGATCTCTCCCGAAGAACTGTTCCAGCCGGCCTTTCGTTTCTTCCAGTGTGTCGCTGTCACTGTTGCCCACGGCAGCGGCCGCCACCAGCTCTAAAGTTTCTCCCGGTCCGATCTGTATCTCATCTGCCGGCTGGTTCCATCCCACCACCGCATGAATCAGAAGTCCGTGCACCGGAATTTCCGTCTGAATCACAAAGCGGCTGCCCTCTTTTTTCACCGGGCAGGAAGGCGCAACCTTCAATGAAACGGTGATGGGCGCATCGTCTTTGTTTTGCCAGCGCTGCACGCTGTAAGCAATGTCATTCTGCGTCAGCAGCTTGGATTCCGTAAAGCAGATATGCGCGTCCTCATAGGCCATCCGCAGTCTGGTAGGATACCACACGGTACTGCTGGCCGTCCAGTCCGGATGGGTGCTGCATTCCATTGTAAACAACGCATCCAGATTCAGTTTGTGAATAAAATCAATATTGCCGCAAAATCCCGGCTTTCTGTCAATGCATTCCACAAAAAGCCGCTCCGACACCGGTCCGAACAGCAGCTTTCCCGGATAGGTCCGTAAACTGCGTTCCGGATAGGCAAGTACGTTTTCCAGTTTACTGTTCATTGTTTTCCTCCTTTTCCTGCTTATTTAAGAATCGTCTCAACTCCGGTTTCTTTAAAATGCCGGTTTCTTTCCACATATAATCATACGTAAAATACGCCGTGGGACGGAAAGCCTCCGGTCCCACCCACTTCAGCGGCTGCATGGCGTTGTGCAGGGGCCCGAAGGTATTGACCCGGTTGCCGTACAGCGTCAGCCCAATGTCATGGGGACCTGCGGGCACTTCCCGCAGCCGCAGGGTATAAGGGTCAAAAATGATTTCCCCCGCAGGAGCGCCGTCCAGCGTCACCGAGATCAGTGAGCCCCGGTAGCTCTCCGCTTTCACCAGCACATCTTCTTTCTTTTCGGCCGTGTAAGGCAGGTGATAGGTAATGTTGCCGCCGTAAAAAGGAAGTCCCTGTCCGACAATATCGCAGAAAGCAAGGGTTTCCGGCGCCTGATCCAGCACAAATCCGTCCTCGTCCCGGAAAATGCCAAAAGAACCCAGCAGATAACAGGCCTCCGGCAGATGATCTTTTCCGCAGGGCAGGGTCACCTCCAGCAGATTCTCTCCGGCCTGCAGCGGCGGAAGCGGTACTTTTTCAATGGCACGGTCGGTATAGTATCCGTTGGTCTCTATGGGTACCGGCGCGCCGTTTAAGCGAATTTCTGCGCTTTTCGCTTCCTCCAGCGCCAGAGACGCGCCGGAAAGAGGAATCCGGCTTCGCACCGGAAAGTACAGCGTCACCTGATGGCTGCAGGCTTCCTTTTCCATGGTCCAGGGCTGGGCACATCTGCCGCCGTCCCGGGGCAACTGCAAAAATTCTCCCAGCCGCTCTCCGATGCGCAGAATTTCCTCCTTGTCCTGCACCGGTCCTTCGTCCAGCTGCCAGGTACACTGATCCAGCAGCAGGCAGTTGTCCTCCGACAAAGTCACCGGCGCCCGGTCCGGTACGGCAGCCGCTTCTGCCGGTTCCGCCTTTCCTTCCTCCAGCCTGCACAGCATCGTATCCGGCAGCGCTTCGTCCCGCAGGCACAGCAGCAGGCTGTCATGCTGCCGCAGCGTCATGCGGATGCAGATTCCCTTCTCTTTGCTGTATTCCACCGGATAAATCCTGCCGGTAAGCGTATCATAACAGTAGGGAATCCGTTCCGCACATATCCGGATTTCCACCGGATACGCTGCTTCATCGGCAACCGCCCGCCGGCCGTTGGCGATAAAGAACCATTCCTGCCCTTCCTCTTTCCGGTGCTGCACCAGAAACTGCCCGGAAAGGCTGCCGTCTGGCTGACGGATTTCAAAATCCCGGTATTCCGCCAGAAATTCCAGCAGCGCCGGTTCATTTTCCGCAAATGCATAAGAAGCAAATGACTCCGGGGCAAAGGATTTCCCGTCGGAAAAGGACGGTGTTTTCCCCAGCAGTATCACTCTGCCGCCCTGGGCCAGGAACTGATCTAAAATCTGCTTTGTGCTCTGCCGCAGGGCCTCACAGGACGGCACCACAATCACCTGGTACGCCATTTCTCCTACCTGCATCGTTCGTGTTTCACTGACGCCGGAAAACTGCTTCGGCAGCAGCGCCTCGGAAATAAAATCAAAATCCAGCTGCGCAAACAAAAGCGTGGCCGTGACGGATTTAAATGCATTGTCCATGGCTTTCAGCACGCTCTTTTTCTCACTGTCCGCACCCCAGTGCAGCCAGCTGGTTTCCACCGGATGTATGACGCCGATCTTTACCTGCCGTTTTCCACGGCCCATAGCCATATTCACCCGGGCAAAATGATCCTCAATCAAATGATATTTCTTATACCAGGGAGACTGGTAAAAAATGGACGCCGGATAATCCCGCTTGGATTCTCCCCGCATGGACATCCAGGCCAGATGGGGTACACGGAAATTGACCCCAAGCGCCGCCTGCCAGTCGCCGGCCAGCTTGTGCCCCCGGAAATCAAAATTCCAGTTGGTAACGCCGTACAATTCGCTCAGCATCTGTTTTCTGCCATACTGATCCTTCACCGACTGGGTCTGCTTGGCAGTGGTATACTCTCTTGCGTCGCAGAGCATATCGATACCTGGAATCCCAAAGGACGACAGCGGCGCCATCACCTCTCCGGCGGATGTGGCCTGACTGGACAGCTTGTTTTCCTTGACCATATGTCCCGTCAGCGCCACCTGATGCGCATCGCACCAGGCGCCGATATTTTCAGAATAGGCTTCGCAGAACCGTTCCAGAATATGTCTGTGATAAAAATACCGGGCAGCGGAGGGGCCTTCCATCGGCCCTTCCAGAAACAGTTCCGGCAGATGATCCAGAATGTCAAAGCCGTACTTCTGCAGAAAGGTTTCCGGAAAATCATCCGTCCAGGGCATCCGTACTTCGGAACAGTCCCAGGGATCCTTTAATGTCTTTTTGTAATAAACCTTCGGCTCATCCGTAAAGAAAGAAGGAATGGTTTCACCGAAATACGCGCCCAACTTGTCATAATAATGGGCGTGGGTCTTTGCAATAAACGCATCAATCGCCGGCTTGTACATGGTATCCACATAGGTCTGATTGTTAAACCACGGTTCCGGTTTGGCAATGCTGACCCAGGCATATCGAATCTGCGCCCCTTCCTCCGGCGATTCCTGTTTTTTCAGTCTTTTATAAGAAGCTATTCTGCCATCCGAGCGCTGGAGGATCGCATAAGTACCGAGATAATAATCCCCGCAGGCCCGTTTTGAAGCCGTCCTTTCCTCCAAAGATTCCACATTTTCCGTGGTCCACACCAGCTGACGCTGACGGTTTTTCACATCCGCAGTCACCAGTCCGCCGGCCGCGCCGGAAGGAAACCGGTCTTCATCATAGCAGCAGCATTTCATTCCGTTTTCTTTCGCATACGCCGCGCACATTTCTGCCATTTTCATAAATTCTGTGCCCAGATACGGCGTATCCAGCCCCGTTCTCGAATGCAGATGATAGCCGCCAAAGCCCATTTCTGCAAACACCGGAAGCTGTTCCTTCAGTACTTTCTCCTCCAGCTTCGTATTCCACGCCCAAAAGGGGGCGCCTCTGTACGCGCTGCCAGGATTTTGAAATTCCTCGGGAGAAAGCAGATTTTCACGATTCTCTAAACTATTCTTCATACAAACCTCTTTATAATAATCTGCAGGCTTGTAGCGAGATGCAAGCCTGCAGATTTTATGAACTTATGTAATTTTCTGATGAATGAACCGCTTTTTGGCGCATTCACTCAAACGCTGATACAAATTACATACCGGTCAGACCTGAACGCTCTACACCTTCCATGAACTGCTTCTGTACAAACATGTACGCAATCAGCAGCGGCAGGATAACAATAAAGGTGGAAGCCATACAAATGGCCTGATTAATAATAACGTCACTGGCGAGTTCGATATTCTCCGCCTCACTGGAAATAACATTCAGCTGTTCATACATACTCGGAAGACGTGCCGGCAGAAGCAGCAGCTCCGGACTCTGATTCAGATAAATGTTGGGCTCGAAGTAATCATTCCAGTGCCATACGATGGAAAGCACCGTACATACAAGGATGGAAGAACGTGCCATAGGACGCATGATTCTGAAGAAGGTTTTGAAGCAGCCGCAGCCGTCGATCCTGGCCGCTTCTTCCATTTCCCAGGGCAGTCCCAGGAAGAACTGTCGGAACAGGAAGATGTAGAAACCGCCTCTCAAACCGAATCCTACGAAACAGGGCACCAACAGCGGCAGGAAAGAATCCAGCCAATGCCACTGACCATATGTCTGGTACAGCGGGAAAATCAGTACCTGTGTCGGAACCAGCATCGAAAGAACAACGCCGATGAAGATCAGGTTCTTGCCGGGGAATTTATATCTGGCAAGACCGTATCCGATGAAGGAACATACGAACGCGTGTCCGATGGTCGCTACTGCGGTAACAAATACCGAGTTCCAGATGTATTTCTGATACTGCAGTCCTTCAAAAGCAACCTTGTAGTTCGACCATTCAATACTGGAAGGTATCCATTTTACCGTTGAATTCAGCAAATCCGCTTCGGATTTGACAGAATCAATGATCATGGTGATAAAGGGATACAGGAATACAAACGCCAGATCAAACAGTACCAGATAGATCAGAATCGCGATGATAATCTTTTTCACCAGCTTCTTGGTAATACGATCCTTTAAGGGGATCATGGCGCGAAGCTGTTTTCTGGCTTCCTTCTCCATCTGTTTGTTGATACGTTTCTCATTGCGCTTTTCCGCTCTGTTTTCCATATATTCTTTTGCAATATTTTTCGCCATCCCTTATCACCTCTCTCCCTGATTGAATGTGAGCTTCTTCATTACGAGGATTGCCAGCAGACAGATGACAAAGGTAAATGCGAAGTACAGCCAGCCCATTGCCGCGCCACGGCACAGCGTACCGGTTTCAACGCTCTTTTCGATGTCTGCCATCAGCTCGTTCGAAGAATCTGTGAAGGAATCAATCATTGTATAAATGATATTCAGGAGGATGATGGGGGAAATCAGCGGAAGGGTGATCTTCCAGAAGTTCTCCCACTCGGTGGCGCCGTCTACACGGGAAGCCTCATACAGTGATGAGGAGATACCCTGCAGGCCTGCCAGGAACAGAATGATCTGTACGCCGGATTTCCAGAGGATAATGGTGATTCTGCTTAAGAACTCCGTAACGTAGGTAGCAAACGTTCCACCGATCGACTGCATCAATATACTGGTGAGCATGGAGTCTGAGGAGTTTGTAACAACCTCTCCTACGCCAACACCGAGGAGTGATTCCATGATGAAACCTGTACCCAGAAGTACGGGGATGAAGAAGATGGTTCTGAATGCTCCTTTTCCCTTCATATCCCGGTTGACCAGCATCGCAATAATGAGAGAGAATACCAGGGTAATCGGCGTATTGATTACGGTATTTTTGATCTGCGCCAGGAATTTGGGGATATATGTGGTACTTCTGTTAAACAGGTATGAGTAGTTTGCAAGTCCAACCCAATGCATTTTTGTTCCGGCCAGGGAATCCATTTCACTGAAGCTGTATCTGATTGACTGGAACAGTGGATATATGAAGAATAATGCTGCGCCGATCAGCCACGGCAAAACAAATATAAATCCTTCAATGCTTCTGCGGGTCTTCATTGCCATCGGTTTTTTCTCTTTTTTCTTACTCTTGTCTGACATAATCTAACCTCACTTTACAACATAATCCATTGCATTGACTGTAACGCCATCGACAACAACATCTTCATTATTGTAGTTTACATAGACCACTTTGCCATTGTCATAAGTAACCTTAAATACATCTGTCTTGACTTCTTCATGAGAGGTGATCAGCGCCGTCCAGACATCCTTCAGGTTTTCATTAAATTCCTGATAGATTTCAGAGGCTTCGTCGATCCAGCTCTTGTATTCGGAAGAGAACAGCTCTGCATAATCGGTGTACATCAGATCTTCCGATCCGCTGTAGGTCAGTTCGAAATACGGAATATAACCGAATTCAACCCATTTCAGTTTTTCCTTCTCCAGGTCACTGCTTAAGTTGGCAGCCTGCCCCGTATACTCTGTCAGGCCATGAACAGCGATCTGATAGAACGGTACGCTCTTTGTGGTCAGCAGATAACCGGAATCCCTGTAGGTCAGATCCGTGATCTTATCCGCATAGGGAAGCACATAGCTGTTGCCGCCCTGTACCGAAACAAACAGATCTTTGTCCTTCGTGGTCTGGAAGATATCCTGCCAGATATCGGCTGCCTGTCCCTGGGTGATGTAATCGTCCGCGTTGTAGTTATACGGTACATACTCGCCCAGCGCATAGTAGGAAACGCCGTCGATATCATACTTGGCTGCTTCTTCCAGGAAGTCGTCCGCGTTCTTCCGGGCTGTGCTGGGAGACATAATGGAGATATCGCCGTTCTGGAAGATCGTCTTGTTGCCAAGATAAACTACATCTTTTCTTTCACTGTAGCCGCCGGCCTTCGCATTGGCTTCCATCAGGTTGGTTTCCAGGGAAAGCTGTACACCGTTTTCTTCCGCATACGAAGACAGCTTCTTCAGTCCGCTCTTTCCGCCAAACTTGCCGTTAGGCGGGAACATTTCCGGATCTCTGAAATAGCCGCCGTGTGTCCAGCCCTTCAGCTGCAGCTGAATGTCGTCCACACCTTCGTCTTTTAAGGCTTTCAAAATCGTCTGGGACTGATCAAATGTCGTTACGGTCTTGAAGGTGTCAAAGAGCATGCCTTCTTCATAAATACCCATAAACAGATCCAGCGAAAGCGGAATCGCATCGGTCTCTGCTTTTTCCGTTACGCCGCAGTCATTCATCAGATAGTCTCTGTAAGCCACGGCCATATCGGAATAGGTGGATTTTCCTTTATCCAGGAAAACGTACTCGATTTTTCTCTGGCTTTCGATGATCTTCGGATCAAAGGTCATAACGCCGCTTCCCGCGATACGCGCGTCACTGAAAGATCTCCTGAACTGGAATTCCGCATACAGCGCGTTGGTCGGGATAACCGAGTTGGTGGGATTGACCTTGATCTTGGACACTTCTTCGCCTTCTTCAATGATACCGATAAAACCATTGTCATTGATGTTGGCGCCGAAAACCGGAAGGGTTACGGAAGGATCTTCCTCATCAAAAACACTCAGCATGTTTTTGTATTTGAGAATATCCCCATAAACCGTCAGCGCAAGTTCTGTTTCCAGATAATGTGCGGAATCCTTAAATTCCATGATGGCGCCGCTGCCATCCGGATAGAAATAATATCCGTTGTTGGAATCCAGCGCATCTGCGAAGTACGGCATGATCTTCAGTGAAGTAATGTCATAATCGCCGTTCTCCTCAATGCATTCCTGCGGAACTTCTACCACCAGACCTCTGTCGCTGAGGGAGAAATCCAGCGCAATCTTGATGGAGGCATTCTGCAGATCGTAAAGCACTCTCACGCCGTTTTCAATCTGCTTGTATTCTACCGTATAATCCATCTCCAGCAGGGAAAGGTTGATAACCGCGCCATAACCGTTCACTCTGTTTGTATAGAAAATTTCAAATATGGAGTTCAGTTTCTGCTGCCATTTGTTATTGACCGCATATTTCGGCCGGTCCTCCGGACCGTATGCCGTGGGTTCTACCGGATCCGCGCTGTCAAAGTCCTCCGCGTAATCAAATGCGCTGGCGCTTGACATCCATTCTTTTCCGGTATCCTTGTCAACCACCTTGATTCCTGCGCCTTCTTCCTGCACATACAGTTCGAAGCGGTCGTTGTCCGCCACCTCTGCAAAACCGCTTTCATCGAAGTCCGGCTTCATATCGGTTACGCTTTTTTCATTCAGCTCGATTTCCGGTACTGCCGCTTTTCCAGAAGATTTGCTTCCGCAGCCTGCCAGCATCGTCGCAGCGAGCGCGAGGGTAAGTCCTAATGCAAGTATTCTTTTCTTCATCTCGGCACCCCCTAAATCTTATATCTGATCTCGCGGATTACTTCTGACAGGAAGGAGATGAATCGCATGGATAACGCTCCGACCAGTGCAATCACGGCCCAGATCAAAATCATTGTCAGCAAAGAAAGAACGATCACGCCGATGGTTTTGAAAATGGTGTAATGATTCATTTCTTTCAGGTTAATAAACAACAGCAGCAATACATAGAACAAAGCAGCTCCGAAGATAACATTGTAATACTGCGCCGCATTCTGATCCAGAATGTTGGAAATTACAATCATCGGAATGCTGATGACTATGTAAGGTACCAGTGAGTAACAGCAGGCTGTCAGACACTCTCTGAAAAGCACTTCTCCACCCATGATCGTGGTGATCGCGTAGGAAGCGACCGCCCAGGTAACAATCGGAACCACCATTACCATGCACTCTGAGAAAACGTTGGCATTTCTGACGTTTACAGAGTTCAGCGGATAGTGGGTTACATACATGGAGAAGATCTTTACCAATACCATCAGAAGTAAAATCACAACGACCGGAAGATAATTGTAACGTTTACCTGAATCACGGTCTTTTTTCATGTAATTAAAGCCTACGATGGGATGGAAACAAGTAATAGCTGCCAGTTTTAAAGCTTTCATCTGTCCATATCTCCTCTCATCTCAATATTAAACGACCATGTATCAGCTTTCTTCTTGAGAAGTGCAAAGAGCTTTCCGACACCAAAGGCAAGAACGAAGATTACAACGATGATCAGGAAGAAGAAATCTCTGAAGAATCCGTGTCTTCTTTCACCAAAGCTGTTGGAATAGCCTTCCTTGTCGTTTGCCAGTTTGTAGTGTTGTGCACTGGTCTTGTAATCGCCCTCTTTGTAAAGGATCTTTCCGATACATTTGTGCGCAAGCGAATAGTTTGCGTCGATATCCAGAACGTCGTTCCAGTAATCCTTGGCTTCTTCATAGTAGCCGCCGGCCTGCAGGATGATCGCCTGGTGTACCAGCTCGATAAAGTTGGTCGGCGCAAAAATCTGGATGCTGTTTGCGGAATAATCCAGTACATACAGCCTTCCGTCCTCATCTACAACCATGCTGCAGGGAGAGGTGAAAGTGCCTTCACGGGAACCGATGCCGCCGAAGGTGGTCAGCAGGTTTCCTTCTGTATCGTACTGATAAATCAGACCGGTATTCTGGTCGATAACGGAAACGATACCGTCCGCATCCACCGCGATATCATTGAACGCGGGTTCTGTCGGCAGATAGGTATCCGGATCAATCCAGGTGAAGCCATAGGACAGTTCCGGATAGGTATTGTTACCTACGGAATTCAGCCGTCTGATCTGTCCGCTTGTGCCTTCCGCAAGTACGCCGTAGATGTTGCCGTCGGCGCCCAGCGTGAAGTTGTTGTAAGATGTGGGCTCCAGTTTTTCTGTCGCTTCTCTTTGCTTCTTGGAACCAAATGTTCTGATCAGCATACGCTTCAGGTCAAAACCGACCTGAACAGCACCGATGTATCCAAGGAAGTCATTTTGGGAACTTAACTTCATCAGGTTCGCGCCCTTTAACGCAAACATGTAACCCATGTTGTTGACGCAGACCTTCTCAACGTCAAATGTAAATTTGTCGTCCTGCAGAAGTTCGGAATCCGGCTTGCCGTAGATCGCAATGGCTTTGCCGTCTTTGTTGAAGCACACAATACGCAGGTTTCCGGTATCGGCCACACGGATTTCTCCGGTTTCTTCCGATACCCAGATACCCTTCGGAGAAGTCAGGGAATACTCTTCGCCTTCAATGACGAAGGAATTCAATTCCATCACAACTTCACCGCTTTTGGTCATTTTTAAAACGCGGTTGTTCGCGGTATCTGCCACATACAGATAACCGTCGCAGTAATATAAGTCCTCGGCATTTGTCAGTGTATTATACTCCCCTAAGTTCTTTATGGAGCCGACAACCGTATAGGTTTCGGGAATCTGAATCATTTCGCCGTCGGTGTCCAAAATGAAATTGGTGGTATCCGCCATAACAATATTGGAACAACTAAGGAGTACGATCAGAGATGCCAAAAACAGACTTATGACGCTTTTCATTCTTTTCATCTTTTTCTCTCCTTAACTCTTGATTCCTGAATATGTCATGGTCTGCATGACGCGGCCCTTCATAACCATATATACGATGATCGTAGGCGCCGTCGTAAGCAGCGTAGCCGCGCCGACCGTACCGGAACGGGATACAACACCCGCGCCGCCGGACATGGTCTGCAGTGCCAGAGGCAGCGTCTTCATCGCATCTTTATGGATGTAAACCAACGGTGAGAAGGAGTCATTCCAGTTGGATACGAAGGAGAATACAGCCAGTGTACTCCATGCGGGCTTTAACAGCGGCATAACGATGATCCAGAAAATCCGGAATTCCTTTGCGCCGTCAATTCGCGCCGCTTCCAGAAGGGAATCCGGAAGCTGTTCACAGAACTGCTTAACGAGGAAGAAGTTATACGCTGTCGCCATACTGGGCACGATCAAAGCGGCGTAGGTATCGATGAGACCCAGTCCGCTGACGATCATGTAGTTGGGGATCTTTGTTACGTGGCCGGAGAAACCGAGCGCCGCGATAACGATGGTGAACACCGCTTCCGCACCCATCGGTTTATGCTTAACCATACCGTAAGCACCCATACAGCAGATAACAATTGAGGTTACAACCGCTACAATCGTTACCCACAATGAGTTGAAAATATATCTTGTAAAGGGAACCGTCGAAGCATTCAGGGATGTGAACAGTTCGATGAAGTTCTGGAACGTAGGTTTCCTTACAAAAATATACGGAGGATAATGATACAGTTCTTCCAGTGGCATGAATGCACGGCAGACCATTGCCACCATGGGGAAGGCTGTGAATACAAGCAATGCCGCAACGATGATGTACAAAAGAAGTTTGGAAATCTTGAACGGCTTTCTTACGCGAACGCCCGATTGCTGGATTTCTCTTTTATACTTCATACTGGCAATCATTTTCTTTAACATCTTTTTCCTCCCCTCCTTTAATCATCTGACCTGAAGATTCTCATACAAATCTGGCTCAGTGTAAACGACAGCAGGAACAGGAACATGGCGATCGCCGAAGCGTAACCCATCTGGAATCTTGTAAATGCATAGTCGTACAGATGCGCAACAATCGTATGAGCGCAATAGTTAGGGCTCGGGAAGCCGGCTACCGCCGTCGCTACATCGAATACCGCAAGGGAACTTACAATGGAGTTGATGGCGCCGAACAGCAGCTGGGGTTTCATCAGCGGAAGCGTGATGTACCAGAGCTGCTGCGCAGGACTTCGAATACCGTCTACCTTACCTGCTTCATAAAGCTCAGGGTCAATGTTCTGCAAGCCGGCAAGGAATACAAGGAAACCATTGCCCATACTCATCCATGCGGAAATGATTACGATAATGGGCAGGATGTAATTTGTATCCTTTGTCCAGAGAATCGGGTCATTGATCAGACCGATCCGCAGCAGTAAGTGGTTCAGATATCCGGTACGGTCACCGGAGAAGATAACCATCCAGATAACTGACATCGCCGTACCTGACGTAAGGGAAGGCGCATAGAACGCAAGTGCCAGAGCACCACGGCCTCTCTTACAGAGACTGATGAACCAAGCCATCAGGAACGACATGATGTAACCTACAGGACCGATGATACAGGAGAATACCAGCGTGTTTTCAATCGCGGTGATGAATACGTCATCTTCCAGGATCAGCAGCATGTAGTTTGTAATACCGGTGAAGTGCGGCGTCTGCAGCATGTTGTAATCGGTAAAGCTCAGCGCCATGGCAACAAATACCGGTACGATGGTAAATGTCATAAACAGTACAAAGAACGGCAGCAGGAAGCCCCAACCGGTTTTATTGACGTGCCACAGATGCTGGGCTTTCGTTTCAACCGGCTTGTGAAGAGGATCATTTTTCACTGCTTTTTTTGCCAATGCCTTATCACTCATAACTTCCTCCTTCCTAATCTTCCGGATATACGAAGCCGTATTCTTCATGCTTCGTTCTTATCTCTTTGTTGATATCCTTGACCGCTTCTTCCAGCGAGTCTCTCGGATTCTGGTTCTGCATAAATACTCTGTTCCATGCATATACGAGATGTCTTGTGGTGAAGTAACCGCCCAAGATAACTTCCTGCTCTTCCGCCTTGGCCATCATGTCTTTGATGATGCCGATATCGGTTTCATCCCAGGGAAGTGCGTTGAACGCGTTCTTGTTTGCGGTTGCCCATCTTGCGGCAACACCCATGGTCGCTTCGATTTCACGGCCGAACTTGATCTGGGTTTCTTCGCTCATATACCACTTCAGGAATTCCCATGCAGCCTCCTGTTCTTTGGACTGTTCCATGATCGTACAGGTAGTGGTAACCATACCGCCGACTCTGTTGTCGATGACGGGCTCGCCGTTTTCGTCCACCTCACCGGTGGCCGTACCGATCATGGGCGCAAGTGCCCAGCGGCCATAAAGGTCGGGCGCCTGTGTCAGTACCTGCATATAAGTTGCATAGGTAGCCGTACCGATCGGAAGAGAGCCTGCACGGAATCTGGTGAAGAATGAGGATTCCGCATCCAGACCGTGGCTGGTGTACAGTTCGGTCCACTGTTTGAACGCCTCATATGCTTCCGGCGTATCCAGTCCGCTGTACATACCGTCTTCCGTATAGTAATGTCCGCCCTTCTGAATCAGGAACATGGTCATACCTACCAGAGAAGAAGGCGTATTGGAAGCTGCCGTCGTATCTACCGGGAAGGAGAAACTCATCTGATTCTCATACAGAACCGGCAGCGTCGTCTGGAACAGATCTTCCCAGGTCTTAGGCACTTCAAGTCCCAGCGTCTGGAAGATATCTTTTCTGTACATGATGCACTTGAAGTCCATGGTTTCCGGAAGCGCATATACGCCGTCGTGTCCATCATGGTTATACGTCGCGGATACCTTACAGGTATCGTAGAAGTTCTCCGCGTAGTACTCGTCGAAATCATCGAACTGGGTCAGATCCACAACCGCGTCACGGAAGGCGAACTCACAAGGCTCCGCACCGGAAATACCAAGGGCGATATCCGGCGCCACGCCCGATGTAATGGACAGCATCAGCGCGGATACGTTACCTGCATCCAGCTGTCCGGAAGGAAGAATATTGACGTTTACGCCGATATTGGTTTCCGAGGTAAAGGATTCATCGATGAGTTCCTTCAGAACTTCACCCCACTCAGTACCACGGGCCAGCCATACTTCGATGACACTGTCATAACCTTCGTCGCCGTAGATACTGCCGACGGCGTCATACTGTTTGGTAAAGGAAGATAAGAAGTTCCGTACAGCATACCATAACTTCTGTCCGAATTTGGATGTCTTAACGGAGAAATCAGAACCTGAAGGAGAAATCTCAAAGTAATCAAAGGACAGCGGCATTTCGCCCATATCCATCATGTACTGTCCGAGATTGGTCTGCGCATCCTCCAGTTCACTCAGGTTGGAAATAACCAGATCCGGATCATCCGAGAAGGAGTACATCGTGGATGCGATCTGCCGGTAGCTGCTTTCCATATCCGTTGTGAAGTTGGTGGACTCTTTCAGAATTTCGGCACAGGCAATCAGCGAGTCGCCGATTTCTCTGAAAATACCCACCAGTTCCGGCATGCTTCTGTACAGGTTGTACTCGTAGTTGGTATCCGGAGATGTACCGGTTACCTTTGTGATCTTCAGATATGTATCCGAAATCTTGGAAATAATGCTGTTGGAATCGTTGATGACGTCACGTAAGGATCCTGACTTGACAGTCATCGTGATGGTATGCGGTCCTTCTGTAAAGTAGAAATCATAGGCGCCGTTTTCTTCGTCGCCCAGCGTGGCCGCATGCCAGTTTTCATGATAATCGAACTGATACATAACCAGTTCCTTAAAAGGAATCTCTCCGTCGATGGCGATCTGACGGTAACTGGGCATACCTGTGGAGAAGCTCTGCAGTGTTCTCATATTAATATTGTAGAGACCTGCTTTTTCCACATTAAATGTCCAGGTAATGCTCTGGTTTCCGCTGCTCCAGCGGCTGCCGCCCATGATGTTTAAGAGACGGTTCACCGGAGACGTAGGAGAAGCCGCCGGGTCTGTCGTGGAATCACGACGGATCGTCTGATCGTTCCTCCATGTGGTATCTTCCGCTTCCAGATAGATGGGATCCGTATCGGGAACAATATTTTTACCCGATCCGGGATAACCGGCCTTCACCGTTCTGTACTGCGGGTAAGTCTTCTGTCCAACAAAATACGCATCGCCCAGATAGATTTCCTCAGCTACATTTTCAATCCGCACGGTGTGCTCGCCGGCCGAAAGATAGAACAGAAGCGGGGTTTCATAGTATCCTTCATAATCATAAACACCTGAAACCTGCCACAGTTCTTTCTCAATGTTCTTGGGCCATACTTCATCGTGAATGGCGTTTTCCTTGACTTCGCCGTCCTCTTCATAGTAACGGTACAGGTAAACGTTGTTTACCTCGTCGAAAGGAACCTCGCCGTCAATCAGAATCCTTCTCTGAATCTGCATACCGTAGCGGATCACGTTGTAGTAATTCAGATACATTTCGTACAAACCGCCCTGATCCACGTTGATCTTCCATTCTACGTAATCCAGATCCTCATCGAAATCGACGGCGTCAACGCCTTCTTTCTTTTCGATCTGAAGTTTCTGTTCACCATAGGCTTCTTTGATCGGCATATCAATCCGAATGTCGTCGCCCGGTGAGGTGTATCCGTTCTCTTCGTACTCTTTCAGCAGATCTGCATATTTGACAGTGTCATCGCTCCAGGTCGATGTATCGTCTTCAATATTCAGAATCGTTCCGCTGTCCTGAGGAACCGGTGTTGCTTCTGCCTCTTCCGCTGCACCAGAGTCTTCGTCCGCATCTTCATCATCTTCGGCGTCCGCATCGTCTGCCGTCTCTTCTGATGAAATCGCATCCGTCTCATCGGTATCCTCATCTGCCCATGTCATTGTGAATGACGTCATTACCAGACACAAACACAGCAACAAGGCAAGGAGTTTTTTTGGTCTCATCCTCTTATCTCTCCTTTCCCTTTTCTGTTAAAAGCCGTTCATAGATTCCCTGAATTTCCTCTCTGGAAAGTTCTTTGGGGTTTTTCAGGAGAAGCCGCTCGACTTTTATTGCATTATCAGTCAGATACGGAATATCTGCGGGACTGACGCCAAAACTGTTCAGTGATGGAATCTGAAGTCTTTCGATCAGTTCAAACAGATATCTGACCACTGCCTGCGGGAGTTCCTCCCTTTTGAAATGTGATATATCTCCAAGCATGTACGGAGCCAGCTCCGTAAATTCTTTCCGGCACACTTCTTCGTTGACTTCCATGACATATGGAAGCAGCATGGCGTTGGATACGCCGTGTGCAATGTGATACTTGCCGCCCAGGGGATAACTGAGTGCGTGTACGGCAACGGTAGAAGAAGTCGTCAGACACAGTCCCGCGTAGAAAGCGCCCAGCTGCATGTTTTCCCGTGCTTTCAGGTCTTTTCCGTCAAGGAACGCCTTTTCAATGCTCGAGCAGATCAGCCGCAGCGCCTCTTTGGCAAACATCCTGCAGAAAGGATTGCTTAATGTAGATATATATGCTTCAAGTGCATGACACAACGCGTCAACACCTGTGGAAGCCGTCAGTGCGGGAGGAAGTCCCATGGTCATACGCACATCCAGAATGACATAATCCGGAATCATAAATTCGCTGATAATGCCGACCTTGAGGTCCTCCTCGGGATACAGGAAAATCGCGTTGGCCGTGGCCTCTGCCCCCGTTCCCGATGTGGTGGGAATCGCGACCATGGGAATCGAAGGATTCCGGATCGCCCCCGGCGCTCTTAAATCTTTTACAAGATCCGGATTGGTAACCGCTACGGAAAGAATCTTCGCCATATCAATGACGCTTCCGCCGCCTACCGCGATAATCATGTCGATGCGGTGCTCTTCCAGCTTTTTGGCGTAAGCCTCCACATCGTAAACGCTGGGTTCTTTCGGCGCTTCAAAATCCGTCTTATAACTTGCGGAAATCTCAGCCAGAATACCGAGTAAGTCGTCCAGCAGTCCGTTTTGCGCCACCCCCGGATCGCTTAAAACAAATATATTCTCCGGCCTTCTTCCTTCAATAATCTCTTTGATCTGCGAAAGGCTGTCCTTGCCGGAATATACTTTTTTGGGGAATTTTATCTGATACACAAATGCTCACCCGTCAGTTCCTCAAATTTTGCGACTGCCTTTCTGATTTTTTCATCGAGCGCGGGATCCTGCACATCAAACGGCGCTCTCGCCGCTCCCACCGGATAGCCCAGCAGCTCTGTGGTACGTTTGACGACGGAATTGGGATTGTTGCCCGCGAAGCAGTCCCGGATGCAGCGTATGTCATCCTGGGCTTTTCTGGCTTCCTTCATCCGTCCCTCTTTCCAGAGCGTATAGATTTTCACCATATGCTCCGGCGCGATATTGGTAACGCCGGAAATACCGCCGTTGCCGCCTGCCATCAGCGTCCAGAGAATCAGAGAATCGTTTCCGCAGAGCACGATAAAATCCTCCGGCGTTTCTTCAATATACCGAAGGGTATTGTCAAAATTGCCGCTGCTGTCTTTGATCCCGATAATATAAGGAAGCTCCGCAAGCTTTTTTACTGTCTGATAGGAAATATTCACGCCCGTTCTGGCCGGAATATTATACATGATCACCGGCATCTTACAGGTCTCGGATACCTTTTTGAAATGTCTGTACAACCCGTCCTGACTGATTCCGGCAAAATACGGAGAAATAATGGATACCGCATCCACGCCGATCTGTTTTGCATAGGTGGTAAGTTCTATCGTCTCTTCCGTGGTAACCGCGCCTGTTCCCGCAAGCACCGGAACTCTACCTGCAGCCGTCTCAGTCACCGCCTTCATCACCTGCTTCTTTTCCTCACAGGACAAGGCGTAAAACTCACCGTTGGTTCCAAGACAAAAAACGGAGGCAACGCCCGCCTGAATCTGTCGGTTGACCTGATTTTTCAATTCGTCAAAATTCACGGATTCATCCGGATTCATTGGCGTTACCATGGCTGAAATGATTCCTTCAAGCCGCATAATACTGTCACCTGCCTTTTTCTGACCGTCATTTTCAACAAATGAGCATAATCATACTTAGTTTATATTTGTTTAAAATAATACCACTTTTTGGTGTTCAATAAGATGTAAAAAAATCTATTATGCATGTATTTTTGTCTAATCTATGTTGACGCTGTCGAAACAGCCTTCCCTGCTGCCAATATTATGTAATTAGTGCCGAAAAATATTGTTCATAATTTATTCACAATTTCATAAATTCACATAAGAACAGCCGCCGAATCTATGTTATAATTCAATTATGTATACAAATCAGACCATATTTTCAGCAATATATCTGAATCACAAAAAATTCACAAAGGAGGGAATGTAATGTCCAACAATACAGACAGGCAGTTAAATGAACCTTTTGATTTCGGTTCGTTTCCGCTGCCGGAGCAGGAATCGGATTTTACCAACGGATGCGGTCTGCGTATGGTTTATGTCGCGCCGCATGAATACAGAAGGGGCGGGGGCAATATCGACGACTGTCCCGATGCGCTCCCCTCACATAAGTGTATGATGTCCAAACCGTATTTTATATCTGATGAACCGATAAAAAAAGAATTGTTTGACACATTTTACCGGGAACGTTATCAGAAGGACCCCGACACGGAAAGCTACCGCGGTTTTGTCCTGGGCGTCAGCTGGTATGAAGCAGCGGAGTTTTGCAAGTGGCTCTCCGAAAAGGAAGGCCTCTTCTACCGGCTGCCCACGGAAGCGGAATGGGAAGCCGCGGCCAGAAAATCCACAGAGCTTGACATTGACCGGATGTGCGACAGCCATATCCGTGAATGGTGCTTCGACTGGTACTCCGTCTACAGCGATCTGGATCAGACTGATCCGGCAGGTCCCGCAGAAGGCATGTTTAAGGTCATCCGGGGCGGTTATCTGGACAATCCGGGCAGATACACAGCCTATCCCCTGGATCTCTGGCGCAGAGGCGCGCTGCCGCCTTCTTACCGGCATTATCCGGAGGATACCAACAATGATTTCGGACGGCACATTATCGGATTTCGGGTTGCCTGCGGCGCCTTTCCGGAAGTGACGGTATGTCCGCCCCTTTCCAGAGTTTCCGAAAACGTACATCAGAACAACCCCAGCCTGCTGCAGGCGCCGGATCCGGAAAAACCCTATTTCCGCAAACGCTATATTTTCCCGACGCCGCCGGACAATTCCCCTCACGAGGAAATCATTGCCACGGGATTTTCCCCGCTCTTCCGCAATCATCATCATTCCCCGGCGCTGACGGTATGTCCCAACGGCGACCTGCTGTTGTCCATCTATTCCACCTACCATGAGTACGACGCGGAATCCGGCCTGGCAGGGGCCAGGCTCCGGGCCGGCTGCGATGAATGGGAGCTGCCGGATGTCTGGCTCAATCCCGTGGGCGTCAACGATCACGCCCCCAACATGTTTACGGATCAGGATGGCACCATCTACCATTTCTGGGGCTGGCAGCAGCTGGATCATTCCTTCCCCTTCCAGTATGTGTCCTCCAAAGACAACGGCGTCACCTGGAGCCCGGTACAGTTTCCTTTCTTTAAAAATAAAGTGAGCGAACTGGTAAGACAGCCGATTAATTCCTGTATCCGCGCCAAAGACGGCACCTTTTATATGGCTTCGGACGCGCCCATGGTTCCGTCCAGCGTACTCTGGCGCAGCCATGACAATATGAAGACCTGGGAAAATCCTTCCGGCAGAACCGCAGGCCGGCACACCAGCTTTGTAGAGCTTGGAGACGGCACCCTGCTGGGCATGGGCGGCAAAAACTCCATGTATGAAGATTCCTATTATATGCCCGCTTCTGTTTCCCACGATGAAGGAGAAACCTGGACCACTATCAAGACGCCCTTCCCGATGATGTTCTCGGGACAGCGTCCCTGCATTATCAAACTGCAGTCCGGACGGCTCTTTATGTGCGGTGACTTCCAGAATAAGAAAAACCAGAAACCGGCCGACGTCAAAGAAAGCGGTTCCTATGCGGCCTGGTCCGACGACGAAGGACAGCACTGGCACATTACCCAGATGTGGGGCGCGGAACGTTCCAAGAGCAAAAACAAAGCGGAGTTCGGCGGACAGACGACTTTGGGCTACAGTGTCTGCAAGCAGGCGCCCAACGGCATGATTCATGTTGTGGCTTCCAACAACAAACATCTGCTGCACTTTGAGTTCAACGAAGCCTGGCTGCTGTCCCATGAAAGCGCCTCTCCTGAAGACGGAGTGCTGATGCAGACCCACGCCACGGCTTACGTTTCCGAGATTCAGCAGTTTACGGAATATTACGAAGACGGCAGCCTGCGCTGTACATGGTCCGGCGGTCTGGCCGACGACGGCAGGTTCCTGATGGAAGGCGAGGAAGTCTTCTATTATCCGGACGGCTCCGTCATGAGCAGGGGCAATTATCATCTGGGCAGACGCGTGGGCGAATACGTCTCCTACGACCGGGAAGGTTATCCTACATACCGGATCGACGTTGCGCCGGGGGGCGCGCATATTCTCACTACCTACTGGACGGGTTCTGAAAAGCTCAAAACCAGAGCGCGTTTTGTAAACAAGGACGCCGACGGCATTGCCCAGACCTACGGCAGGAAACGGGGTAATGTCACCGCCGAGTACACCTTCCGGGGCGGGAAACTCATTGATTCCAAGGATCTGCAGGAAGAACCGCCTTCACCCATCGGTGAAATCTACTAAATCCTGCACACGGCAACTGAACACGCAAAAAAGGCCTGCGGCTTTCCGGTATGGAAGGGCCTGCAGGCCTTTTTCATTCTGTTGATTTTTATTCTGCTCACGCGGAAGCTTCGCAGCTTCGGATCAATTTTTCCACTGCCGCCAGATACCGGTCGGGATCCGTTTCGAAACTCTTTGCATGCCGCGCATCTTCGATCAGAAGCAGCGTACAGTTTTCCCGGGCCGCCGTCTGGTTCCGGACGCTCATCTCACAGGGCACGAAGCGGTCCGCTTTGCCATGAATCAAAAGTACCGGAACCCGGATTTTCTGCATTGCCGCAGGCGTAGAGGCCGCATCCGGCCGGTATCCCGCCGACAGCCAGATCACCGCTGACATCACGGGCAGCACCAGTCTGGAGGGAAGATGATATTTGGTCTCCAACAAATAGGCCAGAATCTCTTTCGGCGAGGTAAAGCCGCAGTCCGCGACGACGCCTTTCACATTGGCCGGCAAACCGCTGCCTGCCGCCAGAAGCACGGTGGTGGCGCCCATGGAAACGCCGGATAAAAAGACCGGAGCATCCGCGCCGTATGTTTCATTGATACAGCCAATCCATGCCAGACAGTCTTCCTTTTCTTTGATGCCCAGACAGGTAAAATGCCCGCCGCTTTTTCCGTGGGCCCTCTGGTGCACATAAACGCAGCGGTAGCCCAAACGGGCGTAGTCCATATGTATCGTGGAAAAATCCCGCACAGGGCAGGAATGATACCCGTGAAACATCAGAATCGTTCCCTTAGCATCCGGGCAGTCCGCCACATCTGCATACAGCCGCAGGCCATCCGCCGACAAAATCGACAGTCCCGGTTCTCCCACGCTTTTAAACTTCCGCTTTGCGCCCCTTCCGGTCACAATCAGCGTTGCCGCGCAGATCGCAAGAAGCAGCAGCAATAGCAGTACAAGAATCGCCAGAAGCATTTTCATTGCTATCCCACCTTTGCCATTTCCAGCTGTGCTGTCACCAGCCCGTAGTAAACGCCTTTTTTCTTCAGCAGTTCCTCATGGCTTCCTTCTTCTATGATATGATGATTGTCAATGACCACCAGCCGGTCTGCGTTTTTCAGCGTGGACAGCCGATGGGCAATAGCAATCGTAGTACACTGTTTTTCCAGCCGTTCCAGCGCGTTTTGAATGAGATATTCGCTCTCCGTATCCAGATTGGAGGTGGCTTCGTCCAGAATCAGCAGCTTCGGCCGGATCAGCACCGCTCTGGCAATGGCGATGCGCTGCCGCTCGCCGCCGGAAAGATTGTAGCCCCGTTCGCCCACGTTGGTATTGTACCCGTCCGGGGTCCGTATGATGAAGTCATGGGCGTTGGCCATCTTGGCCGCGTGAATCACTTCTTCCAGACTGGCTTCCGGTCTGGAAAAACGGATATTATCCAGAATGGAACCGTTGAACAGGAAGGTTTCCTGCAGCACCACACCCATTCGTTTCCTTAAATCCGCCTGCCGGATCTGATTAATATCCGCGCCGTCAATCTTCAGTACGCCGCTGTCCACCTGATACAGGTGCATAATCAGGTTGATCATGGTGCTCTTACCGGTGCCGGAAGCCCCTACTAGGCCGATCATCTCCCCGGGCCGAATGTGCAGGTTAATGTCATTTAAAACCGGTTCATAGGATTTATAGCCGAAGCAGACGTTGTCAAATTCGATGTCGCCCTGCAGATCAATATCCACGGTTTCCTCCGACTGGAAGCTGCCTTCCTCCTCTTCCAGTACATCGTAGATCCGCTCCACATTGTTAAACAGTGAAGACAGCTCCCTGGGCAGCCTCGTCAGGGTTTCCAGCGGCCCGTACAAATTGCCTGCGTAAGCCACCATCTGCATCAGCACACCCACGGTCATGGCGCCCCGCAGCACCGAAACGCCCATCGCATAAGTAATCAGATAAGTACCGAGATTAAGAATAAAATTCATGGCAGGAAACAGCGAGTAAAAGAAGGCATAGTTCTGAATCAGCACATCCGTCAGTTCCCGGTTCAGCTTCCGGAACCCTTCGACTTCATAGTCCTCTTTTCCAAAGGATTTCACCACGCTGATACCGGAAATCACATCCTGCAGACGGCTGTTTAAGCTGTCCCGCTTCTCCCGCTCCCGCCGGAATTTCTGCGAAAAGGTGCCCCGCAGAAAATAGGAAATCATAAACATAAAAGGTACAAATACCAGGGACAACAGCGTCAGCTTCCAGTCGATGACCATCATATAGATCAAAGCCCCCGCCATGGTCACGATGGTAGACAGGGTGCTGGCGAAGGTATTTTCCATAAACCGGCGGATATCCGTGGTATCGTTGGTAATCCGGTTCATCAGCTGTCCGGGCTTCATATCCTCAATCCGGGCAAGGGCCAGCTTCTGCACTTTTTGAAACATTTTCGAACGCAGATCCTTCGCCATCCGGGCTCCCAGATAGGTGGAAAATATGTTGCGCACCGTATTGAGCACGATATTGCCCACCGCAATGGCCAGCATCAGCAGGATAAACCGCGCCACATCGTTCAGCGTCCCGGATTTGTCCGCCAGCGAGGTATCAATAAAGACCTGCCGAATCTTCGGTCCTGCCAGGGCCAGCGCGCTGGAAAGCAGCGTAAACAGGGAAAGCACCAGAAACTGAGGGGCAAAAGGTTTGCACAGCACCACAGCTTTCTTCAGGGACGAGCCTCTGCCGCCGCAGTTGGGGCAGGTCCGGATATTCTGCAGTATGGCGCCGCATTTTGGACAGGTGGCTTCATATTCCATGCTTTCCACCCGGTAAAATCTGCCCTGCATCAACATGGTAGCGCCTCTGGCCACATAGGAAAACCGCACGATATGCTTCATGGTGCAGCGGGCGAAAAAGCGGATGCTCCCGTCCTTAAAATACAGCCGCAGCACCGCGCTGTTGATCATCGTCTCGCAGTCCAGCTTTTTACAGACCGACAGCATATAGCTTTCCGAAACGACACCGTCGGAAAGCAGACAAAGCCTGCGGTTTGTGACCACTACATACGCATTGGTCAGGAACTGATCTTCCCGGGACAGATCCCGGGGCACGCAGTACCAGATTTCTTCATTTGGCTGCAGATGCAGCGTTTCTATCGTATGATTGTCCAGATCAAATTTCAGATTCATTGTTTTTCCTTTACAGAAGCGCGTCCAGCTTTTTCTGCTCCCGGATAGTGAGCTTTGTCACATCCGGAATCTGATAACGGTTTTCATCCATATCCTGAATGAATACCCGGTTTTCTCCCAGCCGGATCACGGCGTTGCTGTTGTTCCGGAACGCAAACCGGCATTCGCCGTATTCGGTCCGGACTTTCATCGTCACCACGCCTGCCCGTCGTCTGACAAACAGGATTTCTTTGATTTCCGGCGTAAAATACCGCAGTTTTAAATGCCGCTCGATCAATCTTCCCGTTTCTTCCGGAAACGCCGAAAGCTGCCGGATAATGCCAATTTCCCGGAAAGCGTCTTCCGCATCCCGCACCGAAAGATATTCGGCGGGATTGGTATAGGGAAACACCCGGTAAACATCCACATGTGCATACAGTTTTCCGTCAATCTTCAGCTGAATAAAGCCGGAATCTTTTTCCGCAAATTCACAGTCGGCCGGTTCCAGATAACGGATCTGCATCATTTCATCGCAGCGTCCTGCAAGCCGCGCCAGATCGATTTCCTCCTGCGTATTCACAGGTCCCGGTCCCCGCATCGGCATATTGTTTCTTCCGCCTGCCGGCGGCGGTCCTCCCATTGGTGCCATAAGCTCTACTCCAGTCCTTTCAGTGCCAGTGCATTTGTCTGCAGCTCTTTCAGCATACAGTAAGTTCCGTTCAGCCGCATCAGTTCTTCATGGGTCCCCTGCTCCGTGATTTTTCCATGTTCCAGTACAATCAGATAATCCGCATCCCGCAGCGTGGAAAGCCGGTGGGCGATGGAAAGCGTCGTCCTGTTTTTGGACAGGGCCGCCAGGGAAGTCTGAATCGCCCGTTCCGTTTCCGTATCCACAGAGGCGGTTGCTTCATCCAGAATCAGTATCTTTGGATCCGCCAGCACCGCCCGGGCAATGGACAGCCGCTGCCGTTCTCCGCCGGAAAGGTTTCTGCCCGAAGCGCCGATGACGGTATCATACCCATCCGGCAGTTTGCAGATGAAATCATGGGCGCTGGCCAGTTTCGCCGCCGCAATAATTTCCTCCCTGGTAGCCTCCGGTTTGGCGTAAGCGATATTTTCGGCAATGGTTCCGATGAAAATATAGGTTTCCTGGGAAACCATCGCGATATTCTTCCGCAGGGATTTCAGGGAAATATCCCGGATATCCACGCCGTCAATGCGGATACTGCCTTTGTCCACCTCGTACATCCGGGAAATGATATTCACCAGCGTGGTCTTGCCTGCGCCGCTGCGGCCCACAATGCCCAGCATGGATCCGGCAGGCACTTTGAAACTGAAATCCTCAAATACCGGAATGTTGGGTTCATAGCCAAAACAAACGTTTCTCAGTTCTATTTCGCCTCTTGCATGATCCAGTTCCAGCGCATCCGGCGCATCTGTAATCTGGGGCTGGGCATCGATGATTTCAAACAGACGCTCCGCCGCGTTCATGGAATCCACCCACTGGCGGAAAATCCGCACCAGATCCTGAATAGGTCGGTTCATCTGCGCCACGTAACCGATGAAGGTCAGCAGCAGGCCATAGGAAATATACTCCGTTCTGAGCACCAGATACGCGCCGACAGCCCAGATGAACAGTGTGGACATTTCCTCTACAAAGGAATAGGAAGCGTTGAACAAAGCGGAAAATTTTGTAATATCCACCTCCGCGTCCTGCACTTTCTGGTTTGTATTTTCAAATTTTTTGATTTCTTCCGGTTCCTTGCCGAAAACCTTCACCACCCGGGCGCCGGTAATATTGTCATTTAACGCAGTATTCAATCTTCGCTCCGCTCTGTGCCGTTTTCCGAACAGCACATGCAGCCGGGGCCGGATCTTTGCGCTCATAAATACCGTCAGCGGCAGCAGCAAAAGAGAAGCAAGGGCCAGCTTCACATCCAGAGAAAACATAATGACCACGGTGGAAACCAGCGTAAAAATATTGATAATGCATCCCGGCATCTCATCCACAATCAGGCGGCTGACGATATTGGCGTCCTGCAGGACGCGGACCATCAGCGTTCCGGTCTGGGCGTTCTGAAAATACCGCAGTTCCAGCTCCCCCATGGATGCAAACACATCGTTTCTGAGCGTCATAATGACATGGTTAGAAATCACCGCATTCAGCAGATTCTGCAGAATGGAAATCACCATAATCAGAAATTTCGCGGCAGCCATGCCCAGCACCACCAGTCCCAGTGCCAGAATGAATCGATTCCCCTGAATATGCAGGGTCTTTAAGATCGCCGGATCTCTGCTCATGATCTGATCGTAAAGCACCGTTCCGGACAGGTACGGCCAGACCAGATTGCAGGCAGCCACCGCGACATAACACAAAAACACCAGCATTAGCCGGAATCTGTGGGGTTTCAGATAGGAAAACAGACGCAGTGATACCGGCAGATGTTCCCGGGACCGCAATTTTTTCTCTGTCTCCGCCGTTTCCTCCGGCGCATCTTCCCCGGGTCTGCGGGCCGCGGCATCCGGGCGTCTTCTTCTGCGTCCGCGCTCGCCTTCCGTTTCCGCACCTGTCTGTGGATGTTTCAGCTGGGTGAAAGCTGCGGTCAGCTGCAGCATTTCCCCATACCGCGCAATCGTAAAATAAGAAAGCACTTCCGTAGTTCTGCCCTCGCAGTACATCAGCCCGGTTCGAATCTGGGAACTGAGCTTCAGCGCGTCCAGATCTTCCAGCGGGATTTTACGGATTTCATGTTCCGAAACATCCGTTTTTTCTTCGGGCGCTTCCCCCAGGCTCCCGGAAACAAATACATTGCCGGGGTTGACTTTTCCGTCGATAATCACCAGCATTTCCTTTGTCAGCAGCAGATAGCTTTTCACAAAGGCGCAGTCTTTGTTCATGTCCGGGCAGGCAAACGCGATGATCTGCCCTTCGGCAATGCCCAGTGATTGTACTGTTTCTGCCAGTTTTTTCGGCAGCGGTTTTTTATCCATTCTGTTCTCCATCATCAATATCCACGCGCAGGATCTGCATCCTGCTTTCCGTCAGCTTCACATCCGCGTCCGGAAGATTTCCCAGATCGCCCCATTTGCCGCAGTCCTCCAGCGTATTAAAAGGAAGGCTGGTCTTGGAAGCAAACAGGATCCGCTGCACCGTGCAGACGGAATTGCTGAATGCAAAGTTTTGTTTCTGCGTCTTTGCGCCCTGCCGGAAACAGATGCTAAACTGATTTCTGATACAGGAAGCTTCGATTTCCAGTTCTATCTCTTCGTCCGGACGATAGTCGGTAAAATGATCATATCTTCCGCCGTTTTTTACAATCAGTTCCTTTTTGTGATTGAACACCAGACGTATCGGATTCCTTCCGCCTGCGTCTTCAAAATCAATGGTATATGCGGTTTTTTCACTGCGAATACACAGTGCCACCCGCAAAACCGTCCGAAAGCTCCGGTATTCGGGCATGATGCGCATCGCCCGGCACCGGTCAAAAGGATCGGCGTCATAAAGCGTCAGGGCCATATGGCCGTCCCGGTCTTCCATCCGCACCGGCGACCAAGCAGGAATGTACAGATTCCAGTCCGGCGGAAGACTCCCATCACTGTATGCGGAAAAATCCTCATGGATTTCTTCCGTTTCAAAAGCCGTCACCGGAAGCGCCGTAGCGCTGGTCCACACATCCTCTTTGTTCACGGTATAAACCAGATGCAGCCTGCCGTCCGCCGGACGGGGATTGGCCTCTACAATGCCGCGGATATACTGCGGTCCCAGATTTTTATAAAGTCCGGCATATTTGTGGGGCGAAACCTCCGGCGTAATTGCATACAGATCATAAAAATCCCTTCCGTTTTCCCCGGTCGTCACCGCAATCGGCCAGCGGTGCGCACTGTCCGTCGTGGGATTGTAGCACAGGGCGTATCGTCCGTCGGCGGTACGTTCTCCCCAGACCTTTCCGGTAGAAGTTTCCAGAGAATATACGGTCTGCAGCGGTTCCCAGTGCTCGCCTTTGTCCCGGCTGGACGTCACCAGCGACTTTTTATATACAGCGGTCACTGTTTCATCCGGCAGCGTAAAATAGCAGAAGGCCTCCGCCCCCGGCTGGGTAAACGCTTCTTTGTGCAGCCGTTCTTCTTCCCACATCTGCGCCGTCACCAGACGGTTGTCCAGTAATTCCCTGCAGCCTTTCACAAAGCCTGCATCCGCCGCTTTTGTATAAAGCAGAATCTGCGGCGCCGCCGTTTCATCAAATCCTGCTTCGGTATTAATCCGCAGAAAATACATGGGTGAAAAACTGTGATCCGGATAGATTTCCCGTACCACCCGGCCCACGCCATAGCCGTTGTTGGGAGCCACCGTATGTTCCGGGGCAATGCCGTAAAAACCGGTGGCCAGCAGCCGCTTGTCTTTCGTTACATAAAAACTCATCCGCTGGTGCATCACACACCCCACGTATTCCTCCCGCAATGCTTCTTTGCAGGGTCCCGTATAATACCTTGCAGGCACGGAAAGCGGCGGGAACAGTTCCACCGGCTTTGCCCAGCGGTACCCGTCCGCAGACCAGGTCAGCATGGTTTTGGAAGGGGGCACATGCTCGCTGACCGGATCCGTCAGATAGTCCACCCAGTATTCCCCGTTCCAATAACAGATCATCGCCGCGTGATTATACGTCCAGCCGTTTCCGTCCGTGGCTGTCGCCGGATTCTTCGAAGCCCGGGCAATCTGAATACAATGGGTGCCCTTTGCATGGGGCAGACCGCCATCCTGCAGACGCACATCCGCTTTCTGTCTGTTATGTACCTGTATAATCTCCTGCATCGTATCCTCCAAAAATCAAACAGCCACCTGCCGCATCGAGGCAGGTGGCCCAAATATGAATTTCTTGCTTAGTAGTACCTTACGAATTTATAAGGCGTCGCATATCTGTAATTGGATGTACAGATACCGAGACTGGAGGAAGCCGCATGTACAACTTGTCCGCCGCCAATATAAATTGCTACGTGGTAGACCCTTCCGCCGCTGGCGTAGAAGACCAGATCTCCCGGCTGCAGTTCGCCTTCCGCAACAGAATATCCGCCCGACGACTGGGAAGCCGCTGTCCGGCCGGATACGGAAACACCGCAGTCCGCCATGACCGACTGAACAAAGCCCGAGCAATCCGCGCCGTTGGTCAGGCTGGTGCCGCCCCACGCGTAAGGATTACCAATAAACTGCTGCGCGTAATTTGCAATCTGCTGACCCTTGGAAGCGTTGCTGTAAGACGCTGCGCTGTTGTAGGACTTCGAACTGCTTCCTTCGTTCTTTTTGGAAGAAGAACTAGAACTGCTGCTGCGGTTGCTGCCGCTCTGCGAACGGGACGCCGCTGCCGCACGCTGTGCCGCTGCCTGACGAGCCGCTTCTGCTTCCGCAGCCGCCTGACGCGCACGCTCCGCCGCCTCTCTTTCTTCCTCTGCCAGCTGATCGGCATAGGACTCTGCAAGTACCGCGTAATGTTCTGCCTCAGATGCAAATTTCGTCGTCTTCTCCGTAGGGTCACCCTCTGCGATGGTCCGCGCGCGCTGCGCAGCTGTCGCAGCCTCCCGCGCCGCCTCATATGCAGAGGAGGATGCGGAGGAGTATTTCGCGATGGAAGCAAGGTAAGCCGCTTCTTCCGAAGCCAGGCGGGTTGCCTCCTCATTCTTGGATTCCGCTGTTTCCATCGAAACCTGAATGTCGATGTACTGCGTCAGAACATATCCTGTCGCATCACCATACCGGACCTTCGTCCACTCTCCCTCTTCGGAAAGCACTTCACAGGTATCTTCCTGGGGCATCACATCCACCACCGTCGCCTCTTTGCTGGCGGAAGAACGGATATTCAGCGCATCCGCCTTTACCGTTCCGGTTTTTTTCGCGATCTGCTCTGCCAGTGCTTCCGCGCTTTTGCCGAAGAGCACATATTCTTTCATGACATATCCTGTGACTGTACCGGAGGTAATCTTGTACCAGTCGCCTACCACGCCGGTGATATTGGCCGCGGAATTGTTCTGCAGCTTTCCCACCACCTCGCTGTTTGTATCAGGCTCCTTGCGCACATTCAGATATCCATCCACCTGTGCAATCACTATGGTTCTGTATTCTTCCCGGACTTGTGACACGGTGGCCACCAGATCCGTATCAATAATCGCTTTTACATATTCCTCAACTGCATTGGTCACGCCGACGCTCGGCAGACTTGAATCTGTGGTACAATAGCTGTCGATCAGAGAAGAAATTCCGATCGAAGGGTACTCCGACGACTTTACAGTATCAGCGGCATATGCGCCGAATGAACTGCACAGAACACCCGCAGCCGTAAGAATACCGCAAACAGTTCTCAAGGTCAGTTTTCTCATACCTGCCTCCCAAAAGGTTTCAACAGTATCTTCCATAATTCGAATAAAAGGGACATCCCCAATATCTTAGCATACCCAAAATCATTTGTCAAATTTATGTATAAATTCCATACAACGGTTGATTTCGGAAAAAATCCATGCTACAGTTTGCCCATACGGAATATACACCGGACAAAATCTCAGACAGAAACGGAGAATGTATCATGAACGCAAGGGTTGCCGTCGTTACCGGCGCCTCCAGGGGCATCGGTAAAGAAATCGCCGCCAAACTGGCCGCCGAAGGCTGCCATCTGATCTTAAACTGCAAATCCAGCGGTCCTCTCTTAACAGAGTATGCAGCGCAGCTTTCAAAGCGTTACGGCATCCGCTGCAAAAACGTGATTGGCGACATTTCCCTGCCTGCCACCTGCGCACAGATTGCCGCGGCCGCAGAAAGCTTCGGCCGTCTCGACCTGCTTATCCACAATGCAGGCATCAGCAAAACCGGTTTGCTGCAGGATCTTCCGGAATCCGCGTGGAATGAACTGCTGTCCGTCAATTTAAGCTCCTGCTATCAGCTGTGCCGGCATCTTACACCCATGATGATCACGCAGAAATCCGGAAAAATTCTCTTTATCTCCTCCGTCTGGGGCCTTCGCGGCGCCTCCTGTGAAGTCGCCTATTCCGCATGCAAAGGCGGCGTCAACGCATTTACCAAAGCGCTGGCAAAGGAGCTGGCGCCTTCCGGCATCGCAGTCAATGCCCTGGCCTGCGGCATGATCGATACGGAAATGAACACAGCATATTCCGAAGCGGAAAAACAGGCCATCGCCGAAGAAATCCCGGCAGGCCGCATCGCCGCCCCAGAAGAAGCGGCACAGATGGCGCTGCTGCTTTTAAAAGCGCCTTCGTATCTCACCGCACAGGTGATTGCCTTTGACGGCGGCTGGCAGTCATAAACGATCCTTCTACACTTCTTTCAACGTATACGTTCTGGAGCCCAGTCCAAGGGCGGCGGCTGTTTCAATAGTATGCACGCCGTTTCTGCTCTCAATCCGTTCCAGCAGATGCTTTTGTCCGGGATCCTCCGTGGCGGCATACACCAGATCCAGACAGGCCTGGTCAATGGCCACCGGATCTTCCGATATCAAAATGCCGATATCCTGCATACAGGGGTCTTCCGCCACCTCGCAGCAGTCACAGTCCACGGACATATTTTTCATTACATTCACATACACGGCATTGCCGTGGAAATACTGCATCACAGACCCGGCCGCTTCCGCCATGGATTCCAGAAAAGCGTCATGATCCGCAGACCAGAAAGCGTCTGGATCTCCCGCGCCATGGATATAAGCCTTTCCATAGGAAGAGGCAAGTCCGATGGACAGCTGCTTCAGCGCGCCTCCGTAGCCGCCCATAGGATGTCCTTTGAAATGGGAAAGCACCAGCAGCCCGTCATAATTCGTCAAATGGCTCCCCACATAATTTTTCTGCAAATGTTTTCCGCCCGGTACCGCAAGTTCCAGATCCGGCGCCTCCGCATCCAGAATATCTACCGTAAAATATTTTGTCCACTCGTGATCTTCCAGCAGCTTTAAATGCCGCTTCGTGGTATTGCGGGCGCCTTCATAGGCCGTATTGCACTCGGTGACCGTCGCCTGCAGCCGGTCAATGACGGGTTTCCAGAACGCCGGACGCAGATAATTTTGGTTGCCTGCCTCGCCGGTGTGTACCTTGGCGGCCACCCGTCCTTCCAGTTTTTTTCCAAGTTTATCGTACAGTGCCGCGACTTCTTCTCCAGTAATTTTTTTTGAAAAATATACGACAGACATCTTTGCTCCCTCCTTGTACAGCAACGCCTTTAAAAGCCGTTCTTTCCCGTTAAAAAAAGTAATTACGGATTGTTTCGCTGCTTCGCAGCTCTCACAATCATAGTATAAAACAAAAGCGAAATAACGGCAATCGCTATTTCGCTTTGTTCTGTGTTTTTTGTGAGGATTCTGTGATAACCCTCTTTTCGTATTATCCTTCGATGGCAATGTATTTCTTTTCCGGAACGGAAGCCTTCGCCTCTTTTTTCGGGACGGTCAGATTCAGTACCCCGTTGGTAAAGGAAGCCTTGATATCCTCGTCTGTGATTTCATCTCCGACATAAAAGCTTCTCTGCACCTGTCCGACGTAGCGTTCTTTGCGGATGTATCTCTCATCCTTGCTCTTTTCCTCTTTGTCTTCGCTGTGCTTTGCACTGATGGTCAGGTATCCTTCGGAAAGTTCTACCTTCACATCATTCTTGTCATAACCCGGCAGGTCCAGAGCGATTTCATAAGAATCTTTCTTTTCTTTGACGTCGGCGTTCATCGCCACGCTCCTGTTCCTCTGTTTGTAACTGGTTGCGGGGAAAAAGAAGTCGTCAAACATATCCTCCACAAAATTATCTGAAAAAACACTCGGCATTAACATGGTTCATTCCTCCATTCATGATGAATTAATATATACAGCCTTTGCTTTCCTGTGCCTCTTGCTCTAGCTGTTATATGTATAATAGCACATTTATTAGCAATGTCAACCGTTGAGTGCTAATTTTTCTGTGAAGTTTCTGTGAACTTCTTTTTTATTGTTCCCTCCTCATTGTTTCCGGATTTTCCGGTTTTATTCCGGTTTCAAAAAACAATATGCATTTCAGGAAAACAGCAGGGCGCCAAAATACGTCATTGTATTGGCGCCGTTGTGATAATGCATACCTGCCGCAGCAGCCAGGGCGCTGACGTCAAACCCATAGCCTTCCAATGCCTGAAAGGCTTTTTCCGGGTACCGGCAGGGTGCGTCCGGGCAGGTGCAGGTCTTACAATTCCCGCAGCCGCCGTTGGCCAGCAGCAAATAGGTATCCGTCAGGGGCCGGATCTGCGCATCAAAGGCTTCGATCATTTTCTGGAAACGCGCCACGCCATCCATCATTCCCTCATAATCAAAAGGATCCTCCAGATCAAATTTTGCGCTGAACAGCAGCATGGACTGATACTGTTCCACCCGTTCTTTACACTCTGCAAGGGTGCCGATAGCCGGCGGGCAGACCCACAGCTTTCCGTAGGCACCGCAGCGGTTCGTCTCACAGATTTCCCGAATTTGCGGCTCATAGACCAATGCATTGATGTCCAGCGCCCCGGCTTCAAAGAAACCGGTTTCCAGCGCCAGACGCTTCATTTGTTCTATTTTCATTTTCATTTCCCGCAGCTCTTTTACCGTTCTTCTCTGAAATAGTTCAGTCCCAGATGCTGTGGCGGCTGATTTTCCCGCTTCTTCCGCATACTGATGATGACCAGTACGAGAATCGTCACCAGATACGGCGCCATTTTAAACAGCTCCTGTTTGCTGAAATCCAGATTAGGAATATAGTTATGCACAATATAGAGGCCGCCGAAGAGGAAGGAACCCAAAATGGCGATGCCCGGCTTCCAGACCGCGAAAATGACCAGTGCAATAGCCAGCCAGCCTCTGTCCCCGAAGGCGTCATTGGACCAGATGCCGTTTGCGTAGTCCATGACATAGTACAGGCCGCCAAGGCCGGCGATCATACTGCCGATACAGGTGGACAGATATTTATACCGCTCCACGTTGATGCCTGCCGCATCGGCTGTGGCGGGATTTTCTCCCACAGCCCGCAGATGCAGACCCATTCTGGTCCGGCTTAAAAAAACAGCCGCGGCAATGGCGATGGCTACCGCCAGATAGGCCAGAAATCCGTAGGAAAGAAAAACCTGTCCAAACCACCCCAGGCTTTTGGCAAAGGGCAGCGAAGTCCTGAAAAAATCGCTGGTTTTGGTCAGTGTAATGGACGGCAGTTCACTTCCGGTCAGTTTGATCAAAGAGCCGCCGAAGAAGTTGCCGAAGCCCACGCCGAAGGTAGTCAGCGCCAGACCGGTCACGTTCTGATTGGCCCGAAGCGTTACCGTCAGAAAACAGTAAATCAGTCCCATCAGTAAAGACCCCAGCAGGCAGGACAGGAAGGGAATCAGGATGGCCAGCGCCCCGTTCATTCCGTGTCCGGCGGACGTGCAGGCATTTTCATAGGCAAAGGCGCCGATGACGCCGCTGATGCCGCCCACATACATGATACCGGGAATGCCCAGATTCAGGTGCCCCGATTTTTCCGTGATAATTTCTCCGGTGGAGCCGTACAGCAGCGGAATGCCCTGCATGACGGCACGCTGTATGAATGCTGTAATCACTGCGCTTTCCCTCCTTTCCGGATTTTACGGAAACGAATGGCATAGTTGATGAAAAATTCGCTTCCGATGATGAAAAAGATAATGATACCGGTAATAATTTCCGAAAATGAATCGTTCAGACGGAAGGCGGTGGAAATCTCCGACGCGCCTTTTTCCAGAAAGACGATCAGGAAGGCCGTCAGCACCATATACAACGGATTGAACTTGGCCAGCCAGGAAACCATGATGGCCGTAAAACCTCTGCCGCCGGCGGTATCCCGGGTAATGGAGTGATCCGTTCCCGATACCAGCAGCATCCCGGCCAGTCCGCAGATGGCGCCTGAAATCAGCATGGTGCGGATGACGACTTTTTTCACATTGATGCCGATATAGCGGGCGGTGTTTTCGCTTTCACCCACCACGGAAATCTCATAGCCCTGCTTGCTGAACCGCAGGTAAACATACATTGCAATGGTAATCACCAGCACAATCAGAATATTCAGCAGATATTTCTGATCTCCCAGCACCGGAAGCCAGCCCGCCTGGGTATCGCCGTTGATAATGCCGATCTTGCCGGAGCCCTTGGGCACCGACCAGACAAAAACAAAATAAGAAACCAGCTGAATGGCGATGTAGTTCATCATCAGCGTAAACAGCGTTTCATTGGTATTCCAGTATGCTTTGAAAATCGCAGGCAGCAGCGCCCACACCGCTCCCGCCGCAATGCTCGTGACCACGATCACCAGCAGCAGCATGGGCTGGGAAAGCTTGTTGCCCAGCAGAATCATACAGGCCGTGCTGGCCAGACCGCCAATTAAGACCTGTCCTTCCGCGCCGATATTCCAGAACCGCATTTTAAAGGCCGGCGTCACCGCCAGGGAAATACAAAGCAGGATCGCCACATTCTGGAACAGGTTCCAGATTCTCCGATCCGTGCCGAAAGCGCCTTCAAACATTTTCTGATAAACTTCCAGCGGATTTAAGCCCGTCAGAATGATGGTAATGACGCCGGAAAAGATCAGCGCCGCCAGTACGGCGATGATGCGTACTGCCCAGGCCTGATACCAGGGAATCGCATCCCGCTTTACCAGATGTATCAGCGGCTCATGCATTTTTTTCTCCGGTTTCGACATGATCCGCACCTCCCTCCATATCCTCATGTACAGATTTTGTCATCAACAGGCCGATTTCCTCTTTGGTAGCCGTCCGTCCGTCCACCACGCCGGTGACACAGCCCGATCCGATGACCATGATCCGGTCGCAAAGTTCAATCAGCACGTCCAGATCCTCGCCGACGAAAATCACTGCCACGCCGTTCTTCTTCTGTTCATTCAGCAGATTGTAAATCGTATAGGAAGAATTGATATCCAGGCCGCGCACCGGGTAAGCCGCCATCAACACCGTGGGCACCGCGGCAATTTCCCGTCCCACCAGTACCTTCTGCACGTTGCCGCCGGAAAGCCTCCGCACCGGCGTACTGACGCTGGGCGTCACCACTTCCAGCTGCCGGATAATGGTCTCCGCTAAGTCTTTCGGCGGTTTCCGCTGCAGGAACATGGTTTTCCCCCGGCGATAGCTGCGCAGCATCATATTGTCTACAATATCCATATTGCCGACCAGTCCCATGCCCAGACGATCCTCGGGCACGAAGGAAAGCCGGACGCCCAATGCCCGAATCTGCAGCGGGGTTTTGTCCCGCAGATTGTCCGTCTGCTTCGTTTTGGGATTGTGGTATAAAATCTTGCCGGAATCGATATGCTGCAGTCCCGCGATGGCCTCCAGCAGCTCCCGCTGTCCGCTTCCGGCGATGCCGGCGATGCCTAAGATCTCGCCGGATCTGGCTGTAAACGACACATGATCCAGAATCGTTGCGCCATCCCGGTTCATACAGGTGATATCCTCTACCACCAGCCGGTCTTCCGGATGTTTCGGCTCGTCTCTGGTAATGTTCAGGCTGATCTTCTTTCCTACCATCATTTCCGTCAGCAGGGTTTCATTCGTCTCGGCGGTTTTGACCGTGCCGATGTATTCGCCTTTGCGCAGCACCGCCACCTGATCTGACAGGCTTAAGACCTCGTGCAGCTTATGGGTGATGATGATAATAGCCTTGCCGTCGTCCCGCATTCTGCGCAGGACCGCAAACAGCTTCTGGGTTTCCTGGGGCGTCAGCACCGCCGTGGGCTCGTCCAGAATCAGGATATCGGCGCCCCGATACAGCACCTTGATGATTTCCACCGTCTGCTTTTCGGAAACGGACATTTCATAGATTTTCTTATCGGGATCGATTTCAAATCCGTATTTCTCGCTGATTTCCTTCACTTTGGCTGAAGCGTTTTTCACATCGTATTTTTCTTCCAGCCCCAGCACGATATTTTCCGTGGCCGTAAAGACGTCCACCAGCTTGAAGTGCTGGTGAATCATGCCGATCTTATATTGAAAAGCGTCCTTCGGCGATGCAATCACCACTTCTTTGCCGTCAATGAAAATGCTGCCGGAATCCGGAAAATAGATGCCCGCAATCATATTCATCAGCGTAGTCTTGCCGCTGCCGTTTTCCCCCAGAATGGAAAGGATTTCGCCGCGGTTGACCTTCAGCGAAACATTGTGATTGGCGCAGACATGACCGAAGGTTTTCGTAATGTTTTTCAACTCGATTGCTGCATTTGCCGCCATAGGCAACTCCCTCCTTCGTCCCTGACTTTGAAAAACACGTTTTCATTTACAGGCAGCGTGCTTTTCAAAAGCAGATCTCTGATCTTATACCAATACATGCGGGGCATGTTGCTGCCCCGCATGCAGGTAAACCATACGGTAAAATACTGTATCAGAATTTTTCGTTCAGTGTTGTGATGCCGTCGATACGAAGATCAAAGTACGGCGCGGAACGCATTTCTGACTCATGGAAGTAGCCGTCGGAAATCACTTCCGTATCCGGTGTATAGTTCTCATCCGTATCTACATCTGCCATGTAGCTGTCCAGTGCAGCACCGTCTACCGTAAAGGTGTCGGTTGCAAATACATGGGTGGTTCCGTCTTCCAGCGCTTTGGTAGCTTCCGCAATCGCATCTGCGGTACCTTCTGCCGCTGCCTGCTCATTGACATCGGTGAGTACCACAGAACCGGTCGTTAAATCACCGCACCAGTCATCCGCGATTTCCTCATCGTTCACATAGCAGTCGATCATATATTTGAAATACGGTGTCCAGTCGATTCTGGAAGAAACGATAAAGGTGTTGGGGCAGGATTCCACCGTGCTTCCGTTGTAGGAAACATCCGGAACGCCTGCAGCCTCACAGGCGGTAGGTGCGCCCATGGAATCCGCATGCTGGCTGATCAGGACACAGCCGTTGTTGATCAGCAGGGTTGCCGCTTCTTTTTCTGCCGTCTCGTCATACCAGCTTCCGGTAAACTGTACGTCCATGGTGGCCGTCGGGCATACGGAACGTGCACCCAGGAAGAAAGAGGTATATCCGGAAATAACCTCGGCATATGTATACGCGCCTACATAACCGATCTTTGCATTATCGGCTGTGATGGTTCCGTCAGCGATCATTTCATTTAATTTCATGCCTGCCGCGATACCGGCCAGATAACGGCCCTGATAAATCGAAGCAAATGCATTGTGATAGTTATCCAGACCTTCTGTATGCGCCATAGTACCTGTCGCATGGCAGAACTGAACGTCAGTAAATTCCTTCGCCGCCTGAATCATGTAAGATTCATGACCGAAGCTGTCTGCAAATACCATCTGGCAGCCGCTGTCTGCAAGATCTGCAGCCGCTTCGTAGCATTCCTGTCCTTCGGGAATATTGGTTTTCAGCACATATTCCACGCCTTCTTCTTCACAGGCTGCAACTGCTGCATCCAGGAAGTTCTTGTCATAGGTGGAATTTTCGTCATGCAGGAAAATAAAACCGATCTTCAGATCGTCTTTCTTACTGCTGTCTTCCTGCTGGCTGTCCGTCTGATTGTTCTTGTCTGCATTTCCATCAGCCTTCTCGTCCTTGCCGCAGGCCGACAAAGCAAAGCACATGGTAAATGCCAGCGCAAGTACCAGAAGAATAGAAGCAACTCTTTTCATATTTCTCCTCCTTATGCCGTCAGGCAAATAAAATTGTGTATATAAAAACTGTTCTGAAAGCACCTTTTTTCAGATGCCCGAAACAGTATTTACCGAAACAACAGTTCATCTTCCGTCATCCGGTCGATGATGGCCAGGGACTCTACCCGGATCCCGGCTTTCCGAAGGGCGTCGCCGCCGGGCTGAAACCCTTTTTCAATGGCAATGCCGCAGCCGGCCACCGCCGCGCGGGCCTGCCGGCACAGTTCGATCATGCCGTTTAAGGCCTCTCCCATAGCCAGGAAGTCATCCACAATCAGTACCCGGTCTTCAGGCGTTAAAAAAGCCCGGCTTACCACAATCTGGTTTTCCAGACCATGGGTATAGGAATACACCTTCGCCGAGTATACGTTATCATCCATATTTGCAGTTTGTGTTTTTTTTGCAAAGACCAGCTTTGCGTTCATATGACAGGCCACCGCCATTGCAAGCGCAATGCCGGAAGATTCTACCGTCAGAATCTTGTTGACTTTCGCATCCTGATACAGCCGGGCAAGCTCCTTGCCCATGTCCATCATAAATGGAACATCGATCTGCTGATTCAGGAAGCTGCCTACATTTAAAACATTGCCCGGAAAAATCCTGGCTTCTTTTCGTATCTTATCTTCCAGCTGTTTCAAAAATCTTTCCTCCGCGCAGATGCTTGAACTGACCGGCAACGAAAAACGATATAGAAATATTATCACCCATGTAATTGTAATGTCAATACCAATCTTGTCAAATTTTGACTTTCCCTGCGGTTTGCGTTTGTATGCTCTGACAAGCTCCCTACTCTCTTTTCTGCAGAATATTTTCCGCGGTATACAGATCCATCAGCGTCGTGATCTTGATATTTTCGTAACTGCCCATGACCATTTTCACCCGAAGGCTGCCGAAGCGCTCCATCACCATGGAATCGTCCGTGACAAAGGGCCTGCCGGCGGCGGCAAATTTTTCATAGGCTTCGCGAATGGCGTCATACAAAAACGCCTGGGGCGTCTGGATATGCCAGAGGCAGTCCCGCTCCAGCGTTTCCGTCACCATCTGCGACCGGTCCGTCTTTTTGATCGTATCCGTGGCCGGCACACCTAAGGCACAGGCTCCGTATTTGACCGCGGCTTTATAGGAAAATTTGATCATGTCCTCATCGATAAAGGGCCGGGCCGCGTCGTGTATGAAAACATAGGTACTTCCTTCGGCACAGGCCAGGGCGTGCATCACCGAATCGTACCGTTCCTTTCCGCCGGCCACAAACCCCTGCAGCTTCCGGAAGGTATAGCCCTGCAGAATCTTATTTTTACAGTAATCGATTTCATCCTCCGGCAGCACCAGCAGAATCTCATCGATATAATCGGACTGATCGAACTGTTCCAGAGAATATACCAGCATGGGCTTGCCGCTGATGGAAAGATACTGTTTCCGTTTCCGGGAAGACAGCCGGGTCCCGCTGCCGCCGGCCAGTATGATTGCTGTGGTTTTCATAGAATCCTCCGTTGTCTTTGGTGTGATTACAGGATCGCTTCTTTAAATTTGCCCCAGCTGCAGCGCCGGGTCCGCATTCAGAGACCAGTCCGCAAAATATCCTTTGCGCCAGGAAGTGTAGGCCGCTGCGCCGATCATCGCCGCATTGTCCGTACAAAGCAGCGGTTCCGGACAGTAAAAGGTATAACCTGCCGAAACGCAGGCTTCTTCTACGGCGGTTCGCAGGGTCTGATTGGCGGTCACGCCGCCGGCCAGCGCAATACATTTGGTGTCCGATTCCGCGGCGGCCTTCATCAGATTGCCCACCAGCACGTCGATCACCGCCTGCTGAAAGCTGGCCGCCAGATCTGCCTCCACAATCCGTTCCTTCCGCATATGCGCCCCGTTCATGTAATTCAGCACCGCCGATTTCAGCCCGCTGAAGGAAAAGTCCAGCGCCGCCCCGGAGATTTTCGCCCGGGGAAAGGGAATGGCTTTGGGATTGCCCAGCTTTGCCAGGGCTTCAATCTTGGGTCCTCCGGGATAGCCCAGTCCGATGGCTCTGGCCACCTTATCAAAAGCCTCTCCGGCGGCATCATCCAAAGTCCGTCCCAGCACTTCACAAACGCCGTAATCCGCCACCCGCACCAGATGCGTATGGCCCCCGCTGACCACCAGACACAGAAACGGCGGCTCCAGTCCGGGATTGCTGATATAATTGGCGGCAATATGGCCTTCGATGTGATTGACGCCGATCAAAGGCTTGCCCGCCGCAAAGGCCAGTGCCTTGGCAAATGAAACGCCCACCAGAAGCGCCCCCACCAGGCCCGGGCCTTTGGTTACTGCCACGGCGTCCACTGCGTCTAAGGTCATGCCTGCCTCATCCAGCGCCGCCTGCGCCACCTGATTGATTTTTTCGATATGCTTTCTGGAAGCAATCTCCGGCACCACGCCGCCAAACAGCTTGTGTCTGGCGATCTGTGATGAAATGATATTGGAAAGCACGCTGCGGCCGTCTGCCACCACGGCGGCGGCCGTCTCGTCACAGCTGCTTTCGATTGCCAGTATTTTTGTCATGTCTGCTCCCTTCGGGAAAATATGGTGTGCTGCTCAATCCACAAAATTCAGTTCTGTTGACATCAGATCTTTTCCCGCCTTTGCTGCCGGAAAAATCGATCTGACCCGATCCATATATTCTTCCGGCCGTACCAGCGACGGACTGTAATGTGTCAGCCACAGCTCCTTCGGCTGCGCCACACGCGCCAGCTTTGCCGCTTCGTAAAATGTCATATGCTTATATTCTTCCGCTTTCGCTTCTTTTTCCGCTTCCCCGTACATGCCCTCGCAAATCATCAGATCCGCATCCTTCGCCGATGCGGCAATGAGGGGGGTGGGGCGGGAATCGGTGCAGTAGGTCAGCTTGATGCCCTTTCGTTCCTCTCCCAGCACCAGATCCGGCGTATAGAGAATACCGTCCTCTTCCACCATTTCCCCTTTCTGCAGCCGGCTCCAGCATTTCATGGGCACCTTATTTTCAGCCGCCTTTTCCGGCAGAAATTTTCCGGCCCGGGGAATCAGTATGTTGTAGCCGTAACAGACGATATTGTGGGTGGCGCGAAAAGCCTCGATCTGAAATCCGTTGAACCGGAAGGAACAGGTCTGTCCTTTCAGCTCCATAAATTCAATCGGAAACGGCAGTTCCGGCGCAATGACCCGCAGGGCGTTTACCACCTGTTCGATGCCTCTGGGGCCGATAATGATCAGGGGTTCCGTCCGCTCCGCATTGCCCATGGTAAGCAGAAGTCCCGGCAGCCCGCTGATATGATCCGCGTGATAATGGGTAAAACAGATGATATCAATGGGCTTAAAGCTCCAGCCCTTTTCCTTAATGGCCACCTGCGTCCCTTCTCCGCAGTCGATGAGAATGCTGCTCCCGTTATACCGCAGCATCAAAGACGTCAGTCTCCGGTAGGGAAGCGGCATCATGCCGCCGGTGCCAAGCAGACAAACGTCTAACATTGCAAATCCCTCAACCAGTAAATGCAGGCATCCTCCGCAGGATCCGCATAAAACTGCTTTCTGCAGCCTTCCATCTTAAAATCCAGGGACTCATACAGATTTCTGGCTGCCATATTGGATATCCGAACTTCCAGCGTCATGGCCTTCAGTCCGTTTCGGGCCGCTTCCCGGATGGCATTGGACAGCAGCAGATGTCCGATGCCCTTGCCCCGGTATGTTTCCGCCACCGCCAGATTCGTTACGTTCGCTTCCTCCCCGGTGGGATAATAGCCGCAGTATCCGATGACACGGCCGTTCTCATAGGCGCAAAGCAGGCGGTTTTCCTCCTTTTCGTAAAAGGACCGCAGACTTTCTTCGCTCCATGGCTGGGTAAAAATCTCCCGTTCCAGTGCCGCTGCCGCAGAAAAATCTTCTTCTTTTGCCCCGGCAATGGTCACCCGGCGCAAAAATTCCGCCCGTTCCCGTTCCGCCTGGGAAGGACGCAGATACTCCGGCCGGAAGGCATCCGCCGCCACGGCCTGTCCTTCCTTCGCCAGCGCAATACTTAAAGTACCTAAGGCTGCCGCCCGCTGCCGGGCCGCAAAAGGCTGGGCAAAGGTATAATCAATGGTAAGTCCCGCTTTCAGCTGTTCCTGACACACAGGCACGCCGTCTCCCGTAAAGAGCACCCGCTCCTTTTGCCGGTTCAGCCGCCCGATCAGTTCCTCCGCAGACAGCGCCGTCTGGGACAGGATGGTGGTCAGTTTTCCGTCTTTGCAGTGGTACAGCCCCGTATAGACCTGATTTCTTCTGGCATCCATCATCGGGCAGATCAAAGCATCCGTATCTCCCATCTGAAACGCCAGGGCGTCCACCGTGGGTACGCCGATGACCGGAATTCCCAGCGCCATGGCCAGTCCCTTCGCCGTGGACACGCCGATGCGCAGTCCCGTAAAGGAGCCGGGTCCCTTAGCCACCGCCACTGCATCCAGCGTATGCAGATCCAGTTCCAACAGCCGGCACATGGAATCCACCAGCGGCAGCAGCGTCTGGGAATGGGTCTTTTTATCGTTCAGTGTATATTCTGCCAGCACCTTATCATCTTCCACAACCGCCGCCCCTGCAACGAGTCCGGAAGAATCCATTGCCAATACTCTCATTTCAATCCTCCATGGTAATCTTTCTGTATGCAGCGTCCTTTGCAAAATCCTTTTCGATCCGAATCCAAACCGTATTGGCCGGAAACAGTTCTTCCGCCCGTTCCGGCCATTCTACCAGGCAAACCCCGCTGCCGTAGAAAAACTCCTCATATCCGATTTCATCCAGTTCATCCGGATCCGCGATCCGGTACAGATCAAAATGATACAGGGGCAGTCTGCCCTGCGCATAGCAGATCACAAAGGTAAAGGTGGGGGACGCCACCGGGCCTTCTATGCCCAGCCCCGCCGCGAAGCCTCTGGCAAACACCGTCTTGCCAACGCCCAGATCGCCTTTCAGCGCCACAATATCCCCGGGTTTTGCCTGTTTTGCCAGTTCCTTTCCAATCCTGTAAGTTTCCTCCTCGGAAAAGCTTTCCCATACTTTCATAGTTGCCTCTCATATCACTAAAAGAGGTTCTGTCAGACAGAACCTCTATATCGGACTTTGCGTAATCCATCGGACAGACTCGGTCTGTCCTCTATTTGCGCTTTTTATGTAAACTTATTATTCTGCTGTCTCCGGCGGTGCCGGCGCTTCCGTTGCCGGAGTTTCCGGCGGCGCGGGCGGCTGTGTCGGCGCAGGCTCCTGTACAGGCACCGGTGTTTCGACGACCTCTACCGGAACCGGCGTTTCATCGGGTGCCTCCGTCGGTACTGCCGTGGGATACCCTTCAGGCCACGGCGTCTCATGCACCGGTACGACCTTGACCGGTTCCGTCTCCGTTTTATAAATCAGAATCGGCGTCCCCGCCACAATATTGTCATATATGATCTTTGTGGGTCCGATGGGCATATTAAGGCAGCCGTGGGAGCCGTTATAATAATAGATCGTTCCGCCGAATTTTCCCCGCCATGTGGCGTCATGCATCCCGCAGCCGTCAAAAAACGGCATCCAGTAATTCACTTTTGTTTCCCAGTTGATACCCCGCAGAACCGCAGGACTCTTCCGGTATTTGATCGAATAAATCCCGGTGGGCGTGGATCTGGCCTTGCTGACCGTACCGCTGACAAAATCACACTCCTGCACCAGTTGGCCCTCTTTATAATAATACAGATGCTGCTTCGTCAGATTGACTTCCACATAGGTGTTGCCCCAGTCTGTTGCACCAAAAGCATTGGCCGTCTGGGCCCACTCCGGTTCCACCGTCTGACTGCCGCCGGCACGAATAGCATCGGCAATTTTAGCCGCCGTGGCGTCCACGTCCATTTTCCAGCCGTAATCACCCTTTTCTACCGTAACGTCGAAGTCCCAGGAAGTATGCAGCGTCCGGTCCTTGTCGTAAGTATTGTATTTTTCCGCCAATCCGGCCGCATATGCCGTAACCTGTCCGGCATCTACCACAATATTTCCCTCTGCATCCGATGAAATCCAGGGATAGATCTCGCTGATGCTCAGTACCTCTTTGTTCTCGCCGAACAGAATTTCCAGATAGATATCCGCATGGGCGTTGATCAGCGCCAGATTCTTTTTCAGGGTCTCATCATCCGCAAGCACCGACTGCTTCTGATAGCAGTCCTCCTTCTGCAGATCGATGGACGGCTTCAGGTTTTCCACCGCCTCTGTAATTTTCTGCAACAGCACTTCCGGCAAAATCACGCTGCCTGGATCTCCCGCATCGATATAATAAGTTTTCTTCTGTTCATCATATGCGATATGCGCATCCACCGGCGCCGTCATTCCGGCAGGATCGCTGACTTTCAGTGCCTGCACTGCCGCCGCCAGCTTTTCCGCATCGTACTGTACTTCAGCCTGCAGATGATAATCCGAATGCTGAAACATTGCCGCAAACCACAGCCCGGATTTCTGCTGTTTTAATATGGTCGCGGCTGTTCCGCCGATCTCCGCCTGCAGATCGATATCCCGTCCGTAAATGTACTCAATTTTCTCTCCATGTTCCTCTAATGTCAGCGTATAGGCATCGATCTTTTCAATCAGCTCCCGATCTGCACCTTTCGCCGTTTTCCACGAACAGTTTACACTGTCTATCCTGGTATTCGGAAAAAAATGGAAATGGAAAAAAATCAGTCCGGCGATATAGACCAAAAGTACCGCCGCTGTAACAATCAGTGCGATACGCACACCGGTTCTTTTATGCCCCGCTGCTGCCGAAGCATATGCATGTTCCGCAGCGGCATGCGCTCTTCTTGCTCTATGCGCTCTCTGTGCCTCCAATTCCGACGGCGACTCCTCCCAGTCATCCAGACTGATTTGATGCAGGCCGCCCAGATCCTCATCTTCCCCGCTCAGGTTCATTGTGTCATCTGACTCCATTGTTGACATATATGCTTTTCCCTCTATTTGAAAAAAATGTATTTCAAAGATCTTTGAGGCGGAAGGCTTCGTGGATGGCCCGCACCGCCAGCTCGGTCTCCTCTTCCTCAATCAGAACAGTGACTCTGATTTCAGAGGTGGAAATCATTTTAATATTAATGCCTGCGTTAAACAGCGCTTCAAACATCTTGGCCGCTACACCGGGATTGGTTGCCATACCGGAACCGATGACAGACACCTTTGCCACGGATTTTTTGCTGCTGATGCGGTCAAAGCAAAGGGTGTCCTTGTTTTCTTCCAGCACGTCCAGCGCGTCCTCCAGCATATCCCGGGGCACGGTGAAGGTAATATCCTTGGAGCCTTCCCTGCCGATGGACTGCAGAATCATATCGATATTGACGTTTTTCTTCGCGAGGCAGTTAAACACCTTAAAGGCCACACCCGGCACATCCTTCAGACCAATCAGCGAAATTCTGGCTGTATTCTTATCCGCGGCCACGCCGCTTACCAACATTTTTTCCATTCTTGTTTCCTCCTTGACTTCTGTTCCCTCTTCCATATTCAGGCTGGAACGAACCACCAGCGGCACGCTGTATTTCTTTGCCAGTTCCACCGATCTGTTGTGCAGTACCTTTGCGCCGAGGGTTGCCATTTCCAGCATCTCATCATAGGAAATTTCTTTCAGCTTCGACGCATCCGGCACGATTCTCGGATCCGCCGTATAGACACCCTCCACATCTGTAAAAATCTCACATTTGTCCGCATGCAGCGCTGCTGCCAGCGCAACCGCCGTCGTATCGGAACCGCCCCGGCCCAGGGTCGTCAGATCGTCATATTTGTCAACGCCCTGAAAACCGGCCACAATCACAATTTTTTTATTTTCCAGTTCATGCCGGATGCGAGCCTTGTCAATCTCTTTGATTCTCGAATTGGTATGTACCTGCGTGGTATGGATCCCGATCTGAAACGCGTTGAGGGAAATCGCCGGAACATTCAGCTCCTGCATTGCCATAGCCATCAGTGAAACCGAAACCTGCTCGCCGGTGGTCAGCAGCATATCCATCTCTCTTTTATTCGGCCGTTTGCTTACGGAATTTGCCAGCTCGATCAGGCCGTCTGTCGTCTTGCCCATTGCCGAAAGTACCACAACCACGCTGTCACCGCGTTTGTAATCTTCGATACAGCGCTTTGCCACATTATAAATCCGTTCGACATTGGCGACAGAAGAACCGCCAAACTTCTTTACAATTAACATCCTTTTCCTCCATATCCTGCAGGCGTCAAAATACCCCGGGGCATTCTTCCTTCTGCAATAATATATTCATTAGTGTGCAGCCCTTTTCGATCCTGATGCCGGTTTCAACTGCATGGGCTTCGTCATAGGCCGTTGTACACCGTGCCGCCTGCGTACTGTCATACAGCATGAAAGGCACCGGTTCGGCACTGTGGGTCCGAATGCGGATGGGCGTAGGGTGATCGGGAAGCACCAGCATCCGAAACGCCTCGCCTGCACGCTCCAGCCGGGTTTTGACCGGTCCGATAATCCGCCCATCGAGATATTCGATGGCCCGGATTTTCCGTTCCACGCTGCCCTGATGCCCCATCTCATCAGAAGCTTCCAGGTGAATATATACGAAATCGGAATGATTTTCAAGTAATTCTTTTACGGCGGCTTCGGCTTTTCCTTCATAATTGGTATCCAGCGTTCCCGTCGCTCCCGGTACGTCTACGTTGCGCATACCTGCGCCTACCGCAATCCCTTTCAGCAGATCTACGGCGGATATCATACTGCCCCGCTTTCCGAATTTGCCTTCAAAGCTGTCCAGACAGGGTCTGGTTCCCGCACCCCAGAACCATGCGGCATTGGCGGGATTTTTGCCTTCAGCCCTGCGTTTCTGATTGACCGGATGCTCTTTCAGCAGCGCATAGCTTTCCTGCATCATCCGTTTCAGCCGGGCATTTTCCGGCAGATACACGCCGATTTTCTGTCCCAGCACATCGTGGGGTGCCGTAAGGGTTTCCACGGAGCCGTGATTCCAGATCAGCAGATGCCGGTAACTGACGCCGCAGTAAAACTGAAATTCCTTCGAAGTAAAATGGGCTTTCAGACATTCCAGCAGTTCTTTCGCTTCCTCTGTGGTAATTTCGCCCGAACTGTGATCCAGTATGGTCCGGTTTTCAAATGCGCCGTCTTCCTCGCTCAAAGTCACCAGATTGGTCCGGATGGCCACGTCGGTTTCTTTCATATCCACGCCGATGGACAAAGCTTCCAGCGGGGACCGGCCGGTATAATACTGCCGGGGATCATAACCCAGCACTGAAAGATTTGCGGTATCGCTGCCCGGGCTCATGCCTTCCGGAATGGTCCGCACCATACCGATGGCTGATACAGGGGCCATTTCGTCCATAAACGGCGTATGCGCTGCCGCAAGGGGTGTCTTTCCATCCAGAGACGCCAGCGGCTCATCCGCCATACCGTCTCCCAAAACGACAATATATTTCATACGTTTCCTTCTTTCCTTTATGTATAAATTCTGATCCGGCTGATGACGGGCACTTTCGCCTCTGCTGCGGCAAATGCCGTCTGACTCACCGGTTCGGTAATAAACGCCGCCTCGTTTTCCATCAAAGGCTCCAGTTCCTGCGCCACCGGCAGCAGCTTCCGCATCTCGGGCATATCCTCCCGGCGGACTCTTACAAAAAACGGACATACAAATGTGTCAAAATCCAGCAGCCGCATCTGCTGCGCCGGCAGATTCATATTAATCAGCGCGCCTCTGTGTTTCACCGCGTCGATGACATCGCTGACCACCGCACTGGCCGTGGGCAGTTTTCCGGCCCCCTTGCCGTAAAACATAGTGGCCCCCAGCATATCGCTGTCAATGTACACGGCGTTAAATACGTCGTTGACATGGAACAGCGGATGGGCGGGTTCCAGCAGAAACGGCGCCACCATGGCATACATGCCCTGCTCGTTTTTCCGCGCGCAGGCCAGAAGTCTGACGTTGCGTCCCATCTGTTTGATATAGCAGATATCCTCCGCGCTGATCTTACGAATGCCTTCCGTATAAATATCTTCATAATTAACGGACTGCTCATTGGTCAGCGAGGTCAGAATCGCAATCTTCCTGCAGGCGTCATACCCGTCCACATCCGCAGAAGGATCCCGCTCTGCATAGCCATAAGCCTGTGCCTGAGAAAGGACATCGGCAAACTGCGCGCCCTCCTCATACATTTTTGTCAGAATATAATTGGTGGTTCCGTTCATAATGCCCGAAATTTCCGTGATATGATCCGCCGTCAGCGACGCGTACAGCGCCCGGATAATGGGGATGCCGCCGCCAACGCTGGCTTCAAACAGGAAATTGGTCCGGTGGGCCTTGGCGGTTTCCATCAGCGCCGCGCCGTGCTTTGCCACCAGTTCTTTATTGGAGGTTACCACGGATTTGCCCGCACAAAGGGCCTGATTGGTAAAGGTATAGGCGGGCTCCACGCCGCCCAAAACTTCCACCACGATTTCCACTTCCGGGTCATTTAAAATAATATCGAAATCGTGCACGATCTTTTCCTGCACGGGATCCCCGGGGAAATCCCGCAGATCCAGCACATATTTGACTTCGATCTCCTGTCCCGCATGTCTTGCCGCAATGTCTTTGTTCTGTTTTAATACTTCCACTACGCCGGAACCTACCGTTCCGTACCCGAGAACACTGATATAAACCATTTCTAATCCTCTATGCTTTCTGTTTCTTTTTCTGCTTCCGCTATGCTTTCTGCTTCTGCTGCTCTTTCTGCTTTTCTTTCTCTTCTGCTTTTCCGTTTCCTGTAGTACGCTCTGTATGTGAAAATCGCGATCACTACTGTCAATGCCGTTTCCAGGAACATCACAATACTGGTAAAGACCGTACTCCGCCAGTACCAGACGGTTTCCAGTGAACACATATCATACGGCAGATCCAGAAACAGATGGGTCACTCCCGCAACGAAATACAGCCACTTTGCTTCAAACTGCCGCGCCGTATAAATCAAAAATGCGCTGACGGAATAAATACACAGGTTCAGTACCCTGACAAACATTTTAAACAGATACTGCCACAGTTCCGATTTGCCGATGGTATCGGCGGAAACCGTAACGCCTTTGGCAATTTCAAACCGGTAGTCCGCGCCGCCCAGCGAAAGCAGTACCCCCGCCACGCTCAGCACCAGCATCACCGTCACCACCAGAGAATCCGCGAAAGCATATCCGCCTGCAAACCGCAGCGCCCGCACCGGATTGGAGTCCTTTTTGATAAAAAGCCGGCATCCGAGATAAATCACTGCCGTTTCAACCGCCACAGCGTACACTTCTTTGATCACGGCCGCAATCGTCTTTACGCTGACGTCCTTGCCCAGCAGATGCTCAATCACACTGTCCATGCCGAGGGTACTCCAGAGCAGCGTTTTTAAAATCAGCGCGGCAATAAAGAAAAGAATGCCCCAGACAAAAATCAGCGCTTTTTTCTTTTCCCTGTCTTTTCCGAAGAAACAGGATGTGAACGGCGCTACCAGACAGATCAGCGCCGACAGGATCATCACGATAAACGTCCAGATCGATACAATCATAATACTCTCCTTGTGCTGCCTGCAATTTTTTCGCAGACTAGTATAACATATATTTTTCCGGTTGTCTTTATTTTCATAAATCTTTTTTAATTTTCATTCAGGAATTGTCTTTACATTTTTTCCCTTTTATGCTATTTTTATTTATATCGTAGATATTATGCGGTTTATATTATTCTTTTGGAGGTAGTACGATGAACAAAGGTACTGTTAAATGGTTCAATAACCAGAAAGGGTACGGTTTCATTTCTGATGAAGAGGGAAATGACGTATTCGTTCACTATACTGGACTGGAGATGGAAGGTTTCAAAACCCTTGATGAAGGCCAGGCGGTGGAATACGAAGTAATCCAGGGCGAAAAGGGACCTCAGGCAATTCACGTAGTAAAGTTATAATTCTGCAAACATCTACCCTGGCAGATAGTATTATAGATTGATGGCTCTTTAATCAGCTATATTGCAAAAGAAAGAATCCCGAAACACCGGGATTCTTTCTTTTTTGTGTTATCCGATCACTTCCACCGGCACGGCGATCTCTGCCGGACAATTTTCCCAGTCAAAGGCCGAAAGCGTCCTTTCCCGGTCGTTCCAGACAAAGTGCAGCGTCTGAAAGCCTTCCGTTTCATAGGCGTATCCGTCGCCGCTGTCATTATAAAAATCACAGGACGCGTCCGCACCGGCATACACCAGAATCTTATCGCACTGCCCGTTCGTTCCCGCCGACACAGGAAGGATGGAACCGGCTTTCACATAGACCGGCATCCGCGCCACAGGCGCATCGGCCAGAATCTTCTGCCCTCCCGCGTACTGTTTTCCGGTTTCAAAATCATACCAGTCTGCGCCGGCAGGCAGATACACTTCCCGGGTCTGCGGTCTGACAAGCGGCGTGCTGCCTGGTCCGTATTCCACAGGTTCCGTTACCGGGCAGACGTAAAAGCTCTTTCCCAGCATAAACGCATCTTTGATTTCCCGGACGGCAGGGTCTGCTGAAAAATCAAACATCAGCGACCGCAGCATGGCCTGATCCCGCAGTGACGCCTCGATGGCCAGCGAATAGATATAGGGCAGCAGCCGGTACCGCAGGCGGATGTAATACACGATAGAATCATAATATTTGCTGCCTTTTGCGCCGAACTGCCAGGGTTCTCTGGGGGTATCGGTTCCGTGGGAGCGCATGACAGGCAGAAATGCCGCCGCCTGCAGCCACCGGGTATACAGTTCCCGGTAGCCTAAGTCCGCCACGCCGGTATCAAAATCCCCCTGCCAGAACCAGGGTGCTTCCCCTTCCGTGGCGTTGCTCCATTTGCGCCAGCTCATGGTATTTCCGGCGAAAAACGCCCCCGTATCCCAGGTCCAGTTCAAAATGCCGCTCATGGAAATGCTTAAGCCTTCCGCGATCTGGTGCCGGAAGGTTTCCCAGGTCGCCGCGATGTCGCCGCTCCAGAGAATGGTTCCGTATTTCTGTATGCCGGGATATCCCGCCCGGGTGAGGTTCACCACCCGTTTATCGCTGACCTGCCGCTGGTGCTCGTAAATGCCCTTCGCATGGGCCACGCAGTACGCGGAGGAATTTCTGGCATCCAGATATTTGTTGGTGGACTCCAGCGCGAGACGGTACCGCTCCGCCTCCGGCCGTTTTTCCAGACCGTTCCAGTCCGGCGTAAAGGGTTCCGTGGAATCGCACCACCAGGCGTCGGTGCCTGCGGCGAAAAGTTCCTTTTCACACTGCTTCCAGTACATGTCCCGCGCTTCTTCGTCAAAGGCGTCATAAGTGGAAAAATTGCAGAGCAGTTTTCCCTTTGCCGCGAATTCGTTGTTATTTTCACAGCCCTCTTTACAGTTGGGCCAGATGGAAATCATAAATTTCACGCCGTCTTTGTGCAGCTGCTCCACCATGGCCTTTGCGTCCGCGAAACGGGATTTGTCGAAAATCTTATTGCCCCATTTGCCTTCTTCCCAGCTGAGCCAGTCCAGCACGATACAGCTTAAGGGAATCGCGTCCTCCTTGAACCTGGCAGCGGTCTCTAAGATCTCCTCCTGGGTTTTGTACCGCTCTTTGGACTGGATATATCCGTAAGCCCAGCGGGGCAGCAGCGGTGTATGGCCGGTCAGACTGCGGATCCCGGCAATCAGCTCGTCAAAATTGTCGCCGCTGATCACATAGAAATCCACCTTATCCACCGCGTCAAATTCCATGGTGATCTGATTGTCCCGCTCCGTATAATGCATCATGCAGGCAGCGTCAAAGAAAACCGCATAGTTTTTGGAGGACAGAAAGACCGGCATGGGAATCTTCATATTGTTGTGGTACAGATATTCCTCACAGTTCCGGTAATTGAATCTTCCGTTTTCCTGCTGTCCCAGTCCGTAAATGGCCTCGTCCGCGTCGATGGAAAAGGAAATGGAAGCGCCGTAAGCGTCTCCCACTTTTACGGTTTCCGCGTTTTCCACGAAGGACCGCTCTCCGTCAACCGTCACTTTGGTGACGATTTTCGGCTTTCCGTTGGAAAAGGTGTAGCGGTAGATTTCCTTCGGCGTGAATACGGCTTCCTTTACGGACAGCAGCGTCTCCCCATCTCTGGAAAACAAAAGTCCCTCCGGAGTTTCTTCCGCGGTCAGGGGACTGGCCGTTTCGTTTAAATTGCGCGGGTTCCAGTCTGCCAGAGCGCTGCTTTGATCAATGTCTTTTGTGGGCGCGCAGATCACACGGAGGATCTGCGGCGTTTTCTGTTCTGTATAAAACAATCGTCATACCTCCAACAGCACGGCATACCCGTTGGCGCCAAGGGTCACGGTATCCGTGATTTTCCCCTGTAAAACGTCCTGCCAGGTTCCGTTCAGTGCTATGTTTCGTTCTTCCTGATTGAAATTAAAAAGGTAATACAGCTTCTTCCCTTCGTATACCCGCTTTGCGCAGCTTACCTTCTCCGGCAGCAGGAAGGGATCTTTTTCCACGCCGGCCTGCCTGCAGACATAATCCAGCAGACGGCGCATGGCCGGATCTTTCAGTCCGGTGCCCAGATAAAAGGCCTTTCCTTCGCCGAACCCGTGCTCGGAAACGATCATACTGCCCTTTTTATAGGTATCGGTATAAACTCCCAGAGGCTTTGCCTCGCCCTCCAGCAGATCACACCAGTACAAATCTGTGGTGTCGAGAGATTCTTCTCCCAGGGTCAGGCGGATGCCGGCGTGATTGGAATCAAAAATGGGTTCCACTTCGGAAACACACACCCCGAATACGTCCGTCAGTCCGGCGGGCAGGGACAGGGTATATCCCACATTGTCCTCGTTTTTAGCACTGCTTAAAAAGCTTGCCAGCAGCGTACCGCCTGCCGCCACATAGTCCCGTAAGGCCTGCCGCTGTGCTTCCGGCAAAATGAAAGCTGCAGGCAGGATCACACATTTATACTTTGACAAATCCGCATCCGCGGAAATCACGTCTGCGTGTACACCGATCTGTTCCAGCTGCCGGTAAATCAGATTACAGAAATCCAGATAACGGAAGCTGTCGTCATTCACCGGTTTGATACGCAGCGCCCAGTGGGTATTGTAGCTTAGCAGAATGGCCGTCTCATTGGCAAAAGAGGCCTCCTGATACGGCTTTAATGTCTCCAGCAGTTTTGCGGTTTCCTGCATTTCATAATATCTGCGGCGGGGAATGCCGTCCATATCCACAATGGCGTAATTGAGCTGCTCCGCGCCGAAAGGGAAGGTCCGGTACTGAAAATGCAGCATCAGCTCCGCCCCGTGGGCGTAAGACTGCAGCACCGCCTGTTTCAGCGCGCCGGGATTGGGCTGCCTGCGGCCGCTGCCGCTGAACCGGTGTCCGCCGCCGGACATAAATTCCAGCACCCAGAAAGGTTTGCCGTCTTTGACGCCCCGGGCAAAGGCGTAAGGGAAGGAATCCACTTCCGCATTGCGCAGCTCCGGATAAGAATCAAAAGCGTAGACGTCCAGATCCTTTGTGCTCTTATAATAATCGATGCTGTTGGTAGCCAGTCCCGTAGCGTTGGTAGTCACCGGATACCGGGTATGGGCCTTTAAGATATCGCTCTGCAGCGTCTGGTATTCGATCTGGCAGTCGGAAGCAAAGCGTTCCGCTTCCAGCCGCACCGTAGGATTTTCATAAAAGTTTTTGATATGTTCCGCCGTTCCGGTCTCAATGGTATTAACCGGCAGATGGATCTGGGAAAAATCCGTATATTCCTGGGACCAGAAAATCCCGCCGCTTCTGCGGTTAAAGGCTTCGATGGTCTTGTATTTGTCTTTCAGATACCGCTGGAATTTTGCGTCGCAGACCGGGCAGTGGCACCGGCCGGTGCCTTCCTGGGCCGGTTCATTGTCGATCTGGAACCCCGCCACGTATGGATTCCTGCCAAACCGTTTCGCGATTTCCAGCGTGATTCGTCGGGAATACATCCGGTAATCCGGATTGTTATAGCAGTAATGCCGTCTGCCGCCGAAGGGCCTCGTGATCCCCCGGTTGTCCGTATATAAAATTTCCGGATGCTTTTCGATCATCCAGGCCGGCGGGCAGGCCGTGGGGGTGCAGACAATGGTCTTGATCCCGTGTTCCCCCAGATATGTAATCACCTGTTCCAGCCAGTCAAATGCAAAACGGCCATCCTCCGGTTCCATGCGGCACCATGCAAATTCCCCCATCCGCACCGTGTTGATGCCCGATTCCACAATGCATTTCAAATCCCACTGCAGTTCTTCTTCCGTTTTATGTTCGGGATAATAGGAAACGCCGTATAACATGCTTATTCTCCTTTTCCGGTAAAATAAATATCCGCGCTCTTCTTAAAGGCGATGGGCGCATCCAGCGTCAGTTTTACAATCATGTCCGGTTCTTTTGTATCCGTTTCCGGCAGCTGCAGGCGGATGCCGGATGCATCCTGGGTAAAGGACAGGGCCTCACCCTTATAACTGCAGGAAAGGATCTTCTGGGTCAGCGGTTCTAATGTAACCCCTGCAAATTTTTCCGGATCCATGATGTGCAGATAAACCTCCTTTTCCCGGTAGGTGCTGCCGAAAACCTTGTCCACCGGTTCGAAGGGGCCGCCTCTTGTGCCGTATACCGCTTCATGGTTTTCCTTTAACCACACGCCGATTTCCCGCATCCGCGCCTTGACGGGCTCAGGAATATGTCCGTTTCTGTCCGGACCCACATTCAGCAGGAGATTACCGTCCCGGCAGATGACGTCCACCAGCATATGAATCAGCCAGTCGAAATCCGATACCGGGTCATTAGGCATCCAGCCCCAGCTGGTGCCGGAGCAGACGCACATATTCTTTTCCCAGGGCACCGGGATAATGCCGCCTTCGATTTCATGGGATCCTTCATCACAGTAAAAATTGCCTTCCCAGCCGGAGCGGGGATTCATAATGGTCAGGGGATTGTACTTCCGCACCATCTTGTTGAGCTTCACCGGCTCCCAGAGCCAGGCGCTGGTGGTATCGGAACCCTTGTGGGCCAGCCAGGCGCCGTCATACCACAGGATATCGATGGGCCCGTACTTGCTCACCAGTTCTTCCACCTGTGCATAGCACTGGGCTTTCATGGCATTTGCGCTTTCCGGCAGCTCCTCCGGATGAAAATATCCGGGAAAACGCCAGTCCATGGGGGAATAATACAGTCCGACTCTTAACCCCGCCTCTCTGGCGGCGTCGGTATATTCCTTTACAAAATCCCGGCCGGAAGCCGTTTCATAACTGGTAAAATGCTCATAGCTGCCCGGACTGTCCCAGAGGGCAAATCCGTCGTGGTGCCGGGTGACCATGACCATGTATTTGGCGCCGAATTCCTTCGCCAGATCGGTCCATTCATGGATATCGAAATCTTTGGGATTAAATTCATTGGCCAGTGCCTTATACTCGTCCCAGGGAATCTGCTCGTTGTGGCGCACCCACTCGCCCCGGCCCAAAATGGAGTACAGGCCCCAGTGTACGAACATGCCGATTTTGGCGTCCCGCCACCACTGCATCTGATCGTCCGTCAGCTTCAGTTCCTCGCAGCGCAGGCCGCCCAGACTTTTAAAATTAATGCTGCTTTTCAGCATAGAGGCCAGCTCCGCGCCGGTCATCTCTCTCGGTAATACCTTTTCTGCCATGATCCGCTCCTTCTGTTATGAAAATACGCTGACAGGCTGATTTGCCTGCAGTGTTACCCTTTGTTTCTCTGTGCCGTACACCACGTCCGCTGTGCAGTCTTTCTCCGCCGTCAGTACCAGCGACGCCAGTTTTCCTTCCTTCCAGTCCAGATCCGCCCGGAGGTTGCCCCGGAGCCGCACGCCGTGCAGATGACCGCTTTGCCATTTGTCCGGCAGCGCCGGAAGCACGTCGATGTAACCGGCATGGGACTGAATCAGCGCCTCCAGTATGGCATTGGCGATGCCGAAATTGCCGTCGATCTGAAACGGCGGATGGGTATCGTAGAGATTATCCATAATGGATCTGCGCAGCAGCTGCATGATGTTTTCATAGACCTGATTGCCCTTCCCCAGCCGCGCATAAAAACAGGCCACCCAGGCCCGGCTCCAGCCGGTATGTCCGCCGCCGTTTTCCAGACGGGTGGTCAGAGTTTTTTCCGCTGCCGCCAGCAATTCCGGCGTTTCCTTTGTGATCTCGTTGCCGGGATGCAGCCCGTAAAGATGGGAAATGTGCCGGTGTCCCAGCGCCGTTTCCTGATATTCCTTCTGCCATTCCAGGATCCTGCCGTCGCTGCCGATCTTTGTAGGCGGCAGCCGTTTTAAGATGGCCGACACCTCTTCTACGCCGTCGGCGGTGCCTGTCACCTCCGCCGCGTCCAGATAGGCTTTGCAGAGCTGCCGCAGGATCTGTATATCCATGACGGGCCCCATGGCCAGGCTCCCGGTTTGCCCCAGTTGGGAATAATAAGTATTCTCCGGGGAAACGCATGGTCCCGTGACCAGCTGCCCGTCTTCATTTTCCGTTAAATAGTCCTCAAAAAAGCGCAGCGCTTCCCGCATCACGGGAACCGCCCGTTCCTTTAAAAATGTCCTGTCCTGTGTAAACAGGTAATGTTCATACATATGCAGAGACAGCCAGGCCCCGCCCATGACCCAGAAGGGAGATGCATCCATGACCCCTTCCGGATCCGTGTTGGCCCAGAGTCCCGTATTGTGATGCGCCACAAAACCTCTGCAGCCGTAGAGTTTTTCGGCGCTTTCCTTTCCCTTCACCACCAGACGTTCAATCAGATCAAACAGCGGCATATGGCACTCCGGCAGGCCGCATTTTTCCGCCATCCAGTAATTCATCTGGCAGTTGATATTGATGGTATATTCGCTCTGCCAGGGCGGCGCAAACTCGCCGTTCCAGATACCCTGCAGATTAGCCGGCAGCAGGCAGTCATAGGAAGCGGAAATCATCAGATATTTGGCAAAAGCAAACAGCAGATTCACCAGATAATCATTGTCCGCCTCCGGATTTTCCCGCAGTTCGTTCAGCTGATCCTGGGTGATGCGCCCGTCGTATGCGCAGTCGTTGATATCCAGCGTCGTACGTTCATTGAGCGCCTGATATTCCGCCATATGGGTTTCCAGAATTGTCTCATATCCGGCCTGAGCCGCAGCTTCCAGCCTTGCATTGCAGGCAGCTTCAAAATCTTCGCCGCCGGAAAAATCCGTCCCCGCCGCCACGTAAATGGTCACCGCGTCCGCCTGTTCCGTATAGGCGTAGTCTCCTGCCGTTTTGCTCCCGGCCCCTTCCGCCGCCAGCTTCAGGGCGCAGTAATACCTCACGCCCCCGGGGCCGCACTGGCCTTTGATATATGCCACGCCGTCCGAACGGCTGCCGGTTTCTTCTTCAAAAGGCTTGCGCATCAGATTGGCCTGCACTGTCAGATCCTTTGCGGCATCGGAAGTCACATGCATCACAAAAACGTTATACTTGTGGCTGACAAAATGGGTCCTGTGGTAAGTCTTGCCCTGCCGCGTATACTGCACGTGGGCCAGCGCCCGATCCAAATCCAGATAACAGGCCCGGTTTTCGATGTTTTTGCCGCCGTGCCCCAGGAAATGCACCTTTAATTCCGCAGCGTACTGATAGGGATTCAGATATTTGGGGGCGGAGGTCATCTCCATACGGGCATAAAAATGGGCTTCCTCCAGCCGGCCTTCCTGTACCAGCTGCCGGATTTTCGCAATGCTTTCTTTTGCATCCGGATTTTTCCGGTTATGGTCGCTGCCGTACCAGATGCTTTCCTCGTTGATGACAATGGACTCTTCCCTGATCTTTCCCAGCACCGACGCGCCCAGCCGGCCGTTTCCCACCGGAAGTCCGCCGTCCCATTTTTTGGCATCCTTGCGCAATGAAATAATGTGTCTCATGGCATCCTCTAACAATGATGTTTTTTCCGATAGCTGACAAACTGTTCCCAGTCGTAGCGTCCCATATAATGCTCCCCTTCCCGCAGATGGAAGCCGATATTGCCCTGATGCAGCACCATGGGCGCAAATTCGATTTCATCCGGCACAACCAGGCCTTCCAGGCTCAAGATCCGGTAAGCGTCGGTTGCTGCGGCAGCCGATAAAAATTCCGATACCGGGTCCGCCCATTTATCCTTCGTGGCGCTGGCCACATACAGGTGCCGCGGCGCCACCAAAGCCCCGGCGAAATGATGGTCGAAGGGCAGTTCATTTTCCCGCTCGGCATAAGCCGTATACGCGTCGCAAAGCCAGGTCTTGGAACCTTCCTTCCGCAGATGCTTCACCCGCTCGCCCTTCTTGCCCCGCTGAATGGCGATGCCGCCGCCGCCCGAACAGTTGGTGATGGTCATGGAAAAGCGCTGATCCAGCGCACCGGCGCAAAGGGCCGCTTTCCCCAGCCGGGAATGCCCGCAGACCGCCACCCGGGAAGCGTCGATCTGCACCAGGGTTTCCAGATAATCCATGATCCTGCAGGCGCCCCAGGCCCACATATGCACCTTACCCCAGGCATGTTCATCAAAGTTCTGGGGCAGGGCACCGATGCCGTTTTCCTTTTCATGGAACAGGTCATCGATAATGTCCCGATAATAAAAGGTGGCATAGGCAAACCCTTCCTTGATCACATAAGGCGCGATCTCATCTTCGATGCCGTCTCCCTGCTGAAAGGCGATGTGAATAAAAGCGGGCACGCTTTCCTCACTGAAAGGCAGATACAGTTCAAAAGGAAATGAAAATGTACCTGCCGTGGTTTCGATTTCCAGTTCTACTTTGGCTTTCAGCGCGGTATTTTCGAAGACCGCCTCCTCTTCCAGCACCGTATAGGAAACCTCTTCGTTCCAGTCCGGTTTTCTGCCCCACAGATTATCCAGCAGGTTTTCCTCGATCTGCTCTCTGCGCAGCGTCCAGTCCTGCTTTGTGCGCAGGGGCGTTCCCGAGTCAAATTTCAACAGTTCCGGCAGATTTCTTGCAGCCAGTTCTTCACTTATCTTCATAAAACCACTCTCTTTAATTCATTAAAATGTATTGTTGATACAATCCCGCAAAAAGGTATCCAGATTGGCATTGACCCCCACCCGGCTTTCTGTCAGCAGTGTCGTCACATACAGCGTGCCCTTGCCGGCGCTGATTTTGACCGCCGTGGGCAGATGCCGCTTCGGCGCGGGTCTTCCGTCCGCCGCCTGTTTCCCGTAGGTATAAGCGATTTCCTGACAGGGGCAGTCGGTTTCAATGACTCTCACGGACTGAAAATCAATATAATCTTTTGCTTCGTTGTATAAAAATTCCAGATGATACTTTGACGGGGCCACATGGAAAAACAGCTTCGGCCCCTTTTTTGTGGAGACGCTGCCTTCCGACAAAGTCAGGCGCATATCCTTTCCTTCCGGCGCCAGCACCACCACGGTTTTTCCTTCCTTCAATGCTTTTCGGATTTCAGCCTCGTTTCCTTCCGGTTCGCTGCACAACCATGCGTCTGCTTTTGCGTCCTGCGTCAGAGAAAGCCGCGCCGCCACAGCCGCCGCCTCTTTTCCAAGGGCAGTCACGGCAGCTGCTTTTTCCAGTTTCGGATAGGCATAAAGTTTGAAGCTCTCCGTATAGATGACTTCGCCCTCCTTCTCACACCAGACGTCCAGCCGGAGTTTTCTGCAAGTCTCTCCTTCCGGAAGCTGCAGGGCCAGGGAAGCCGCATACTGCGCCGTTGCCGCCGGCATCTGCGCATCAAAGGCATAGGACGCATAGATAGTATCTTCCTCGCAGAGCACCGCTTTGATCTGTATCGGACCGGTAAAGGCAGTGTCGTTCAGCAGCCAGATTTCCGGCTTTGCGCATTCGCCGCCGTAAAAATACCGCCGGTCGCTGCGTATGCTGATCCGCACCGGCGTCAGGCTTTCCTGATAGGCGAAAAAGGCCCGCTTCGGAATCCGGTCACAGCCCACCAGGGTCTTCATCCAGCCCGAAGGCCAGGCGTCGATCAGCAGATGGATCGCCGTATGATTTAAAATATCGGAACGGCGGCGGAAAGCATCGGTCATGACCCGGGTGGCGTGTTCCTGATGGATCTGGCTTTCCCGTACCCAGTCGCTTACATTGTCCTGCTCCGGATACCAGTCGCCGTGGGTGCCGTTGGTCTGGGCCCGCACGATGCGGGTGGGATACCAATGCCCTTCTTTATCCATTTCCATCCATTTTTTCGGGTATCGTTCCCACATGATAGGTTCATTGTCCAGTCCTTCTGCACCATACTCCCCACATCCCACCATCCAGCCGGATTTCACGGGAGGCAGATATCCCCGCATCAGCTTGCCCACCGGCACGCCGTGATTGGAATACCACATGGTGTAGCAATGGAAATCCGGCATGCCTTCCATGGTGGGCGCGTCGTAATCGCCCTCCACGTTTTTGATGACGCGGTCCGGATTTTCCACATAAACGGCCTTTCTGGCCGCCACAAAAAAGGCTTCCAGTTCATCCCGCAGCAGCTCCCGGTGTCCTTTTTTGTCATACCGCTTCGAAAACTTGCTGCCTGGATCCGCGGTTCTGCGGATGCAGACCGGCTCGTTGATAAAGGTCACCATAAAGGCGCTGGGATGGTTGCGGATCAGATGTTCCATTTCCACGGTCTGGCGGATGCACTCCGCAAACTGGGGCCGCCGTAAGAAACTGAACAGCGGCAGATCCGTCTGGGTCATCATGCCCAGCATATCCATGTAATCATAGATTTCCTTCTGCACCGGCCGCTGGGTCAGCCGGTAATAATTCATATGGCACAGCTTCGCGATGAGGATATCATCGATCAGCTGGGCGTAATCCTCTTTCAACACACACTGGGGGAGGTGTCCCATTTCATTGGCCCCCCGCATCAGAATCGGTTCGTTGTTCAGGTAAAACTTTCCTTTCGGCTCGCCGGTTTCATCGCTGATGAATTTGCGCATGCCGAAATGCTCTTTTTTCACCGAATCCGCCGTTCTGTTCTGATTGGAAGAGAGACGCACCGTCAGGGCGTACAGATACGGCGTTTCCGGATTCCAGAGCTTAAAATCCGCCGGCATCTGAATCCGGTAGCGGTACTCGTTTTTCCCCATGCCGATCCAGCCCACGTGGGCATGAAAAGCAGTTCCCGCGCCGTCCGTGAAATTCTTCGGCACAATTTCCGCCAGCAGTTCGTAGTCCTCGTAGATTTCCTTCGCGTAATTGGTCACGCCCACCCGCAGTTCGATAAAGCCTGCATCAATATCCGGGCGTGCAAACAGATCGTCCACCCGGATCATGGGCGTATAGATCAGCTCCACCCGGCCGAAGACACCGGCGCCTGCGGGACAATGATGCCATCCCGTGTCCGGATCATCCCAGCCAAGGCCTGTAGCCGCATAGACCTTATCGCCGTCAATGTCGCCTTCTCCCAGAATCGAGTAATCATTTTCAATTTCAATGACCAGCTGGTTGGTTTCTTTCAGATAATCGGAAACGTCGAAAGAAAAAGGCGCAAAAAATCCCTCATGCTGTCCCACGAAAGAACCGTTCAGATAAATCATGGCCTTATAATCGACACACTGAAAGGACAGAACCGCCCGTTCTTCCGGCTTCGGCTTTTCCGCCGCAAACACACGGCGGTAGCAGGCTTTCCATTTTCCCACGGGGCCGCGGTAGTCCGGGATTTCTACCCGTTCCCAGTCCGTGGCCGCGGCAAGATCCGAAAAAATCTCTCCGTCTTTCATGAACCGGAAATCAAAGGTCTTCATCGCAATGGTTTGCTCCGGCGCCACCGGCGCGCTGTGATCTGCAAGAAAAGGGGCGTACTTCGTCCGCAGCGCAGCCAGATCCTTTTGAAAACGCGCCAGTTTTTCCGCCTCTGTCAGATCCGCGGAAAACACGATCCCCTCTTTGGAGAGGGACGCCGGTAAGGCTTCCACCACCCTTTCCTGTATTTCCACAGGCTCGATCTCCCGGTCCGTAGAACTGACCGGATGGGCCGTCATGGCAATATCGGCAAAATAATCATTTACAGCCATTGTTTTCTCCATTTTTTGTCTTTAATACAGACTCTCCGGATACAGTCCCTCATCGGTCAGCGCGCGAAACGCTTTCACAACGTAGGGGGTATCCTGGGCGTATGTAACACCAAACCATTTATCATGGGTTTCCAGCACCCGCACCCGGGCTTTGCCCGCCGTAATCAGATCGGATACAACCCCCGGCAGCAGGTATTCTTTCTTCAAAAGTTCTTCCGGTTTGATATCCTTCAGGAACCGGGTGAACCCTTTTTCCAGTTCCTCCGTCAATTCCGGAGTGAATCCCCACATATTCATGGAAACGTGGGTATTTTCGTCCAGTTCCAGTGTTTTTCCATCCCGAACGCACTCCACTTTCCCACTTTCGTTGCGTTTGATGTCGCCGGTTTCCACTACTTCTTCCAGAATTCCCTCTTCATTTACTTTACATACACCTCTGGTCACGCCGCCGTTCTCGCTGAGGGTATTGCCAAGAATAAAGCCGGCCATACAAAACTGCATCGGGGTCCCCGGATGGTCTTCCACCAGATAATCATGTACCAGCCGGAAGGCTTCTTTTCCGTAATAATCGTCGGCGTTCACCACCACAAAGGGCATATTCAGGCATTCCTTTGCCGCCAGCACAGCCTGCCCGGTGCCCCAGGGTTTCTTCCGCTCCGGGGGACAGGCAAAGCCCTCCGGCAGGGCGTCGATTTCCTGAAATGCGTATTCTACCTTGATCTTTTTGGCAATCCGGTTGCCGATGATCTCCTTAAAATCTTCCTCCAGATCCTTCCGGATAATAAATACTACCTTATTAAAACCGGCTTCCATCGCGTCATAGATGGCATAATCCATGATAATCTCACCGGAAGGTCCCACATGTTCCAGTTGTTTGATGCCTTTTCCGTAACGGCTGCCGATGCCGGCGGCCATTACCACTAAAGCCGTTTCTTTCATCTCGTTGCTCTCCTTTATTTAAAAAAATCCTCTTCTTACAGTCCCTGTACAGTATACTAGAAATGCCGCAAAATAGCAATTAAAAAAGTATAGCGTATCTGCCCCCAATGTCAAGCCGCAAATGATTTTCATATGCGGGTCTCCGCACACAAAAAAGGCTGTCCGTATAAAACGAACAGCCTTTCTTTTGTGCTTGATCAGGCCTTGCCGACAGAACCGAAGAGTTCCATCTTCTCGATCACCTTTGCCTTGATGGCGTCGCAGCCGGGTGCCAGAAGTTTACGGGGATCAAATCCCTTGCCTTCCAGATCCTTGCCTGCTTCGATATATTTTCTGGTAGCTTCCGCAAATACCAGCTGACATTCCGTATTGACGTTAATCTTGGCAACGCCCAGATTGATGGCTTTCTTGATCATGTCGTCGGGAATGCCGGTACCGCCGTGGAGAACCAGCGGCATTTCGCCGGTAAGCTGCTGGATGGCGTCCAGCGTTTCAAAGCTTAAGCCCTTCCAGTTGGCGGGATATTTTCCGTGAATATTGCCGATACCGGCTGCCAGCATATCCACGCCCAGATCCGCGATCATCTTACATTCCCTGGGATCCGCGCACTCGCCCATGCCGATGACACCGTCTTCCTCGCCGCCGATGGCGCCGACTTCCGCCTCAATGGACATACCTTTTTTCTTGCATACGTCGATCAGTTCTTTGGTCTTTGCCACGTTTTCTTCGATGGCATACTTGGAACCGTCAAACATAATGGATGAAAAGCCCGCTTCGATACAATCGTAGCAAGCTTCATAGGTACCGTGATCCAGATGCAGTGCTACCGGCACCGTAATGCCCATGCAGTCGATCATGGCCTTCACCATATCTGCTACGGTCTTGAATCCGGTCATGTATTTCGCGGCACCGCAGGATACACCCAGGATCACCGGCGACTTTGTTTCCTCTGCCGCAAGCAGCACCTGCTTTGTCCACTCCAGATTGTTGATATTGAACTGACCGACGGCATAATGTCCGGCCTTTGCTTTCTGAAGCATCTCTGTTGCTGATACTAACATCGTTTCTTCCTCCTCTATTTTTACCCGGAAACTAAACTTTTCCGTTTTTATTTTCCCCATGGTAGCATATTTCCCGGAAAATGGCAAGATGTAATGCCGGAAATCCTGTTTCTTGCAGTCTTTTGGCGAGAATATCCCTTCTTGACTATCCGCCCCAAACGCGGTATCATTGATACAATTCTTTTGAAATAAAGGAGCACGTTCTATGTGCGGAATTGTAGGATATACCGGTACCCAGGCCTGCTGCGATATTCTGATTGACTGTCTTTCCAGACTGGAATACCGCGGATACGATTCTGCAGGCATCGCCGTCTGTGAAGCCGGCGGCATCGTGTCTGTAAAAGCCGCCGGAAAACTGAAACACCTCAAAGCCAAAATCGCCGACATGGAAAAACCGAAAGGCACCTGCGGCATCGGGCATACCCGCTGGGCCACCCATGGCGAGCCCAACGACACCAACGCCCATCCCCACGGCACGGATCGCGTCATGCTGGTACACAACGGCATTGTTGAAAACTACAAGGAAATCAAATCCTTCCTCACGGAAAAAGGATACTCCTTTTACAGCCAGACAGACAGTGAAACTGTGGCGAAACTGATTGATTATTACTATGATGCGGATCCCCTGCAGGCCATTGTCAACGCCAAGGCGCATCTGGTGGGTTCCTATTCTCTGGGGATTCTGTTTGCAGACCGGCCGGGCATCATCTATGCCCTGCGGCAGGACAGTCCGCTGATTGTGGGCAGGGGCACGCAGGAAAACTTTATTGCTTCCGACGTTCCCGCCATCCTGCACCATACCCGTTCCTATTATATTCTGGAACATGACGAAATCGCGGTTATCGCCCCGGATCAGGTGACTTTCGTGGATCTGGAGGGTCATGTGATTGCCAAGGAGCTGCACGAAGCGACCTGGGATATTGACGCGGCGGAAAAAGCCGGTTACGATCATTTCATGATCAAGGAGATTCACGAGCAGCCTTCTGTCATTGCCAAGACCATGCGTCCCCATATTATCAACGGGATGCCGGATTTCTCGGACTGCGGCGTGCAGGCGGACGATCTGCGCACCATCCAGAAACTGCACATCATCGGCTGCGGTTCCGCCGTCCATGCGGGACTGATCGGCGAGTATCTCATTGAAAAGCTGGCCGGCCTGGATGTGGAGGTTTCCATTGCCTCCGAGTTCCGTTACCGGGATCCCATCATTCACCCCGGTGATTTTGTCATCGCCATTTCCCAGTCTGGAGAAACCGCCGATACCCTGGAAGCGCTGCGTCTGTCCAAGAAAAAGGGTGCCAAAACCTTGGGTATCATCAACGTGGTGGGTTCTTCCATCGCCCGGGAGTCCGATATGGTCTGCTATACCCAGGCAGGACCCGAGATTTCCGTCTGCTCTACCAAGGCTTATATGGTACAGATGACCACCATGTATCTGTTTGCTTTTGAACTGGCCTATATCCGGGGCTGCATTTCCTCGGAAGCCTGCCGGTATTACATACGTCAGATGGACAAAATCCCTGCGCAGATCGAGCATTACTTAAACGATACCTCCGCATGCCAGCATGCGGCCACCCATTTAAAGGACGCTGCCAGCCTGCTGTACATCGGTCGCGGCCTCGACTACTGCCTGAGCATGGAGGGTTCTCTGAAGCTGAAAGAAATTTCCTATATTCATTCCGAATCCTACGCGGCAGGGGAATTAAAGCACGGCACCATTTCTCTGATTGAAAACGGCACGCCCGTCATCGCCATTGCGACGCAAAGTTCTCTGATCCACAAAACCATGAGCAATATTCAGGAAGTCAAGAGTCGGGGCGCTTTTGTCATCGTCATAACGACAGACCGGCACACCATCAAAAAGGATGTCGCCGATTTTGTCATTACCATTCCCGACAATGAAGAGATCCTGATGCCGCTGCTGGCCGCCGTGCCGATGCAGCTGCTGGCTTACTATACTGCCATTATCAAGGGCAACAACGTAGACCAGCCCAGAAATCTGGCGAAGTCGGTAACCGTAGAATGATTTAAAACTTCCATGCATATTTTTCCTGCGCCGGCAGATACTAGAACTGTCATAATGAACCGGCGGAAAGCAGTATTGTTTTCCCCGTGACGCTACCGATTCTACAAGGAGGTATCCGCATGGACGATTTGAGATGTTCTGCAGTAGACTGTATGTACAACGACAGCAAATACTGCACGGCAGACCGGATTAAGATCGAGCACGACACCAGCTGCGAGACCTATTCCAGAGAGCCGTCAACGGACGATTCCGGCTGTCATTGTGACTGATCAAACACAGAGGAAAGCGCCTGCAGTACAGGCGCTTTCCTGAAATAAACTCAAATGGACACTTATCTTGCTTTCGCGAAAGTCTATGACCGCTGGATGCGCAATATTCCGTACCACAGATGGTGCCGGCGGATTATGGACATTCTGCATACATATGAAATCGACAATGGAATAATCGCCGACTTAGGATGCGGCAGCGGACGTATGACCAGAAAGCTGGCAGACGCCGGATATGATATGATCGGCATCGACAATTCCGAAGAAATGCTGGCTCGGGCTTACGAAAAAAGCAGCCGCGATTCGAATATCCTTTATCTGTGTCAGGATATCCGCGCTTTCGAGCTGTACGGAACCGTCCGTGCCGCCATCTGCTGCTGCGATACCGTCAATTATATGGCAGATACGGATGAGCTGACCACGCTGTTTCGGCTGGTGAACAATTATCTGGATCCGGGCGGCCTTTTTATTTTTGATATGAAAACGAAAAAGTGGTTTCAGACCACTGCCGGTCTCACCTCCTGCCGACATGACCAAAAAGGGGATTTTTTTTGTGAGACTGCCATAGATCAGGATGTGTTTGAATATCATCTGTCCATGTTCGAACGGGAGGCGGACGGCAGGTACGCCAAATTTGAAGAATACCATTATCAGAGAATCTTTACGAAGGAAGCAGTCTGCAGGGCACTGGCGGATGCCGGCCTGCAATTGCTGGATGTGACGGACGGCTACAGCAGCCGCCCGGGCAGCGACGCTGACCACCGATTATGTTTTATTGCAAAGGAGTGCGAAAAAAAGCCATGACTGCACAGGATTATATTGTAAGAGCCTCGGCGGCCGGAGGCAGTATCCGCGCCTTTGCCGCCGAAACCACAGGCATGACGGAATACGCCAGACAGATTCATAATACCAGTCCCGTCGCCACGGCGGCCCTCGGCCGGTGCCTTACGGCAGGCGCCATGATGGGCGTGGGCATGAAAGGGGACAAAGATCTGCTGACGATCCATATCACGGGAGACGGGCCTCTGAAAGGCATTACGGTTACCGCCAATTCCAAAGGCTTTGTGAAGGGATTCGTAGACGAGCCGCTGGTGCTGATTCCCGCCAATGCCAAAGGGAAACTGGACGTAGGCGGCGCCATCGGCCGGGGCAGCCTTTCCGTCATCAAGGATCTGGGACTGAAAGAGCCCTATACCGGGCGGGTCGATCTGCAGAGCGGCGAGATTGCCGATGATCTGACCTGGTATTTTGCCGTCAGTGAGCAGATTCCCTCCTCCGTGGCACTGGGTGTGCTGATGCAGCACGACAACCATGTGAAGGCGGCAGGGGGATTTCTGATCCAGCTGATGCCTTTTGCCGAGGATGCCCATATCGCCGCGCTGGAAGAAAAGCTGAAAAGTCTGCCCAGCGTGACTTCCCTGCTGGAACAGGGGCTGACGCCGGAGGATATTCTGCAGCAGATCTTAGGCGATATGGATCTGGAAATTCTGGAAACCACAGAAACCGGCTTTCGCTGTGACTGCTCTGCGCCCCGCATCGAACGGGCGCTGTTAAGTCTGGGCAAAACGCAGCTGGAATCCCTGATCGACGAGGAAAAGCCGGTGGAAGTCAAATGCCATTTCTGCGGTAAAACCTATCAGTTTTCCAAAACCGATCTGCTGCGGCTGATCCGGGAAGGCAGCACTACTGCGAAACCGTGACCTCTTCCGTGTTCAGCGGAACGGATGTTTCCATACCGGTATCCGTTTCAGGCAGAAATTCTGCGGCCGCATTTTCCGTTATTTCGGACACGGATTCCGTAGCGTTAATTTCCGTCTGTACCGGATTTTCCGGCGCTGCTTCATCGCCGGATTTGGGCAGAAACATATACACAAGCACGATAATCAATATAATTACAAGTGCCGTAAAGATTACGGTATAAAGCAGTTCTTTCATATGAACCACCACAATTTTTGTTTTTTCGCTCATTTGATCACTCCTGGAAGATAACTAGATGTCAGTTTCTTTTACACTCTATGATCAAAGAGCCGTGAATATGCTAAGAAAGTATCGGAAAAGGAGGCTTCCATTGATGCAGGAATCACTGAAAAAATTACTGTTTATCTACAACCCCAAGGCCGGCAAAGGCGCCATTTTACAAAAACTGAGCACCATCATCGACCTGTTTACCGCCGCCGGTTACCTGGTGACCGCCTATCCGACGCAAAAGAGGGCCGACGCCACCAATCTGGTACTGGACGAAACGCTTGACTGCGATCTGATTGTCTGCAGCGGCGGCGACGGCACTTTAAATGAAGTGGTTACCGGTATGATGAAACGGGAAAAAAGGATCCCCATCGGATACATTCCGGCAGGTTCCACCAATGATTTCGCATCCTCTCTTGAAATTCCAAAACGTATGCTGGAAGCCGCGGAAACCGCCATCGGTCCCTCCGTTTTCAAAAGCGATATCGGCTCCCTGAACGGCAAATATTTTGTCTATGCCGCTGCCTTTGGTCTGTTCTCCGAGGTATCCTACATGACGCCTCAGGATATGAAAAATCTGCTGGGGCATTCCGCTTACATTATAGAAGGCGCCAAAAGCCTTGCGAATATTCCGGAATACCATATCATTGCCGATGGCGACAATCTGCACATTGACGGTCATTTTATTCTCGGAATGATTACAAATACCTATTCCATCGGCGGATTCAAGCGTTTGTTCGGCAGCGACGTTTCCTTAGACGACGGCTATCATGAACTTACCCTGGCAAAAGCTCCGGAAACGCCGGCGGAATTTCAGGAGCTGATTACCTGTCTGTTTAATGGAAAACTGCGGGAAGCCTCCATTGTACAGACAGCGGAAATCACTTCCCTGCACATCACCAGCGACCAGCCCATTTCCTGGTCCCTGGATGGAGAATTCGGTGGAGAATATACCGAAGTGGATATACAAAACAACAAACAGGCCATTGAACTGAAAATCTGAGACTGCCCTGTGCCGGGACATCCGGCACAGGTTTTTTCTTTGCATAAAAAAAGTGTCTGAAACGAAAGACGTGCTTTCGCCCCGGACACTTTTTGGGTGGCCTGCGATCAATGCCTGATTCAAAGATCCTTCCGACCTTTGATGCTTTCCAAAAATGCCTGATAGTCTTCATCGGAATCGAGATTGTAACGATGTCTTGCTTCTTTTAATTCCTTTTCGAACAGCTTCGTCAGCATTTCCCACTGCTCGCTTTTCTTCCGTTCCTCTTCTACCAGTTTTTTCAGACGCGCATTTTCTTCCAGCAGCTTTTTATGGTTTCTTTTTACTTCCGAAATGAAAATCATGGTTTTTTCCTCTGCTAAATTTTATATCGTTTCATCCAAAGCCACTTGTCCCTTTCATCTTTCTGGCCAAGCAGCAGCTTCCATACATCCACATGACGGATATCCACGGAAACCGAAAAACGCTCCTCAAACAAACGAAGTACCGGCGCAATCAAACACATCATTTGCACATGTTCTTTTTTTATGCCATTTTCTTTAATATAGACCTTCACCGCGTATGCATCCAGTACCGAATAATTTTTTGGTTTCCAGTAGCATTCAACGATATTGATCTTTTTCGGCAGCGTCTTTTGTTCCGGTCTGTCCTCTGATAATAAATTATATGCCGCAATTAGCTCTTTTATGATAAAAAGCGCGTCAATATGGCTGAAAATACTCTGTGATTCACCGCCGTCTGCCGCACAGGGCATCAGCATTTTTCGCGTTGCCTCTGCAAAAATCTTTCCGGCCGCCGGATCAAAGTAATTCCGTTCGTCCAGAAAAGTTTCCTTAATCAGGCGGTTTTTCAGAACAATCCATTCCAGAAAACGGGTCCGGACGATTTCCCATTCCTCTTCTCCGATCAGGAGCGTATCAATGGAAAGTGTTGTATTTTTGTTTTGAATCAACGGAATTTTCTGTTTATACACCGGATGATAGACGCCCGGTGCAATGCCGCAGCCGTTTTCCCGAAAGGCAAGCGGGCCTGCGCCAAACAGATTGTAATTCAGTGCCTTTCTGGACGCGATGTAAGCGATCTCATCTTCTGTCTCATCGCATCCTTCCGCATACAGATTGAGCCTGTAATCCTTTAATGAATAATCCTTCCTGTGCCGGTCGGAAGACCGCTCTTTGTCAAAAGCCGATTCATCGATTCCGGCGACTTCCATAAACTGTTTCTTAATCAGAGCGAGAAGATTCGGCCAAATATAGTAATACATATTCTGCCTCCCGCAAACCGTCCTTACCGGACAGTTTTTCTTTTTAAGTGTGATTTATATGATAAAGGCGCATTCGGCGATTCAATTAATATTTGTTGCAGATATAAACCGGAGTGGCCTCCTGCGCCTTTACCGACGATCTGTTTCGGCGGACGCTGCCGCGCCGCCGGGGTTTCAATGGTTACAGACGGTTTTGTATTCCCATGTTTTTCCCAAATCGGCTGTAAACCCGCAGTTGGAGCATTTAACGCTCATAAACACCGGCCGTTCATAAATATGATCCAATCCTCCCGGCTCCTTTTTACAAAGTGTTGTGTGCACAAACACCCAGCCGCCATAGTCATACTGGTTCAGCAGCCGCATCTGCCCGCAGTTGCCGCATTCCTGGGCCATGGGCTGCGCCGGCGCCGGCCGGGTGGCGGCAATGGAGGTGGTCACAGTGCCAAGGACAAGCATCGTACATAATATCAGCATCAAAATCCATTTTTTTCGCTTCATTTTCTTTTTCTCCCTTCTTTCTACTTTTTATATGGATATTATACCGCTGGATTCTTACGGAAACCTTACAAAATTGCTTACAGTTTCGTAAGGTTTCTGATTTTTTTATTTAAAATCAGAAAAACCCGCGTTTCCGAAAAAGAGAAACGCGGGAAGTTTAAAAATCTTTCGTTTTTTTCCGTCTGCTTTGGGAAAACAATGCCGTATCCGGCAGCCGGCGTCGGGCCAGCAGTACCGTCAGCGCCACCAGCGCCGCGCCGGCCGCGCTGACCAGCAAAACCTGTCCGGAATGGATGCCGTAATTCCGATATATATTCAGTTCCCCCATGAGCGTTTCTTTCAGCGTATGCGCCTCGCCGAAATATTCCAGCGGCCGGCTTTGCTGCCGGAAAGCGCCGTACAGCAGATAGACGCCAAAAGCGCCCCAGCCGGCGCCGACCGAAAAGAGCGCGGTGCCGGCCGCTTCCAGAAGGACTTGCAGCCGCAGCCTGCACCGGGACAGCCCCAGCGCCCGGAGCACCGCGATCCGTTTTGTCTCCCCTTCGTCCGCCAGCCGCTGGCTGCTGCAGATAAGCAGCAGCGATACACAGAGGATCACAGCGCCGCTGGCCAACAGCTGCACCAGCATCTGCAGGGACCGCTGGATCTGCCCCGTGTTTTCCTCCCGAAACGTATTGATGTGATATCCGTATCGTTCACAAAGTTCTGCCATCGCGTAATCCGTGGAATAGTAGTCCGCTGTCCCATCGGTATATACCTCGCCCTGGGTACAGCCATAGGCGCCGCCCTTCAGATATTGGCTCCCTTCCTGCTCTATCCCCGTATCCTGCAGTGCCTCGTCAAGCAGTTGCAGGGGACAAACTATTCCATACGGCATATTTCGAAATAATTCGGATGCTCTTGTAAAATAGTCGTTCACGTTATGCACCACAGCCCCTACCTTTACAGGAATTGACCGGATCTGTTCCCGTTTTCTGCCGGGTACATAATATGATGTTTCCCCTGTCTCCGGATCCCCATACAGATCCAGAAACAGGGTATCCCCCTGGGAAACCGCCGGCAGCGCCTTCCCGGTCCGATTCTCCGGCACCACCAGTATCACGGCGTCGCCCCTTTGCAGGGCATCCATATCCGCCCCGCCATCCACCTGCCGAACCAGCACTTCCCAGTCGGCAGCCGCCAGTCCGTAGATTTCCAGATCTGTCTCTGAATCCTTATCTGACGCTGCCTCGTCTTTGTTTGTCCCGGCATCCGTGTTTTCCTCCAAATGAAAGCCGCCGTAAAATGCCGCCCAGGCATTGACGCGGCGAACCCCCGGCAGCTGTGCCAGTGCTGCGGCAAAGTCCCGGCCCGAGATACCTGCAGTTGTTTCTGTGGATAAAAAACGGTAAGAGCAATCAGATTCCGCATATTCTTTCAGCATCCAGGGCCAGGCTGCCTGCATACAGCTGAAGATCAGCGTCGCGCATACGATCCCGGACAGCATCAGAAGCAGCGCTTTGCTGACCCGCCGGTACCGGCGTTTCTTCCGCCGGTCTGTCTGCATCCGGCCCCGCAGAGGCTGACGCAGCGCTGCCTGAAACAGCAGGAACCGTACCAGCAGCACCCCGGCAAACCAAAGCAAAACCAGCCCCAAAATCACAAGCACCGGTATATGAATATGTATTTTCCGTGTATGCACCAGCAAAAGGGAGTGCTGTACAAGTACGATCACGCCCCAGGCGGCCAGCAGTCCCGCCAGCACCGCAGGCAGCACAAGGCAGAGGGTCTCATAAAACAGTTTGATCCGCAGCTGTTTTTCGGTAATGCCGATGCTGCGAAACAGCGCAAGATGACGTACTTCCCTTTCCATCTGGGACAGATAGACATAGAATACCGCCAGCAGGGTCACACAGAAAATCATCCCCAGATAGAAATAATAGCTGCCGGTCTCCTGTGCCGTATCAAAGGCGGCGCTGTTAAAGACAAGCCTTCGGTCTGCGCTGTTGCCGTTTTCCGCAAAGAAAGGATGCTGCAGAAGCGCTTTCTGCAGCGTGCGGACATTTTTCGTCGCCCGAAAGAAATACTGATATTCCGGTGTTTCCAGTACGGCCGTTTCATACTGCTTTGCTGCGTCCGCATATACATGCAGGGCCTCTTCTTCCGTCACTACTGCGCCCGGAAGCCGGCCCTGTCCATTTTCCCATAAATCGGTATAATCACAGATCACCCCGCAGAGGCGATATGTTTTTTCCACTATGACGGCGTTGCCCTGCGCTGCATCAGCGGTTTCCGCCGTTTGGCCTGCGGGCACCGCCGGCAGCGCAATCTGCAGACGGATGGACTGCCCCAGTACATAACTGCAGCCCAGTGCGTTTAAAATATCTGCTTCTATGGCAATCTCATCCGACTGTGTGGGGAAGCGGCCGTCCTGCAGCCGCAAATGTCCCATTTCTTTCAATGCCGGATCCAGTGTTCCGTAGACGGCATTCGCCATCACCGTACCGTAGCAAACCGCAGTTCCCATCTGCGCTGTCTCCTGCAGCTTCCGATATGCCTTTTCATCCTTCCTGTCCCCGCCGTATACGGCGTATTCCCAGGCGCCGTAGGTATCCAGACGATAGTCGGTATTCGAAACATCGATACTCTCCGTAATGGAAAGCGCGGAAATTGCAAACGAAAAAGAAATCAGAAGAATCAGAAAAATCAAAAGACTGGTTTTCTTTTTTCGTTTGATGCCCTGTATGGTCAGTTCCAAAAGCTGCTTATGCATAAAACGATACCCCCTGTTGCGTTTTATCTTATCACAAACAGTTCCTCTGAAAACCTTACATTTTTGTAAGATTGGCAGTACCGCACTGTTTTACGGGCATTCAGTTTCCTGTGTCTCCGACGCGTAAGCTTTTGCGCCTTCCAGCACAGGAAGGGAAATGACAAAACGCGCCCCCTTTTTCTTCCTGTTTTCCGCAGTCAGACTTCCATGATGGGTCCGTATGATATCTCTGGCCATACTCAGCCCGATGCCGTATCCGCTTTTCGTTCCCCTGCCCCGGGCAAACCGCTGAAACAACAGTGGAAACTCTTCGGCCGGAATGCCTCTGCCTTCATCTTCAATCACGATCTGCACGCTGCTTCCGCAGTCTTTTATCCTGATCCAGACACAACCATTTTCTCCGGTATGTTCCGCCGCATTTTTCACAATATTTTCCAACGCCTGTGTCAGCCAGAACAGATCCCCGTAATACTGCAAGTCTTCGGCGCACTGCAGATGCATCTGCACCTTCCGTTTGTCTGTCAGCGCTTTCAGCTGACTGCATACGGCGGTAATCATCTGTTCCAAAGAAAAAGGCGCAAAGTTCATATGGATTTTGCCTTCCGCCAGCTGACTGGATTGTAAAATCCGGTCAATTTCCCCATTCAGCCGCAGAACACAGGTCTGCCCTTTCCACAGTGCCTGCCGTTCTTCTTCCGTCACAGACCGCAGCTGTGCAATTTCCAGCCAGATCTGCAGCGCGGTTACTGCCGTTTTCATCTGATGGGCCATATTTTCCACAAACTGAATCGTATGTCGTTCCCGCTGCTGCTGCATATGTTTTTCATATAACAGCTGTCGTTCCAGACGACTGATCTGATTCTCAAGATTACAAATCCAGCCCTCCTCCAGATTTTCTTCCAGTGCCTCCGATGGGTTATCCAGAAAACGGCTGATCTGTTCTGTCAGTTCCTCAATTCGCCGATCCTGACGGGTCAGGCGTCTTTGCACCAGCAGCAGCGCAGTTATTCCCGCAATGCCGATGCCGACCGCCAATAATTCAACGATCATGAATTTCCTCGCCTGTAACGGGAACCGCCCATCGGTATCCGGTTCCTCTCACTGTTTCAATATAATTCGTCCCGTTTGATTTTCCAAGCTTATCTCTGAGCCGGCTGATATTGACATTCAGCGTGTTTTCTTCCACATACATGCCGCTTTGATCCCATATGCCCAGAAACAATTCTTCCCGCGTCAGGATTCTCGGCCATTGTTCCATCAGTAGCTTTACAATTTTCAGTTCCGTTCCCGTCAGATCCATCTTTCCCTGTGCGTTATAGAGAATCTGCCGCTTTCCGTCATAAACCAGTTCTCCGCTTCGCTTCAGACTGTTTTGTACATTTGCGCTGCGGCGCAGCAGCGCCTGAATTCGAACCAGCAGTTCCTGCATACGAAACGGTTTCGTGATATAGTCATCTCCGCCTACATGAAATCCTCTGACGATTTCAATTTCACTGTTCAGCGCAGTCAGGAAAATAATGGGCGTATTCCATTGTTTGCGGATCTTTCTGCACAGGTCATATCCGTTTTCCTCTCCCAGACAGATATCCAGAATAATCAGATCAACGCGTCCAAAGCGCAGCTGCTCCATAGCGCCTTCCGCATTGTCCGTACACAGCACATCATACGCATACCCGGACAGGATTTCCGCCAGTCCCTCTGCCACACTCTCATCATCTTCTACAATCAGCAGATGTTTCTTCTCTTTCGTACTCATAAGCTCATTCGCCCTCTTTTTTGCTGATTATCCGTCCGTCCTCAATATGAATCAGCCGATCTGCTTCCCGCGCAGTTTCCAGATCATGAGTGACTACAATCAAGGTTTGTCCAAAGGCTTTTGCACAGCTTTTCAGCAGTTTCATTGTTTGCTCCCCGGTTTTGCGGTCCAGATTTCCGGTGGGTTCATCTGCAAAAATCAGTCTGGGTCTTGCAATCACAGACCGGGCAATGGCTACACGCTGCTGCTCTCCGCCGGACAACTCTTCCGGATACCGGTCCAGCTTATCCTCCAGCATCAAAAGCTTTGTAAGCTTATCCAGAAACTGCCGATCCGCCTTTCGCCCGTCCAGTGTCAGCGGCATACAGATATTCGTCCGCACAGTATATTCATCCAGTAAATTATATTGCTGAAATACAAAGCCCATATACCGTCTTCGAAAAATGGCCATCTGGTGATCTGAACAGGCATAGAGATCCCTTCCTTCCACCCGAACCGTGCCCTGATCCGGCCGGTCCAGACCGCTCAGCACATGCAGCAGTGTAGATTTCCCGGATCCGCTGCGGCCAATCACTGCATAAAACAGCCCCGTTTCAAAAGACAGGCTGATTCCCTGCAGTGCGTGCACCGGGCCGGAAGCTGTCCGATATGTTTTATAAATATCCTCCGCAACTAAGATCTGTTCCATTTTTTCCTGTTCTTTCCGCTAAAGAAAAATCCGAAGCATTTATTCTGTGCCGGAATCCAAAGTTTTTTCATTTTATCATAAATCATTTTTATTGACAATGTTCCAGTTGGATTTTACGTCAAATCTCTTGCAATCTCTTTTTCCCTTATATAAAATAATGTCAGAATCAAAAAAGGAGGACTGCACCATGGATCAACTGCAAAAACTACAGGACGCCGTCACTGCCAGCCGTTATATTGTATTTTTCGGCGGCGCGGGCGTTTCCACGGAAAGCGGCATTCCGGATTACCGGAGTGTGGACGGTCTTTACAACCAGAAATACGATTATCCGCCGGAAACCATGCTCAGCCATGATTTTTTCATCGCGAAACCGGAGGAATTTTACCGTTTTTACCGGGATAAAATGATGGCGCCGGAGGCAAAACCAAACGCGGCCCACAAAAAGCTTGCCGAACTGGAAGCCGCCGGAAAGCTGAAAGCCGTCATTACCCAGAACATCGACGGTCTGCACCAGGCCGCCGGCAGCAAAACGGTACTGGAACTGCATGGCAGCGTACACCGCAACCACTGTCTGAGCTGCCGGAAGTTTTTCAATTTTGACTACATTTACCAAAGTACCGGCGTTCCCCGCTGCGACGCCTGCGGCGGCCGCATCAAACCGGACGTGGTGCTGTATCAGGAAGGCCTCGATCAGGAGACCTTAAATCAGTCGGTCTATCACATTTCCCATGCCGATATGCTGCTTATCGGCGGCACCTCCCTGGCCGTATATCCGGCGGCAGGGCTCATTGACTATTTCCGGGGCAAAACCCTGGCCGTGATCAATAAATCCTCCACGCCCCGGGACAAACACGCCGATATTCTGATTCAGGGCAGCATCGGCGAAATACTGGGGCAGATTAAGGTCTGACCGCCCCGTCGTTTTCCGGTGTCTGTGAGAGAAGACAGACCGCTTCCATATTGGCGGTAAACGGAAATTCATCCACCGCGGTGATCTTTTCTATATGATATCCGTTGGCAGTCAGTATCTGTAAATCTCTGACCATGTTTTTCGGATTGCAGGAAACGTAAATCAGATACGCCGCCTGAAATCCGAGAATCTTACGAATGGCCTTCGGCTGTATCCCTTCCCTGGGCGGATCCAGTATGATCAGTTCCGGGGAAGCCGCCAGCCGATCCATCACTTCCGCAACATCGCCGGCGATAAAGCTGCAGTTATCCAGCCCGTTGGCCGCCGCATTTTCCCGGGCGGCTTCCACGGCTTCTTCCACGATTTCCACGCCGATGACCTGTTTTGCCACGGCGCTTAAAATCTGCGCAATGGTTCCGGTGCCGCTGTAAAGATCAAACATGGTATGGCAGCGGATGCCCCCGGCAAATTCCCTGACTGTCTCATACAGCACTTCCGCGCCGTAGGAGTTGGTCTGAAAAAAGGAAAAGGGGCTGATCTTAAACCGCAGTCCCAGCAGTTCTTCCGTAAAATAAGCCTGACCGTACAGAATTTCTGTCCGGTCATTTTTGACTGCGTCCGAAAAACTGTCATTCACCGTATGCAGGATGCTGACCAGCCGTCCCTGTAAAGGCAGCGCAAGCAGTCCCTCCGCAAAAGGAGTCAGGTCCGGCGTTTCCTGGGAAGTGGTCACCAGATCCGCCAGGATTTCTCCGGTATGCAGTCCCTTTCGAATCAGCAGGTGCCGTAAGAATCCCCGGTGGGTCTTCTTATGAAAATACGAGGTGCCGCGCTTTGCAAAATAGTCTTCCGCAAACGCCACAATCTGCCGGTAGTCTGCATCTACGATCCGGCAGTCTGCGGCGCTGACAATATCATAAAAACTTTTCTTTCTGTGCATGCCCAGCTGCAGCGGGCCGTCTTTGCGGGAATCCCCGAAGGAAAACTCCATCTTGTTGCGGTATTCCAGCACCTTCTCGCCGGAACGCATTCCGGTATAATGACAGTCGCAGGGCAATTCCTGTAAAAGTGCCCGCAGCTGCGCGTCTTTTTCCCGCAGCTGTGCTTCATAAGAAAGATGTGCATAAGCACAACCGCCGCAGATACCGGTCTGCGGACATGCGCTGATCATTTCCATTTGTGGTTTACTCCTGTTTTTTCAGTTTCGCAAAGCCGGCAAACATATGCTTCACGCCAAAGCGGTCAAAGTCTACCGTCACCTCATAGTCCCGGCCGCCGTCCTGAATGGCCGTCACGGTTCCGAGGCCGAATTTGATATGGGACACCCGGTCCCCCATGGTATAATCCAACGGCGCTTTCGTAAAGGCGGAGGCCTTTTTCATACCCGCGAAAGCATTGGACGCAAAGCTGGCCTTTGCATCGGTATAGCTGTGGTCCTCCGTAAAGCTGATCCGCTTCTTTTCCTGACGTTCGAAGGCTCCCGGCTGTAAAAGTTCCTTCGGGATTTCCTCCAGAAACCGGGAGGGTTTCTGATACATCTGCTCGCCCCGCACCATCCGCAGACGGGACCAGCTCAGCATCAGCTCCTCTCTGGCCCGGGTAATACCCACATAGCAGAGCCGCCGTTCTTCTTCGATTTCTCCTTCGTCCCCGCTGTAGATCGCCATCATGCCGGGGAACACGCCCTCTTCCATACCGCTGATATACACCACCGGAAATTCCAGGCCCTTTGCACCATGGAGCGTCATCAATACCACATAATCCGAATGGCTTTCCAGCGTATCGATTTCCGCCACCAGCGCCACTTCCTGCAGGAAACCATTCAAAGTGGGCGTCTCCGTGCTTTCTTCATAGGAAACAATTTTGTTCCGCAGTTCTTCCAGGTTCTGCAGCCGTTCCTGTGCTTCCTCTGTCTGCTCTGCTTCCAGTTCCGCCCGATATCCGGTGGTTTCCAGAATATCGTCGAAAATCTCCGACAATTTCAGATAGTCCAGACAGCTGCGCCACTTAAAGAACGGCTCGGTAAAAGAAGCGATGCGGGCGGCAGCTCGCTGCAGTCCCACAATCTGCTCCGCCCGGACTGCCGCGTCGAAAAATGTAATATCATTTTCAAAGGCATGCTGGGCAATCTTATCAATACTGGCCTGTCCGATGCCCCGTTTCGGCACGTTGATGATCCGTCTGGCGGCGATATCGTCCATACCGTTATTAATGGTCTTAAGATACGCAAGCAGATCCTTGATTTCCTTGCGGGCATAGAAATTGACGCCGCCGATCAGCTGATAGGGAATATTGGCGCCGATACATTTTTCTTCAAAAATACGGGACTGGGCATTGGTCCGGTAAAGAATCGCGAAATCGCTGTACTTCCGGCCCTCAGTCCGCATTTTTTTCCGGATATCCTCGATGATATGTTCCGCCTCGTCGTAGGCCGTCTGGGCGCTGTAACAGGCGATTTTTTCCCCAGTGCCCTGATCGGTCCACAAATGTTTCTTCTTTCTGGCACGGTTGTTGGCAATGACCGCGTTGGCGGCATCCAGAATATTGGCGGTGGAACGGTAATTCTGTTCCAGCCGGACGGTCTTCGCTTCGGGGAAATATTTTTCAAAATCCAGAATATTGGAAATATTCGCACCCCGGAACCGGTAAATGGACTGATCGTCGTCTCCCACCACGCACAGATTGTGATACTTCGCCGCCAGCAGCCGGACAAACACAAACTGTACTTTGTTTGTATCCTGGTACTCGTCGATATGAATATAACGGAACCGTTCCTGATACTGTTCCAGCACCTGGGCGTCCGTCTGAAACAACCGCACCGTATTGAGCAGCAGATCGTCAAAATCCATGGCGTTGCTTTTTTTCAGCTGCGCCTCGTATTCCTTATACACCCGGGCGGTCAGAATTTCATCCACATCGCTGCCTGCCTGATCCATACATAGTTCCGTATCTGTCAGATTGTTCTTATAAGCAGATATTTTTGCCAGAAAGGTCCGGTCCTTGTAGACCTTTGTATCCAGGTTCCACTTCTTTATAATTTCCTTAATGACAGCCTTCGAGTCGTCCGTATCATAAATGGAAAAATTGTTCTGATACCCGATTCTGTCCGCATAACGGCGCAAAATTCTTGCGCAGCTGGAATGAAAGGTGCTGACCCAAATCTGATCGGATCCTGTGCCCACCAGCTGGCCGACCCGCTCCCGCATCTCATCCGCCGCCTTGTTGGTAAAAGTAATTGCCAGAATATGCCGGGGCGAAACGCCCTGTTCAATCAGCCATGCAATCCGGTTTGTAAGTACCCTTGTTTTTCCTGTGCCTGCCCCTGCCAAAATCAAAAGCGGTCCTTCTGTATGAAGCACCGCTTCCTTTTGTTCCCGGTTCAGGGTATCGGAAAGTGTATATGTCTGTTCCATCAATCCGCTGTTCCTGTTCTTTTTATTTTACTGCCTGCTGCAGCTGCGCCACCATATCCGTCTGCTCCCAGGGCAGATCCAGTTCGTTTCTGCCGAAATGTCCGTAACAGGAGGTCTGGGCATAAATGGGCCGGCGCAGATCCAGTTTGCGAATGATTGCCGCCGGACGCAGATCAAAGAGCTTCCGTACAATCTCCGTCAGCTGTGCGTCCGGAATCACGCCGGTACCCGCCGTATTGACGTTCACCGACATGGGGCTTGCCACGCCGATGGCGTAAGCCAGCTGTACCTCGCAGGATCTGGCAAGCTTTGCCGCCACAATATTTTTCGCCACGTATCTGGCCGCATAGGACGCCGACCGGTCTACCTTCGTGCAGTCCTTGCCGGAGAAGGCGCCGCCGCCGTGTCTCGCGTAGCCGCCGTAGGTATCTACAATAATCTTCCGTCCGGTGAGACCGCTGTCTCCCACGGGGCCGCCGATGACAAATCGTCCGGTGGGATTAAAGTAAAACCGGGTATCCGCATCCACCAGTTCTGCCGGGATGACACGGTCGCAGACATAAGTTTTCAGGTCCCGGTGAATCTGCTCCTGGCTTACGTTTTCGTCGTGCTGCGTGGAGATCACCACCGCTTCCAGACGCAGCGGCTGTCCCGCTTCATCATACTCTACCGTCACCTGGGTCTTGCCGTCAGGTCTTAAATAAGGCAGGGTGTTGTCTTTCCGCACCTTCGCCAGCTGCATGGCCAGCTGCTCCGCCAGATAGATGGGATAGGGCATCAGCGCGTCGGTGTCGTCGTTGGCATAGCCGAACATCATGCCCTGATCGCCGGCGCCGGTGGCCTCGATATCTTCTTCCGTCATGCCCTGCCGGTTTTCCAGCGCACAGTCCACGCCCATGGCAATATCCGCGGACTGCTGTTCCAGCCGGACGATGACGTCGATCTTGTCCGCATTGAATCCGCAGGCATCATTATCATAACCGATTTTTTTCAGGGTATCTCTGGTGATTTTTTCGTAATCCACCGTCGCTTTCGTGGAAATTTCACCAAACAGCATCACAAATCCGGTTTTGGTACAGACTTCACAGGCCACACGGCTTTCCGGATCCTGCGCCAGGCAGGCGTCCAGCACCGCATCCGCAATCTGGTCGCACACCTTATCCGGATGTCCTTCTGTTACTGCTTCCGAAGTAAATAAGATTTTTTCCATATGTTCTTCTCCTGGTATCCGTTTTTTCTGTCATTCGGGATAGTATCTTACGATGACATCCCAACAGTCTTCCGTTTCAAATCCCAGCCGCCATGCTGCCATGCCGGCAATATCGTAACTTTGTATTTTCATCAGTTTTTCTTCCAGAGAACGTTCGTCCTCCACCCAGATCCGGTACATCGTACCGTTTTCCTCTTTTTCCGCATAATACTGACCCAGCGCAGCGTCCCATTCCGGCGTCATGCCGTGTTCCGTCAAAAAAGTTCCGGTATCGGCGATGCCTAAGGTCTGCCAAGAAAGAGTGTAGGGCGAATACGCCTCGCTGGCGTTTTCCGCGGCAATCTCCGCCTCTGTCTTCGGCGTATCGATCCAGAGTCTTGTGTAAAACGGCACGCCGTTGATCAGCTTTTCTTTCGGAACCTCTTCCAGCATTGTACGGATTGCGTAATCCGTATATTCCAGCGAAGCCACGGAACCGGCCCCCGTCTCTTCATTTAAATGTTCGTCATAGGACATGACGATCACATAATCCGCAAAAACCGACTGCTCCTTCCGGCCGTAAAAGCTGTTGAAATTGTAGGGGACATAGTTGTCCACCGAAAGCACCAGCCCGTTTTCATGACACCGGACGGAAAGCTCCCGTACAAATTCCACATAGGCCGCGCCCGTATCCTCCGGCAGTCCCTCAAAATCCAGATTGACGCCGTCGATGCCCAGCCGGACACACTCCGACACAATCTGATCGATCATATGCTGTCTGTGGCTGTAAAACGGCAGCGCCTCCCGCACATCCGCATCGTAAGTGAAATTTTCAAACAATGCCCATACTTCGATGCCAAGTCCATGGCAGAGATCCACATACGTCTGATCCGCCAGAGACTGTATATTGCCGCTTCCATCGGTCAGGAAAAACCAGGTAGGGCTGATGACATTCACACCCTTTGCATGTGCAAGTTTGCTTCTTAAATCCGCATTGCCGGATGCCGCGGCCATTTGATGCCAGGCCAGACAGATTTTTTCATTTCGCAAAAATGAAGAATATACCTGATCCGAATTGGCAATCGTAATCGTGTCCTGATAAGTGTCCGAAAGATATCTGGTCCGGATATAACCGATACAGCCGTCTGCCGATACCACATGGGTCCAGTCGTCCACCGTATCCAGAATTTCCAGCGCCTCCCCCACAGCTGTATCTTTTAACACCGGCGACTTAATGCCGGCGCGATACCGGAGCTGCGTCTCTTTTTTCACATTTGCAAAGTTTTTCTCCGCTGCCTGCGTGCCGATAATCAGCCGATGCGGTTCCTGATATTCTTCGCAGGCAATCTGCGCGTATGACGTCAGTACATCCAGACGGATACGGATTTCCTCTCCATCGATCTTCACGCCGTCGCTCAGGAACTGCGGTCCCTCCGGTTTCACGTAAATGACCTGCTGCAATTCTTCATCAAAAAAGAATCTGCTGCATATATATTTCTGAACCGTATCCAGGGTCAGATACACGCCGTCTTCTGCCTGCACCGCCTGTTCCTCCAGCAGGACATGATCCACCATCAGCGCCACGTCCTGTTCCTTCGATACGCCGAAAAACGTATTTAAATTATATCGCTGCGTGCCGGGTCTGAAATGATTTCCGATCAGAAACGCACCGGCGGCACAGATGATCAGCGTTGCAAATATTACGAACGGTAAAATGCTCCTTTTTTTTTGCATATATCCTCCTGTACCGATGCTGACGTAGATTTTATTATACACCAGATTCACCGATAAGACAATGTTTTCCGGTTTGAAAATCAGCGGCAGAGCTGCAAAAAGGCTGTCCGTTTCCTCCACTTTATTATTTACATTCTCTGCCGCTTATGTTATAGTCGTTTACCAGACAGTTATTCAATTTTATCTCATTATTGTCAAAATGGCAAGTTTCGTTTTATTTTTCCGAAAAAATGGAAATTTTCACAGAAAAAACATTTTTCGGGATATAATTAAGCAGATAAATGGAATATCCTGTATAGATTTCCACTTTAAACTGCTTTACACTTTTTTGAATTTTGTATATACTAATAAAGAATTGAAACAATACCGTTTTTGTGCCTTTATCACGCAGAGGAGGAAGGTGTTTGAATGAAAATAGAGCTGATCAGTGAAAATCAGATCCGCTGCACCCTCACAAAAGAAGATCTGGCCGCACGCCATATCAAGATCAGCGAGCTGGCCTATGGAACCAGCAAAGCGCGGCTGCTTTTCAGGGAAATGATTGAAAAAGCTTCCGTAGACTATGGATTTATAACGGAAGATATTCCGCTGATGATTGAAGCGATTCCCATGTCTTCCGAGGGCATTATACTTCTCATTTCCAAAGTGAGCGAGCCGGACGAACTGGATACCAGGTTTTCCGAATTTACCGCATATGACGAGGATGCGCTTGACGACTCCATGATTTCCGATATGGAAGAAATACAGTCTTCCGAGGAAAATCCGCTGCTGGATTTCTTCCGGCGGCTGTATGACCGGATTGAGCAGGGCAAACTGAACGACCGGATTTCCGCTTCTGTTTCACAGGAAGTCGTCATGCTGAACTTTGACAATATGAACAGTGTCATTCGGATGGCACGGGATTTTCAGGAATTTTATGATGGAAAAAATTCCCTTTACCGCTCCCCGAAAGGCGGCCTGCATCTGTTGATGTCCGTGCCCAAATCTTCCAAAGAAGACTACAACAATCTCTGCCTTCTCGCATCCGAGTACGGAAAACTGGAATTTTGTCTCAAGGGAATGGAAGCGCACATTTCCGAGCATTATAACAAATTGATTGAAAATAATGCATTGCAGGTTTTGGCTGCAATGTAGAAGTATGAAGGAGGATATGATGCAGAAAATAACAAAGGATATGATCATTGCCGACATTCTTAACGTAGATCCGGCAATGGCAGACATTTTACAGGCGGAGGGTATGCATTGCGTTTACTGTCCGTCCCAGAGCGGAGAGACGCTGGAAGCAGCGGCTATGGTTCACGGTCTGGACGCCGACACGCTGGTGGACCGGATGAATGAATATCTTTCTCTGAAATAATACCGGTTCCATCTCGGAAAATGAAACACCGGCACCATTCGAAAAGAATGATGCCGGTTTGTTTTTTATCTCTTATGAAAAATCCCGTTCTTTTAAGATAATATTGCCGTCCCGGTCTTTTGCTTTGGATCCCAGTCCGCGGAACAGACGGCTGCTGTGGCTTTCATTGTTTAAAATGGCTTCATTGATAATCGTTTTCACATCCTGCAGCGTAACAAGGCGATTTTTCGTTTTCTTCGCCGATATGGCGGAATAAAAGGCCAGCTGCGCAATGTCGTCGATCACATAACCGTAGCTTAACGCATAATTTTTGCCGAAATCCACAAACTGATCCAGATTGTATGCCGGAATCACAAAGGTATAGTCAAACAGGGGTGCAAGCTCCGGATGCTTTTCAAACAGCCGTTCTATTCTTCTCTGATCGGATACCAATATGGTATAAATACTGTTCTTTGTGTTGTTCATTGCCTGTATCAGCTCGCTGACCGCTACGCCGGAAAGCAGCTCCGCGTGTTCGATCAGGATCAGGCCTTTGCCTACCTTCTCATATACCTTCAGCACGGATTTTTTATTCAGAGAATCCGCATCGACTTTCAGGGTCTGATTCGGAAGGTCGGGATTATTCACCCGTATGGACTTATACAGCCGCAGTGCCAGAGAGGCTCTGCCCGATCCGGCTCTGCCGCAGATCACAAGATTGGTAAACCTTCGGTGCTGCGTTTCGATAAATTCCGCAATCTGCTTTTCGATTTCCGGCACATTCATGAAATAATCCATGATTTCCCACTGTTCGTCATTCATGGGAACCACCTGGGCCTTCGCTTCCTCTTTGTCCAGATCTTCCACTTCCTTGGGCGCAATATCCGCAATGGAATCCATGAGCTTTTCTTTGTTTTCATGAATCATCTCCCTGGTTTCTTCCGAAACCTCCGGTATGGTTTCCTCCGAAACAGTCTCCTCCGGTATAGTCTCTGCCGATATGTCCGCTGCCGCTGCCGCAGCTGCGGATACTGCCGCCACTGCCGCAGCTTTTTCCGGTGCCGGGGTTTCTGACGCTGCCTGCATTTCTGCAGCTTCCCGCACCTCCATCGTTTCCGGCACTTCTGCGGTTTCCGGAATAACCGAAGTTTCGGGAATATTCGAAAGTTCCACCATATCGATGGCGTCCATGGCGGCAACCGTTTCAGGAATATCCGGGATCTCAATCAGTTCCGGTGCCTTCGTCTCCGGTGCATGAACTTTTGCCTTCTCTGCAGCCATTTCCGCCTTTGCTTCCACAGCCGCGTCAATCACAGACGCATCATGGGGATCCGATGCCTTTTCATTTGCATATGCCGTCATCATCATCAGGCTTTTCATGACCGCATCAATTTCATTCGGATCCGGATCTTTGGATTCCATCAGCTTTCTGGCCTGTTCCAACAGTTCTTTCTGACTGTCGGCCAGGTAGGTCTTTGCCTCTTCCTCCGCTATATACGGTACTGCCTTTGTCACCTGTTCCATATAATCACCTGCAATTCTTATGGCATGTTTTTTTGCTTCTTCCAGCTGTGCCTGTTCCTGTTCCTGCATATATTCCTCAAAACTGATCTGTCCGGGAATGTCCTCATCTTCTGTTTCTGTTTCCATAATCATACGAATCTGTCCGTTGATTTCATCTTCAAGCGTACTGAACAGTTTTTCTTTTTTCCGGATAAATTCCTCCGCATCCGGCGTTTCCATACTTTGCTGAACGATATCGGACACATCGCTTTGCGGGATGTCCGCTGCATCTTCCTCTACTGCTGCCGATGCTTCGGCATATCTGGAAATATTCGTTCTCAGCATCCGACGATCCATAACCGCGATGGTTTTATCGATTTCCGCCTTGTCGGTGGCATTCAGGATATGATTAATGCTGTTTGCCAGATCCTTCTGCAAATTCAGCGTATCATACCGGCTGGGCGATACGGAGGACATGTCAATGTTATCCATATCATCCAGTTCCGGATCCGACGTATAATCCCTGCGTTCCTCCGATTTGCGGGCGGCGGATCTTGTCCAGATTCTGCTGATCACGTTTTGAAGGGATTTGGGAGAATGCGTTTCCTTTTCCTGCTTGTCCTGTGATCTGTCTGCATCCTGTCCGCCGGATAATGCCCTGGCCAGCGCATTGGCCAGATCATCCGGTTTCATATCCTCGGCATGGGCGAGCAGTTCTTCCATCGTCTGATACTGTACAGGATCTGTTGCCGGCATCGCATCCGACACAGAAAGCGTATCTTCCGGAAAATCTTCTGTATTCCGGTCCGGTTCCGACAGATCGTCTTCCGGAAAATCTTCCGCATAACGATCCGGTTCTGACAATGCAGCCTCCGGCAATTCGGAAAGGGCTTCGGCATTTTCTGTTTCCGCCGTGTCCTCTTCTGTTTCCGGATACGCTTCCGCAGTGTCGGCCTGCCCGGCACTTTCATCAATAAATTCCATTCCTGGTACATTATCCGCCCGGTCCGGTTCCGGCATGGAAGTCCGCCACACCGGCGCTTTAATCTTTTCCATCACCGGAAGATGAAATGTCGGAAACTTTGTCTCTCCCAGCATTTCCCGATCTTCGGTTTCCGCAGCTGCAGCGTCTTCCTGTTCCTCTTCGCTGCGGGCTTCATTCAAAAGTTCCGCCGCTTTTGCCTCCCTAGAAGCGTCAATTGCCTCCGCTCTCGCCTGCTCCAGATCCCGCAAAGTTTCCTGTCCGGCAGCAGAATCCGCATCGGCGCCTGCCGCTTCCCGCTGCAGTTCCATGAACCGGCTTTGCTTTTCTTTTGTTTCATCCGCAGTTTCCGCGGCTTTTCTGACGGTTTCCTCTGCCCCCGCAGGCTTATGAGAAACCGCGTTCATATACTGTTCCTGGGCGGTGGTCAGCGTCCGGAAAAAGCTTTTCAGCTTCAACGCCTTGTACACATACCGGCCCTCTCCAAACCAAAGAAAAATGTTATCGCATTCATTTGCACATTTTTCCCGTTCTCCTGCCTCCGCATACATCACAGCAAGTTCATAGGCCCATTTTTCATGATAATCCTTTGCTTTTAGCTGTTCAAGAATCTGGATCAGTTCCGGCAGCTCCGCGCCCTGTCCTTTTCTGATTTTGTAGGTCAATACCAGCACATTCGGGTCGTAAGGCGCAATATCCCGGTACTCTTTCAGATAACCGTTTGCAGAATCATAATCCTTCAGTTTGACAGACACATTTGCCAGTTTATAAACATTGATCCGGCTCTGGGGCTGTATCTGATAAATTCTTTCATAGATAGCCCTGCAGTCCTCGTAATATCTGCATCTTTCGTAAACTTCTCCTGCCACAGTCAGCATCCCGATATTCCGGACACGATCCCAGTCAATGGTATCGGCCACATCCATGGCGTGTTTGTACTCTCCGGCTTCCGACAGCTTCCTGATTTCGTCAAATTTTACTCTGACCTCGTAGCGTTCCATTTGTTTTTCCCCTCAATGTCTTTGGTTGCTCCATCGTTTATCAAAAAAGACGTTTCGTCCGGTATTTGAAAATATTCACTCAGTGTCGATTGTACCATGCCCGGTACTTATTGTCAAAATAATAGAAAAAAAAGATTCCCTGTCGGAAATCTTTTCTTTCAATCCGCGCATTCTGCGTCGAATAACTGTTACAGACGTAACCTCTGCAGCCAGCTCGATCCAGGCTTCCCTGCGGCACACAGAAGAATCTATTTAGTGCTGCTGTGTTCCCACCCTGACACGGTTCATAAAGTTCTGTTGCGCAAGACCCGGATGTCAATGCCGCTTACAAAGGGCAGCTCCACAACAGGTACCCTCGGCAGAATATCACCCCTGCTATAGCGGATTGCAGGTACAAGGCACCGCTGGCTCCCCGGCTGCGCGGAAATATCTGGCTTAAAAATTCACGCAGAATCCAGTATAAATTTTTTTCATATTAAAGTCAATCGGTATTTTCTGTCTTTTCCTGTCGCATATTTTCTGTCTTTTCCTGTCGCAGACGCACACGCAGCTGCCGGAAAAACATTTGAAGAATCTCTTTACATTCTTCCTTTAATATCCCCTGTTCCACCGCCACCTGATGATTGAATCCGGCGCAGTTTAACAGATCCAGCACGGAACCGGCACAGCCCGCCTTGGGATTCATGGTTCCGATCACGCAGCGGTCCATCCGTGCCTGTACGATGGCCCCTGCGCACATGGGACAGGGTTCCAGCGTCACATAAATCGTACAGCCTTCCAGACGCCAGTCCCCCATGACTTTGCTGGCCTTCCGAATCGCGGCAATTTCCGCATGGCACAGGGTATTTTTATCGGTATTGCGACGGTTATAGCCCCGGCCGATGACCTTCTGATCGTACACGATCACGCAGCCGATGGGCACTTCGCCCAGTTTCGCCGCCTTTTTGGCCTGTGTGAGGGCCTGCCGCATATATTTCTCATCTTCCGACATTTTTTGTAACCTCAATGGCACACCGCATCAAACGCATCCGCCAGTTTCGCAAAATCCGTCAGTGCCAGCGCCTCGCCCCGGATATCCGCGCGATATCCCTCGCCTTCGATCAGCGCCGCAATCTGCTCTTTCGAAAGTCCCGTCTTCGCTACATTGGCAATGGAATTGACCAGCGTCTTCCGCCGCTGCTGAAACGCCGAACGAATCAGCAGAAACAGCATTGCTTCATTCTTTACGCGCACCGGCGGCGTCTCGTATTTTTCCAGCCGGATCACCGCAGAATCCACGTTAGGCCGCGGGAAAAAACAGTTCTGCGGCACATTGGCCGCCAGATACGGTCGGGCGTAATACTGCACCGCCAGAGACAGGGCGCCGTAGTCGCCGGTGGAAGGCGCAGCGCTCATCCGAAGCGCCACTTCCTTCTGGATCATCACCGTAATACTTTCCACGGGAAGCTTCTGCTCCAGCAGCTGCATAATCACCGGCGTGGTAATATAATAGGGAAGATTGGCCACCACTTTCACCGGACTGCCCCCGCTTTTTTCCGAAATCAGCGCCTGCAGATCCATCTTTAAAATATCGCCGCAGATCACTTCCGTGTTTTCAAAATCCGCCAGGGTATCCTGCAGGACGTCCATCAGTTTCCGGTCGATTTCCACCGCACAGACCTGTTTTCCCTTCCAGGCGAGAAACTGGGTCAGGGTGCCGATGCCGGGGCCGATTTCCAGAATAAAATCCTCTTTCGTGATCCGGGCCGCGTCTGTGATTTTCTGCAGTACCCTGCCGTCTGTCAGAAAATTCTGTCCGTATTTTTTCTGAATCGTAAAACCATGCTTCGCGATCACCGCTTTGGTCAGGGCCGCATGGTACAGGTCCGGTTCCCGCATGCCTTCCTCCTCATCAGCTGATCAGAGAGCCGCTCGGCATATCCTTGTCACAGGTCACCAGCGCCAGCTCGCCTTTTTCGTTTTCCGCGCAGAGGAGCATACCCTCCGACAGAACGCCCGCAATTTTCGCCGGCTTCAGATTCAGCAGCACCATGACCTTTTTGCCCGGCATATCCTCCGGCGCGTAGCTGCTTCGGATCCCGGATACGATCTGTTTTGTCATATTGCCGATTTTTACCTGGGAACAGAGCAGCTTCTTCGATTTCGGCACCGCCTCACAGGAAATGATCTCGCCTACCGCAAACTGCAGCTTCGCAAAATCCTCATAGGAAATTTCCGGCTGCAATTCGATTGCAGGGCCGCCTTCCTCTTTTTCTTCTTTGTCCGGCGCAGACAGCGTTTCCACCTTTGCCATGACTTCCTTCGGATCCAGCCGTGCAAATAAAATCTCCGGTTTGTCTGTAACCACCGTGCCGCTCTTTAAAGTACCGAACTGACTGCAGGCGTCGATATCTGGCAGCTGGGTATTGAACATGGCGACGATCTTCTCCGCCGTGGAAGGCATAAAAGCATACAGCAGTCCCGCGCCGGTGCAGATGCCTTCCGCCAGATTGTACAGTACCGTAGAAAGCCGGTCCTGTTTTGCCTCGTCCCTGGCCAGAATCCAGGGCATGGTTTCGTCAATGTATTTGTTGCAGCGTTTGAACAGATTGAAGATTTCCGTCAGGGTATCGGCCACCCGCAGCTGATCCATTTTCTGTACGCAGACTGCGGCAGTTTTGGCAACCACGGCTTTGAAATCTGCATCCATTTCGTCTGTCACGCCTTTGTCTTCCAGTTTGCCGTTAAAGTATTTATTGGTCATGGAAATGGTCCGGTTCACCAGGTTGCCCAAGGTATTGGCCAGATCGGAATTGACCCGTTCGATCATCAGTTCCCAGCTGATAACGCCGTCGTTTTCGAAGGGCATCTCATGGAGCACGAAATACCGGACGGCGTCCTTGCCGAACAGCCGGACGATATCGTCCGCGTAAATGACGTTGCCCTTGGACTTGCTCATCTTGCCTTCGCCCTGCAGCAGCCAGGGATGTCCGAAAATCTGTTTCGGCAGCGGCAGATCCAGCGCCATCAGCCAGATGGGCCAGTAAATGGTATGGAAACGCAGAATGTCTTTGCCAATCAGATGCAGATCCGCCGGCCAGTACCGGTCGAACATCTCATCGCTTTCTCCGTCCGCATCGTACCCCAGACCGGTAATATAATTATTCAGCGCGTCGATCCAGACGTAAATGACGTGCCGGTCGTCAAAATCCACCGGAATGCCCCAGCGGAAAGTGCTTCTGGAAACGCACAGATCCTGCAGGCCCGGCAGCAGGAAATTGTTCATCATTTCATTTTTTCTGGACTCCGGCTGGATAAACTCCGGATGAGCATTGATATGCGCAATCAGCCGGTCCGCATACTTGCTGGTTCTGAAGAAATAGGCTTCTTCCTTGGCCGGCGTACAGGGTCCGCCGCAGTCCGGACATTTTCCGTCGGAAAGCTGCGAAGGAGTATAGAAGGACTCACAGGCTTTACAGTACATACCCTCATACTCGCTTTTGTAAATATCGCCCTTGTCGTAGAGCTTCCGGAACATTTTCTGTACCTGTCTCTCATGGGCAGGATCTGTCGTCCGGAAAAATTTGTCATAGGAGGTATCCATCATATCCCAGATATTCTGGATCGTATTCGCTACTTTATCGACAAATTCCTTCGGAGAAATGCCCTGTTCTTTTGCCTTGTCCTCGATCTTCTGCCCGTGTTCATCCGTCCCCGTCTGGAATCTGACATCATATCCCTGCATTCGCTTGAATCTGGCGATGCTGTCTGCCAGTACGGCCTCATAGGTATTGCCGATATGGGGTTTCCCTGAGGTATATGCGATTGCGGTTGTGATGTAATACGGTTTTTTTGTCATTGCAACTGCCTCCTTAGATCTCGTAAAACTTCTATGTAGTATACCACGGCGGCGGCAAAGTATCAAGCGTTACCGCTGCAGCACCCTCAAAACGGCCGCGCAGTCCTTCCGCTGTTCCCGCCAAATCCCTGTCGAAAGATGCGAGCAGTTTTTCTTGTTTCGCCCCGTTTGGAAGACTATACTGTTTTTAAACCCTTTGTTTGATCAAAACAGAGCGGTACAGGGAGGACTCAAATGCAAAAAAATGTTTATATGATTTCTGAAGCCGCGAAAAAAGTCCATGTGGAAACACATGTATTAAGATACTGGGAAGACGAACTGCAGCTTTCCGTCGCCAGAAACGAAGCCGGACACCGGATGTATACCGACGATGATATTTCTCTTTTTCTGAACATTCGCGCATTAAAGGATCACGGATTCCAGCTGAAGGCCATTCGTCTGCTGCTTCCTGATCTGATACATAAAACAGTGGACGAGCTTTCCTCCATTTATCTTCTGAAGGATGAGCTCAACAGCCGCGCCGAAGAGGTCATATGCTGTCCTTCCGCACCGACAGAGCTTTTCTATTCCGGGGAAGACAAAATGCAGATGTTTGAAGCGATTCTGGGCGGAATCTTTCGCCGGGTGCTGGAACAGGAGCGGCACAACATGTGCGACGAACTGACCCGGAAAATCAGCGGTAATCTGACCGAGGAGCTAAGCGATATGTTCCGGTCGCAGCTGCAGAAAGAAGAAGCACATTTCCAACAGCTGGACGAGCTTCTGCGTTCCCATCAAAAAGCCATCAAAGAAGCAGCGGCCAGCGATATGCGGAAAAAGAAACGTTTCCGGCTTCACTGAACTGAAAAAAGGTACTGTGAATTCCACAGTACCCTTTTTATGATGATTTTCCGCAAGTTCTATTTTATTTCTTCCACCAGACAGGCATGTACCAGAAATCGATAGTGATCTCCCCTTCTGTGACAGGTGGACAGGGTCAGAATCCGGCTGTTTTCATCCACCGGCACATCTGAAGCATAAATGGACTGCATCTCCCTGGGGGCCGCAGCGTCATTCAAAAACGTATTCCGATCCTCCGGCGTCTGTCCCTGATGGTAATAATACAACAGATGGCGGTCATCCTCAACATAGGCGGCAAACACCCGGTATTTACGAATAGCATCCGGCGTATAAATCATCACGTCCCGATGGCTTTCAAAAAAGCTGTTGTCCTCGTAGCCGCGCAGTCCTGCAAACATCGCGCCGCTTTTCATATTATGCCCATACAATACCGTCAGGAAATCACTGAAGTCTTTACTGTTATAGTTTTCTGTATAAATGGCACCTTCGGGACTCTCCTCGTAATCCACTGTATGATTCAGATAATACACATTATCCGTACTGCTCTGTACCACCGGATAATTGATTTCTGTGCCTGGAATCGTAATCCATGCATAAATATCAGGATTTTCCTTTTTCAATGATTCAAAATCCACCGGTATATCCAACGGTGCATCCGAATTTTCCGGTATTTCGGTCGGATGGATCGTTTCCTTCGGTTTCTGTACATATTCCTCATTCGGCTTCTGTGCCTGCAGATTTCTGTAATGGCGGATGCCCAGTATCACAAAAATGGTCACGACACAGATAAAGGCAACGATCGATATCACCAGCCATACTTTCTTTTTCATTCTTGCATTCCTCCTTCTGGCTTTTCAATATACAACATATCCAGAATCGGATCGTACAATGCATTCAGCGATGTCAGTATATGCGTTACTCTGCTCATCGTTCACCTCATTATTTATCCAAAACACAGATGCTCTGCGTTAAAATTGTTCCAAACAAAATGAAACGGTGTAACCTCTCTTGCAAGAGGCTGCACCTTTCATCAAAATCCTTTTTATGCGGCAAACACCGCATGTTTTGTCGGCCTTATGTATCGTTGCGCAATTTATTCTTCCGAGATTGCGGATACCGGACAGCCTTCTGCACAGGAACCGCAGCTGATGCAGACGTCCGGATTGATTTCAAACTTGCCGTCGCCTTCTGCAATTGCCTCTACCGGGCAGCCTGCCGCACAGGCGCCGCAGCTGATACATTCATCACTGATTTTGTATGCCATAATAAAATCCTCCTTGTGTTATTCGTATATCAAATAAACTTTTTACCATCATAATGCAAACACCATGGAAATGCAAGCTTTTTCTTGGAATCTTTATAAGGTAGCGGCACGCGCGCCTGAAGAGCGCCCCTGCCAGGTCGTCGGAAGGCATTTAAAATTATGCTTCGCATAAGCCTTCCTCCTCAGGAATCTTTTGCCGGATTCCGTGCCAGATCCACAAATTTCATATACTGGGGCAGCCATACCAGTTCCACCGTTCCGGTAGGACCGCTTCGCTGTTTCGCGATAATGACTTCCGCGATGTTTTTCTTATCCGTATCTTTTATATAATAGTCTTCTCTGTACAGGAACATCACCACATCCGCATCCTGCTCGATGGCGCCCGATTCACGCAGGTCGGAAAGCATCGGCCGCTTATCGTCCCGCTTTTCCACCGCGCGGGACAGCTGGGACAGCGCAATCACGGGAATGTCCAGTTCCCGGGCAATTTCCTTCAGGTCTCTGGATATTTCAGAGATTTCCTGCTGTCTGGAATCCGACCGCCTGCTGGAAGCCATCAGCTGCAGATAATCGATAATGATCAGCCCCAGGTCCGGGTTTTCCAGTTTATATTTCCTGCATCTGGAACGCAGCTGCGTCGGATTGATGCCGGGGGTATCGTCCAGAATAATCCGGGATTCCGAAATGTTTTTCGCGCTTTCCAGAAAATTTTTCCACTCCGATGCATCCAGCCGGCCCACCCGGATTTTCTGACTGTCCACTCTGGATTCCATCGAAACCAGACGGCTGCCCAGCTGTACGCCGGACATTTCCAGCGAAAAGATGGCCACCGGAATTTTTTTCTTCATGGCCACATACTGGGCAATGTTCAGCGCAAAGGCGGTTTTGCCCATGGAAGGCCTGGCAGCGATCAAAATCAGATCCGACTTCTGAAACCCGGCGGTTTTATAGTCCAGATCACTGAATCCGCTGGGCACGCCCGTCACCGAGCCCTGGGCCTGGGCCGCGCTGTTGGTCCGGTGCAGGACTTCCATCATAATCTGCCGGATATCCTGATGTTCTTTCAGAGAACCGGTCTGGGCCAGCTGAAAAATCTTCTTTTCCGCCTCTTCCATCAGACTGCCCGTTTCCTCCCTGTCAGAATAGCACCGGGCGGAAATATCCTCCGTGATCTTCAGCAGACTGCGCAGAATCGATTTGTCTTTGACAATTCTCGCATAAAAGGAAATGTTGGCGCTGGTGGGTACCGCCCCCACCAGATCCGCAATATATTCCATATTACCAAGTTCCGGCGGAACGTCCTTTTTCCGCAGTTCACTCTGCAGGATGACCGGGTCCACCGCCTTTCCGGCGCTGTATAACTCCACCATAGTTTCAAACAGCACCCCATAGGAACGGTTGTAAAAATCCTCCGCCTGCAATATATCCATCGCAGCCAGAATCGCATCGGGATTGAGCATCATGGAACCGATCACAGACTGTTCCGCCTCTCTGTCGTGCGGAATCACTTTTCTGATATCTGTTGTGTCCATATTTCCTCCGGATTTACTCTGCTCTCAGTTTGATTTTCAGCACGGCGCTGACTTTCGGGTGTATTTTCACTCTGCATTCGTATTCGCCGGTGCTTTTCATATTTTCCGCCAGCTGCAGCTTCTTTTTGTCAATCTCCAGGCTGTATTTCTTTTTCACCGCTTCCGCCACTTCTTTGGCGGAAATGGAGCCGAACAGCTTTCCGTTTTCCCCTACCTTCACCGGTATGGAAAGATTCATTGCTTCAATCTTTTCCTTCAGCTGCAGAGCCTCCGCATACTTTGCCTCTTCCATCCGCTGCTCTTCCGCCTGTCTCTTTTCCATCGCCTTTATATTTCCCGGCGTTGCCTCTACCCCCAGTTTTTTTGGCAGAATATAATTTCTGGCATAGCCGTCGTTGACATTGACGATCGTATCTTTCTTGCCTAACGTTTTGATGTCTTCCAATAAAATGATTTTCACTGTTCTTTCCTCTCTTTCATCAGCTGGTCTACTGCTTCCTCAATCATCGTCTTCGCCTCCGCCACCGTACAGTCTTTCAGCTGCGCGCCGGCTGTGGTACTGTGTCCGCCGCCGCCGAGACGCTCCATAATGATCTGCACGTTGATATCCTCCGAGCGGGCGCTGACATAAATCTGCCCCTTATACGGCGTCAGGACAAACGACGCCTTGATTCCGATGATATTCAGCAGTTCGTCCGCCGCCTGCGCCCCCACAATGGTAGGGCTTTCCAGTTCTTCATTCTCGCATACGCCGATGGCAAACTGCTCCTGATACACTTCCGTATGCAGCACGATTTCCGCCTTGGATTTATAAGTCTTCATATCTTCTCTGAGCATCTGCCGCACCCGGGTCACATCCGCGCCGTTTCTCCGAAGATAGGCTGCGGCCTCAAAGGTCCGCACACCGGTTTTGCTCATGAAATTGTGGGTATCGATGACAATACCCGCATAGAGACAGTCGGCGTCCGCCCTTTGAATACGGATATTTTCGTCGAAATACGGCAGCATTTCCGTAATCATCTCACACACCGAAGACGCATAGGGCTCGATATATGCCAGAATCGAATTCCGGATTCTGTCCGCCCCCACCCTGTGATGATCGAAGACCACCACGTTTCTGGCCTGCTCCAGCAGCTGCGGGCACTCGCAAAGAGAACTCTTGTTGGTATCCACCACAACCACCAGGCTTTCCGGCGTGATTTCCGTCCGGGCCTCATCGCCGGTCAGGAAAATTTCGGTTTCATCCTGGTACAGATCCAAAAACGGCTTCATTCCGGAGGGCACCTCGTCGATGACCACGTTGGCCTTTTTCCCGAACACCGTATCAATGGCACGGTACAGTCCGATGGCAGCGCCAAAGGCATCAATATCAATCATGGAGTGTCCCATGATAAAAATATGTTCAGAATTCTGCACCAGTTCCCGGAAGGCCTGGGCCTTGACTCTGGCTTTGACCCGGGTGTTGCGGTTCATCTGGGAAGTGGCGCCGCCGTAATAAGCCTGTTCCGTGGGCGACTTGATGACGGCCTGATCGCCGCCTCTGCCCAGCGCAATCTCGATGGCTGCCCTTGCCAGATTCATGGTCTCCGCATAGCTTCCGGCGTCAATACCGAATCCCATGCTGATGGTCACCGAAATGTCGTCCCCGATATTGACCGTTTTGATTTCCGAAAGCAGGGTAAAGCGTTCCTCCTGCAGATGCTTGAAATTCTTGGCCTTCAGGATAATCATGAATTTATCCTTATCCATTTTCCGGACAATGCCGTCTTCCGCGTTGAAATATTTCTTGATTTTCCGTTCCAGCAGCGCGGACAGCAGGGATGTTTTGACATCTTCCATCGTGCTTAGGGTCTCGTCATAATTGTCCAGATAGATCAGGCCGAAGACCATTTTCTGATCTTCCACTTCCGTTTTGTAGCGGAAAAATTCTGTTTTGTCATAGAATACCAAGCTGATCAGGCCACCATCGATGGACGCTTCCTCCGCCGGTGCTTCAAATCCCAGCCGTTCCATCTGCACCGAATAAATCTTGTCCTCTGCCTGGGCCGTTACTTCGGCTTTGTCCTGCAGCTGTTCGATCAGCGTTTCGTCAAATTCCGGAATCAGGGAAGAAATCGCCCCGTGAAAACTGCTCTCCTGGTGAAACTCTGCCTTTGCGTAATCATTCATCCAGAACACGCTGCCGTCCTCATCCAGCAGAATATAAGGCAGGGCCAGCTCCTGAATCAGCCGCTTCTGTACCTGTCCGTACTGCGTCGCCATGTCCAGAATTTCATCAATAAACGCTTCCTTGCGTCTGAGGCAGTTGAAAATGATAAGCAGCAGATACAGCAGGATCACCCCGGTAATCACCAGAGCTACATGCATGTTGTGCAGCATAAAATAGGCATCCGCCAGTATCATCAGCAGAGCCGCCAGTATCGGCCATAAAAAATTCCTGTTGAATTGATCGTCCAGTCCGTATTTTTTATTCACGAAATTTTCTTCCTTTATCCTGAAAAATCACCGCCGGGACTGTCGTCTTACGGCAGCTTTTTTCTATCATATCATATTTTTTCCGGTTCGTAAATGAAAAAAGGCTCTGCGGACTCTCCCGCAAAGCCTTTCTCTGTTTTGTTTTTGTCAATGCGCCTTATTCGGCTACATACGGCATAATTGCCACGTGACGCGCACGCTTGATGGCAATGGTGAGCGCTCTCTGATGCTTTGCGCAGTTGCCTGTAATTCTTCTCGGAAGGATCTTGCCTCTTTCCGAAACAAATTTTTTCAGCTTGTTCACGTCTTTATAATCGATTACATTGTCTTTTCCGCAGAAAATGCATACTTTTCTCTTTCTGCGGACTACCTTTCTTCTCACGGGAGCTTCAGGCTTTTCATTTTTTTCTGCTGCCATAAGGGCTACCTCCTAAATAAATGTGACGGAACATCCGTCCTCAGATTTCTTTGATTAATTAAACGGCAATTCTTCATCGATACCGTCCGGAATATTCATGAATCCGCTGTCAGCCTCCGGTGCAGCTGCCGTAAAGGAACCGGACGCATACTCTGTCCGGCTGCCCCTGCTGCTGTCCGCGTTTTTGCTTTCGGCAAATTCCTGATCTTCTACAATTACATCCGTGGTATAGACCTTCTGTCCGTCTCTGTTGGTATAGCTTCCGGTCTGGATTCTGCCGGTCACGAGCATCTTCATGCCCTGATGCAGATACTTCTCCGCGAACTCCGCGCTTCTGCCGAAAGCGACACAGGAAATAAAATCCGCTGTCTGTGTATCGGAATCTCTCTTAAACCGCCGGTCCACCGCCAGTGTGTATCTGGCCACCGCCGTTGCGTTTTCTCCCTGACTGTAGCGGATATCCGGATCCCTCGTCAGTCTACCCATCAACATTACTTTGTTCATACGACACCTCTCCTGTTTTTATGCTTCTTTTTTCACACACAGGTATCGAATCACATGATCCATAATGGACATCACTTTTTCAAGCTCGTTCGGACATGTTGTGTCAGATTCAAAAGAAACGAAGTAATAGAACGCTTCCTGCATCTTCTGGATTTCATAGGCAAGGCGTTTCTTGCCCCATTCCTCGACGCCGGTAACGGTTCCGCCAAAACGCTCGATATAGCCTTTTACCTTTTCGATCGTCGCGGCTCTTACCTCATCTTCTACCTTTGCACTGATCACAACAGCTAATTCGTATTGATTCATGCTGTTTGTTCCTCCTTTTGGACTTCCGGCCCTTCATCTGTGTGAAGAGCAAGGATTTTTACTTACAGCTTGCTATTATAAAATAAATTGAAACAGAATGCAAGGATTATTTATTCCGGCCGAATACTTCGATCCGGGTCAGGGCGCCATTACATCAGATCTCCCATCGCTACGGCGTCCATATCGTCAAAGGCCTGATTTTCGCCTGCCATGCCCCAGATAAAGGTGTAGCACTGGGTTCCGGAACCGGCATGGATCGACCAGCTGGGGGAAATCACCGCTTCTTCGTTGCGCATCACGATATGCCTTGTTTCCGTAGGTTCTCCCATATAATGCATGACAAAGGCGTCTTCGGGAATGTCAAAATAAAGATAGACCTCCATTCTGCGGTCGTGGGTATGGCAGGGCATGGTATTCCATACACTGCCGGGCATCAGCGCCGTCATGCCCATGACCAGCTGGCAGCTATCCACCTGTCCCGGCAGAATGTATTTGTTGATAACCCGGTGATTGGATTCCTCCAGACTGCCGCACTCCACCTTGTTTTCCTCTTTGATGATCACGACGCCCTCCGCCGGGGTGCCTTCCCGTTTGATCAGGACGGTAGGATAGCTGGTATGCGCCGGGGTGCTGTTGAAATAAAACTTCGCGGGGCAGGCGGCGTCTGCGCTCTTAAAGGAAATGTCCTTTGCTCCCATGCCGATGTACATACCGTCTTTCGGCGCCACTTCGTAGTCTTTGCCGTCCACCGTCACGGTGCCGCAGCCGCCAATGTTGATGATGCCCATCTCCCGTCTCTGCAGGAAATAATCCGCCCGCAGCTCGTCTCCAGCCGTCAGCGCCAGCGTCTTCTGCGCCGGTACGGCCGCGCCGGTGATGATCCGGTCGATGTGGCTGTAGACCATTTTGATTGCATCGGGTACAAACAGTCCCTGGATCAGGAATTCCTCCCGCAGTCTTTCCGTTGTATAATATTTCACGTCCTTCGGGGACGCCGCTGTTCTTAATTCCATGGCATTTTTCTCCTTTTTTTCTGCTTTTTTATCTCGCTTTATATGCGTCATAGGCCTGCTGCCAGATCTGGGTAAATGTATCGGATCCCAGCAGCCTTGCCTGCTCCAAATAGGAATCATAATTGGTCAGCGGGATTTTCCCGGTGATAAAGCGGTTGCGCATCTTGGTCATGTAGTCCTTCATTTCATCCTCGATGGTATCCGCTTCCTCCTGCATCTTTACCGTCAGCTGGCAGGTCTGCTGCACCTTGTAGGAGGTATCCCCCTCCGCCCAGGTCATGCAGGCATCCACATATTCCGGCGACTTCTGGGAAAGAATGTAATCCGCCACAATATCGCCCCGGGAAGGGAACGCGATGGTGGTGGGATCCGCGTACAGATTGATCTTGCTGAGTTTCTTTCCGTGGAAATCCACCATTTCATCCATGCCGTCCAGCAGCTTCTTTTCTCCGCCGACCACTTCATAGCTTTCCCCTTCGATGCCCCAGGTCAGCAGTGTGGTGCCTTCCTCGGAAAGCATGTAGTCCAGCAGGTAGGCACAGGCTTCATCCACGCCGTCCTTCACCGCATTGCTTGTAATGACGGTGGTATCTCTGTGTACGGAAGAAATATCGGAAAAGCACCAGAGCTTTCCTTCCGGCGTTTTGGGCCAGGGCGCCGCCGCAATCTCGGCTTCCGGCGATTTTTCCCGCAGCACTTTGATATTGGAATCCGGATTGTCTTCCTCGATGTTCTCAATGGCTCCCTTCCAGGCGCCTGCGAAGTTGCCGTTGATCCGGTCTCTCTGATTTTCCAGAGAAACGCCGTCAAACATATAATACAGCAGGCCCTCCGTGTACCATTTATTCATTTCCGTCAGGTAGGATTTATAGTTATCCGTCGTATAGCCGAAGACCACCTTTTCATTGCCCTGATCGTCCGTCATAATGGAAGGGTCGTCGTCGATGCCGTAGGCCGGCAGGAAATATTTCCATCCGGAAGAGCAGGCGATATAGGGTTCCTCATCCGCCTCTCCGTTGCCGTTGGGATCCTGGGTCTTGAAGGCTTTCAGCACGCGGTACCAGTCCTCCATGTTTTCCGGAATATCCATGCCCACGCTGTCCAGCCAGTCCTTGCGGATGGCCAGTCCGTAAACCGAAGTCAGCGCCCGCTGCTTTTCGTCGTTTGTATCGTAAATCCGGGTCAGATAGGAATAGGTGCCGTCGTCCAGCCGCAGATCCCTTCCGATGTCGGGATTGTCTTCCACAATTTTTTTGAAATTGGGCATGTATTCGTCCATATATTTATTCAGGGAAACCGATACCCCGTCTCCGAACATACCCGCCAGTCTGCCCGCGTAGCGTTCGTTGTTTTTCGCCGTCAGAATCTCCGGATAGGTTTTCGCCGTCATCATGGGCAGATAGGCGTCATAATTGATAGCCACCTGAAATTCGATGTTGATGCCGGTGATCTCCTGAATCTGCTGCAGCGCTTTCATTTCCTTCCAGTAATACTGATAATACTGATCCGTTCCGCCCATCAGCCACCAGGTGACCGTAACGTCTTTTCCGTCGCTGAATTTTTTGTCGCTCTGTCCTTTTTCCCCTTTGCAGCCTGCCGCCAGCAGACATACCAGCAGCGCAAATAAAATGATGGCTCCCGCTTTTCGTTTCATACCTTCCCCTTTCCTGTGCTTGATTTCTCTTGTGACCTATAACAGCCCCACGCGTCATCTGCATGGGGCTGCCGCATGGCCCGGCGGTTTCCGCCCGGCCGGTCTGTTTATTTGTATTCGCTGTAAATCAGTTTGCCCTGAACTACAAAACGGTAATTATCGCCCCGGCTTGTACAGGTTGATAAAGTCACGATCTGGTCATTTGGCTCTACGTTGACGCCGGTATCATATTTAGACGCCGCCTTGCACTGCGTCAGATACTGGGTATAGTCATCACAGGGCGCCGACCACCACCGGTAAGTGTCGGAATCGGATAAGGGTTCATAGCATGAAAAGATCTTATAACGGAACCTTCCTTCCGGCGTATAAATCCAGAAATACTCATGTCCGGCATAATATTCTGCCTTTTTGTAGTTTCTGAGCAAACCGAACATGGAATTGTTCTTCATATTATGGCCGTATACGATGGTATTCATATCGTTGAAATACGCATCGTTTCCGCACTCGATGAAAATACTGCCGGAGGTATTTTCCGTACCGTTAATGGTATGAGACAGATAATAGTCGTTGTCCGTTCCTTTCATTACCGGATAATTGATCGCATCCCGCAGATCTGCGCTTTCAAACTGAATCCAGGCATAAACGTCCCCGTTGATGGAAGCCAGCGACTGCCAGTCTACCTGCTGGGGCGTAAAGGTAGGATCAAAGGGATCCCCGGAATTGAGCCGTTCCTGATAAACCACCGTGCCTTCGTCCGATACCAGATCTTCGATCTGATTGTACTCATCCACGGCTTCCTTATATTCCATAAAAATCATGGCAAGCTGATAGCCCGCGTAAACCAGCACGCACACCGCTATGGCCATAATACAATACCGGACATAATCCGATGCTTTTCTTTTGCGGCGCTTTTTTTCTGTGCGCATCATCATTTCTTCTTCATCGGGAACCTCATTGATGGGTTTGAGTTCCACCCCCTGCTCCGGCACGTCTTCGATCACCGGAAGCTCCTCCTCAATGGACTCGCGGATACTTTTATCTGAGATCGGCGTCACGGTTTCGGAGATTTCCAGTTCCTCATTTTTTAACTCCTCGTTAATCCGGTCCTCTATATCCCGCAGATCTATATCGATAATTTCCATTTCATCTGTATTGAACTTTTCTTTATCAGACATAAAACTGCTCTCCTTTCCTGCCTAATCATATCAGAATTATTTTTTTATGGCAACTGATTTGAAAATTATTTTATGAACTTTCGATGGATATAACACAGATACCGGTCTCCTGACGCATCCGTTTCCGCATAATAGACCGGCGCGTTTTTGTATCTTTTGCTATGATCCTTTAAAAACTGCGAGCGAAAATACCGCCGCAGGATGTTTTCCGCCTGCGCCGGATCTGTCGGCGCTTCTTTTCCTGCGCCTTCCGCCAGAAACATCAGGTTGTCCTGCAGCGGCGCTTCCCCGAACAGCAGGCACAGCAGCTGCTGCAGCCGCGCAAAAATATCCCCCGGAGCAGGTCCGTTCAGCAGCACTTTCTGCGCCGGCAGAAAGCGGCGGTATTTTTCCGAATCAAAACGCCCGCCTCCATAGGCAAGCCCGTCACAGTCCAGGCTGTAGCGGCCCAGCATACAGCCTGCCGCCCAGGACAGGAAGCTTTTCGCTTCTTCTTTCGAATCTGCCCGGTACATGGTCACCGCCTCCGCCGGATAGGGATCTTTATTTACAGGCAGACCGTATCCTTCCGCCACAATCTCACCGACCCTGGTTTCATTTTCCCGCATCCGGTCAAAGCGGCGTTTCGTTTTGCTCTGCCATGCGGCAAAGGATTCCCGCAGGGAAGGGCCTTCTGCCAGAGGATGCCGGCTAAAATGCCAGCTGGTTTCAAAGCTGTCCCAGTCCGCCTTTGCCAGCGCCACATTTTCCTCCGCCAGACGGATCAGCTCTGTATTTTGCAGCAGCGAAGGTTCAAAGGGCAGCGCCCGCACGTCGCCGCACTGGAAATTAATGGTGGGATTGCTGATTTTCATCATGGTGTGAATGGTATCGCTGGCCAGGATCCCCAACATCGGCATCAACTCCGCTTCCTGCTTTACAAATACGCCGGACCCTGCGATATCAAACACAAAGCCCTTCGGATAATAGCGCACAGAAAAGGCCGAGGGGCTGACCAGCGACCAGGAAATCGACGGCCGGAAATAATACTGCGCCCCCGGGAAGGACCGGGACTGCCCCCGAAACTCTCTGAAATCCGCAATCTCCGCGCCGAAATCCGGAAAATAAACCACATACTCCTGATTGCCGTACCAGCGCCGGTAGCCGCCGCCTTTATTATAAGGAAACCAGAGGGCGCCGGAATGAATACAGTCTTCCTTCGATTCGCAGTCAAAATCGATCTTCGAGTAATCCACCTCATACCAGTATTTCAAAAACCGCTTGTTGTCGCAGGTAAAGAGGCCGTTGGTCACATGGGCGTAACTCTCCAGCGGCAGCCGGGTATACACTTCCGCAAATTCTTTCCCCGTCCAGTAGGCCACCGGCATACCGGGAATCTTTTGAAAGTCCGCAATCCGCGCCCGGTAAACTCTTTGGCCGGACGGGGTTTTGTTTTCCAGAAAGGCCTGTTCCTTCTGCTTCGGCCCGCTGACGTCGTCCAGCTTCACAAACAGCGCTTCTTCCGGAGTCTCCGCGGAATATTCCGAAGCCTTTCTGTGCCGCATGACCCAGGTAACGGTCTGCACCACTTCCCCGGAAATTTCCTCAAAGGCGCCGGTGCCCAGATGCACCATGTGCAGAAACCGGAAATGATCATAAAGCTTTTTCCGCAGATTCCGATAACTGTTGATAAACATCCAGCTGTGCTGGGTAATCAGCGCCACATAGCCGTCCTCCGCCAGCAGGGCGGCGCATTTTTCAATGAAGACGGCGTACATATCCTTTTTGCTGTCCTTATATTCCCGCCGGACAAAGTCCGAAAGCCGGGTATCCATGTTGGACAGCGCCATATAGGGCGGATTGGTCACCACCACATGATAGCTGTCTTTTAAGATCTGCGCCTGATGCAGAAAGGGCAGCAGCCGGTTCTGTACCGTCTGGTACCGGAGCATGGAAAAAATGTCCTCGTAAAAATCCACGTCCAGCGCCGCCACATGGTCGATCAAAGGCGCCAGATCCAGATCCGGCAGCCGGATAATGCTGCCGAATTCTTCCGCGTCCCGAAAGGCTGTCCGCAGCAGATCCAGCTGTTCCAGAAATGTAGGGTCGCCGCCTGCGGCAAACTCCAGCAGATCGTCGTCCATAAAACCGCTGTCCGTCACAGTATAGAATGCGGGCCGGATGCCCTCCGTCAAAATACTTTTGTCATAGGCGCAGGCCTTCATCATGATACTGAAGGAAGCCAGCTGGCAGGCCCGTTCGTCGATGTCCAGTCCATAGAGATTTTTGGTCAGAATGCTGCGCACCGCCGCTTTCGTTCCGATTCCGGCCCGGGCGTAAATCCGCATCGGCAGGTCAAAGGCATAAATCAAAATATGTCCGCTGCCCATACAGGGATCGATCAGCCGGATCTGCGCCGGCGCAAAGCCCGCTTCCGCTGTCCGGCTTCCTTCTTCCACAGAGTCCATATAGTACGGCAGTCCTTCTTTGAACCCGGTGTCCGACGTTTTTTCCATCCAGAGCCGGCCCAGGGTATTTTCTACCATATAGCCGGCAATCCATTCCGGCGTAAACATCTGGGTGGCCTCCGGGATCCGCTCCCGGGTCAGCTTCTGGTCTTTTTTTAGCGATGCAAAAGCCGCGTCCTTCGGTTCCGTATTATAAAACTGATACAGGCGGCTGATGATTTCAATATTGTTTTCCCAGTCTTTCCGGTCGATGCGATTGACCATCACTTCGGGCACGCTGCCGGATTCCAGAAGTCCCGTGGGGCACAGCAGCTGCATATAGCCGCTGTCCGGCTGAAAGATTTCGGGCAGCACCGATTTCAGTAAATTGCATCTGCAGGCCAGAAGATACCGGTACCATTCGTCATAGTCCTTTTCCGCCCGGAACCAGGCCGTTTTTTTTGCGTCCGCCCCCTGCATCCGGTCCAGGCCTGCATTCTCCAGGATCCGGATGGAAAAGCGTCCCTCCTCATCTGTAAACAGCCGCACGCCGTCGTCGAAACAGCCGTTGACTTCCATATAATAAAGGGCCGCAAAGCGGTTAAACCAGGTATAGGCAATTTCTTCCACCAGCTCGTCGAAGCTTCGCTGCTCCAGCTGCAGGAGAATCTTTTTCCGTTCCCTGATCTCATAGGAGGAAAAACGGCGGCCGGCCGGCAGGTCGCTTTCCGTTCCGTCGGGACGGATGCCGTAATCTTCCGCCCGGGCGGCAACCTGTGCAATGAGGCGCCTTCTGGCCCAAACCGCAAAATTTTTAATCACCGACTTGTCCATGTTATTCCTGTGCCTCTGTCATTTCGATTTCATCCCCGGTCAGAGCATACAAAGAGGCATAAATGCCGTTTTTCCGGAGCAGTTCCCGATGGGTGCCGCTTTCCTCGATGCCCTTTGACGTCAGGACCAGTATCTGGTCGGCGTTTTTGATGGTGGACAAACGGTGGGCGATGACAAAGGTGGTCCGGTTCTTTGCCAGCAGCTCTAAAGATTCCTGCACAATCCGTTCGCTTTCATTATCCAGTGAAGAAGTGGCCTCGTCAAAAATCAGAATCGGCGGATTTTTCAGGAAGACCCGGGCAATGGAAAGCCGCTGTTTCTGTCCGCCGGACAGCTTTACGCCCCGCTGTCCGATATTCGTATGGTAACCCTCCGGCAGGCTCATGATAAATTCGTGGGCGTTGGCCAGCTTCGCCGCCGCCACCACTTCCTCCATGGTGGCCTCCGGTTTGCCGTAACGGATATTGTCAAATACGGTGCCGATGAACAAAAATACGTCCTGCTGCACAATGCCGATCTGGTTGCGCAGGGATTTCTGAGTTATGTCCCGGATGTCCGTCCCATCGATGCGGATGCAGCCTTCGCTGACCTCATAGAAACGGGGAATCAGCGAACAGAAGGTGGTTTTGCCCGCGCCGCTGGGTCCCGCCAGCGCCACGCAGGTACCCGGCTTCACATGGAGGCTGACCTGCGACAGCACATTTTCCAAACCATCCTCATAGTGAAACGACACATTTTCAAAGACCACGTCGCCTTTCACCTGTTTCAATTCCACCGCGCCTTCCCGGTCCTGAATCTCCGGCTCGATATCTACGATTTCCAGAAAACGCTCGTAACCGCTGATACCGTTTTCAAAGAGTTCTGTCAGATCGATCAGCGTGCGGATGGGATCGGTAAAATTATTAATATAAAGAAGAAAGGCAATCAGATCCGCCGCCTGAATGCTTCCTTTGCTCATAAACCATGCGCCGAAAATGATGACCAGCACCGTCAGCAGCGTAATGAAAGACCCCAGCACGCACTGAAATTTGGCCATGGTGAGATAGGTAACGATCTTGCTGTTGATAAAACGGCCCAGCGTCTTTTCAAAACGGCTTTTTTCCATATCCTCATTGGCAAAGGATTTGACGACGCGGATGCCGGAGAGATTGTCCTCGATTTCCATGTTGATGTCTGACATTCTGGCACGGTTGTCTTTAAAGGCCGCCCGCATTTTCACCGCCAGCCGCAGCGCATACCAGGAAATCAGCGGCAGCAGGCAGAAAGACACCAGCGCCAGCCGCCAGTTAATGGCGATCAGAATACACAGAGAACCCACCAGCTTCACCAGAGAAATAATCAGCATCTCCGGCCCGTGGTGCAGCAGTTCGGAAATGTCAAACAGATCGTTGGTGATCCGGGTCATGAGCTTTCCGACTTTGGTATTGTCAAAGAAGGAAAAGGACAGTTCCTGCACATGGGAAAAAATCTCCTTCCGCATATCCGCTTCCATTTCCGCCCCCATTTTGTGGCCGTAATAGGAAATGAAATACCGGGCGTAGGCGTCGATACCCACCAGCACAATCAGAAAGACCGCCAGTTCCAGAACGCTGCGCAGCAGAATGTCCCTGTCATAATAAATTACTTTTCCGGTGATGTGCCGGACGATCAATGGGATCACCAGCGCCACCGCCGCACTGACGGAGGCGAAAAACAAATCCGCGAAAAACATGCCCTTATAAGGCCTGTAATAGCCGATAAAGCGCTTTGCATTTTCCTTTGACAATCGGTGTTTCTTTTGCATGCTATGCCTCTCCTTCGCGAAAATACGCGTCTTTCCTGCTATGATAGCACATCTTTTTGACATTGCAAACGCTCTTTTTTATTTTCTCTTTACCGCTGCCTTTCACACATCCGTCCCGGACAAAAAGAACCGGCGTACCGTAAGGGGTCCTTTTGTTGGCACCGCCGGTACGCCGGTCTGTCAAAATAGAAAAGAGAAAGCCTGTTATCCTTTCATTGCTTCGCCAAGGGAATCTATAAACGCCTCCCAGGCGTCCGGATGCTCCACATAATACAGCGGGCACATTTTTCCCGTGACATCATAATGCCGGATTACGTCTTCCGGTTTCAGTTTACATTCCTGCAAAAGCCAGACCGTCAGCCGGGTCAGGGCGTCCATGGTTTTTTCATTGAACTGCCCCGTTTCATCGGGATGACAAACCTCAATGGAAATCGTATCCGCATTGCGCCAGTTGCTGGCCACGGACTGCTCGTTCAGCGGAATACACTGGACGATCTCTCCTTCCAGCCCCACCACAAAATGGGCGTTGACCACGGTTTCCTCCCCGGCGAAATAATCCCGGTTCTGCATGGCGCTGGTGCCCGGATTGGCTACATAATGCACCACGATCCCTCGCACCGCTTCCAGCTGCTTTCCGCTTCTGGAATTGGCCTTCTCGTCCAAAATCGCCGGTTCTACGAAATCCGGCACCTCGACGCCCTGCATTTTTCCCACAATCCGGGCTTCTTTGTGCTTCACAATCAGGTTTCGGATGCCGATTGCGCCAAGAACCAGCAGCACCACCAGCCCGATCCGGACAGCCAGTTTGATTCTCCTTCGTTTCTTTGCATTTCTGCCGTATCTTTTCTTTCCCGCCATGGTCTTACCTGTTCCTTATCGCATCGATCGGTCGTTTGGAAGCAATCCGCTTCACCGGAATAAAGCTGGCCGCCGCGGCAATCAGTACGCTCACTGCCAGAAGCAGCAGCACCTGACGGATGCCGAAGTGCAGCACGGTTACCAGAATGCCCAGATGTTTGCGCAGATAATAATTGATCAGCGCCGTCACGATTCCGGTACCGACGGCAGAGCATATAAAGTTGATCAGCGCGATGATCAGACTTTCCGAGAAGAAAATCCGGAATACGTCGTTGCTTCTGGACCCGATCGCCCGCAGGATCCCAATCTCCTGTTTTTTATATGCTATGCTGGTACTGATGAAATTAGCCAGCATCAGCGCCGCAAAAATGGCAAATCCGATACCGATATAAAGAAACAGCTTCGAAAACTCTTCCAGTTCCTCATTGATGGTATCCAGCTCATAAGTTACAGAGTTTTCCAGCGCGCAGCGGGTGTCAACGTCCTCCCGATAGCAGTAGCGCACCAGCGTTTCCACGCCGTCCCTGTCTTCGGGCATGGCTCCGGCCGCAAAGCTGTAGATGCCTTCGTCGGGATCCGTAAACGCCTTCAGGGTCTTTTCTCCGGCAATGATAGTGGAACCGATATAGCGGTCCTCCGTATTGTCATAGATGCCTGCGATGCGCCAGTCCGCGGAATCGTCGGTCTGTTCCATGTCGCTGTAGATGAACGCATTGTTTAACCGGATCAGCTCCGCCACTTCCTGCAGAGAAGACGCGGACATTCCATTTTCATCCACCGGCCAGTAATTCACCATGTCCGCCGATACGATCAGTTCATGCTCTCCCAGCGTCTTTTTCTCTCCGTCGATCCAGAGCACCTTAGTTGTGTCAATCTGGGACAGATCGCAGATAAACTGGGGATTTACGCTGCGGTAATAGTCGTCGGTTTCCTTCATTTCAAAGGAAATCCAGTTTCTGGAAATCCGGCGGACATCCGGCACATCCTTGCTGATGCGTTCGATAAATCCTTCGCCGGTGATGGCCGTCTGCAGCATGCTGTAAACTTCAGCATTGGTCAGCTCCTGGAACAGAATGAAGCGCACCAGACTCTCCGCGTTGTCTTCATGCTCCGGTTTATCGGCCAGATACGCATAGCGGTCAAAGTCAAAACCGGTGTCGTATACGCAGGTGATGGTATAATCCGTGCCGTCCAGACGCAGTGTTTTGCCCAGCATATCCTTATAGTCCCGGATTTCCTCGTATTTCATATTTTCACCCCGGGGCGTTTTTCCGTCATTATAACCGAAGGCGAAAAAGGTTTCGCACATAATATCCGAAATGCCGATCTCATTTTTCTTACCGTCCGGCAGCACGCCGCATTTTACGCTCATCTGCAGCTTCTGCATGATATCCGCATTGACCTCGCAGAATCCGGTGATATAGGTAGGGTAAATGTCATAACCTTCCAGATCGGTATGTTTTTCCGAATTGAAGTTTCCGCCGAAATCCGTGCTCATGCCGAAGGGCAGATACACACCCCGGCAATATACGCCGGTTTCCGCTTCCATGTCTTTGAGGTCTTCCTCCGACAGGCGATAATCGTACTTATCCCACCAGGTATAATCGTCGGATTCCACCTTTTTGGCCTTGGTGACGGCCACGTAAGGCACAGCGGAATCCAGAATGGAATCGGTGCAGGTCTTGATGTGATTGTAAGCGCCGAAGGTATCCGCCAGCCCGAACAATCCGAAGGCGATACAGGACAGAAGAATCGTGATCACCAGACGGATCTTTTTGTGTTTGAGGCTGTTGGCGCCGATCTTTACCGCGCTTTTCGCCGGCAGTCTGGATTTGATCAGCTTGAAATCCTCCTCGGTATGGTTTTCAATTTTACTTTCATCCGTATCGGTAAATCCCCGGACGAACCCGCTTTTCTCACTGATTTTCAACCGGATGCGGTCTTCTTTCACGCAGTCGATGTATTCGTTAATCCGAATCCGGTCCTCCTCCGTCAAATGATACCCGTTTTTGATCTCGATCTGATCCTGGCCGAACAGAATATCCTTATCCTCCGCATTTTCCGCCGGCAGACTTTCCGGATCATAGGACCGGTCGCGGATCACCCTGCCGTCCGACAGCTCGATGATCCGGTCCGCGTACTTCATGGCAAATTCCTGGTCGTGGGACACCACGATGACCAGCCGGTCTTTGGAAAGCCGCTTCAGGGTTTCCAGCACCTGCCGTCCCGTAACGGAATCCAGCGCGCCGGTGGGTTCGTCCGCCATGATGATTCTCGGATCTTTCACCAGCGCACGAGCAATGGCCACCCGCTGCTTCTGCCCGCCGGACAGCTCGTTGGGCTTGCGGTTTCCATAATCTCCCAGATCCACTTCCTGCAGGATGTGATTGATCTTCGCATCTTCCGCCTTCTCCCCCTGCAGTTCGATGGCAAGGGCAATGTTGGCCCCCACCGAAAATTCCTCCAGCACATTGTATTCCTGAAAGATAAATCCCACATAGGTATTGCGGTAGGAATCAAAATGCTGCTGGGTGAAGTTTTTGGACGAGGTTCCCTTGATGATAATCTCGCCGCTGTCATAGCGGTCCAGACCGCCCAGCAGGTTCAGCAGCGTGGATTTGCCGCTGCCGCTTTTGCCCAGCAAAAAAACCATGCCCGTATCCGGGAAACGGATGGAAACATCCTCCAGCGCCGTCACCGGAACGCCTTTTTTCGGTTTGTAAATTTTTGTAAGTCCGATGGTTTGCAGCATATCTATACTCCTGTTCTTTGAAATGTAATAACGACTTTAAATAAATCTCCGTCCACCAGTATCCGGAAGCTGCCGTTCTGCAGTTTGATCAGGCTTTCCGCAATGGAAAGGCCCAGACCGCTGCCTTCCGTGTTTCTGGAGCTGTCGCCCCGGACGAAACGTTCCAGCAGTTCCTCTCCCGACACATTCAGCCGGGTTTTGGAAATGTTCCGGAAAATAATCTTCACTTCCTGCTCTGTTTCTTCCAGAGACAGATATACCCGGGAGGAGGGCAGCGAATATTTGCAGGCATTTCCCAGCAGATTATCGAAAACCCGCCAGAGGTAGCGCCCGTCGGCGCTGATGATCACCGGATGCTCCGGCTTGTCGATCAGCATCGAGAGCTGATTTGCCGCAAATTTTTCTTTGTATTCTCCCGCGGCCTGTTCCAGCAGGATCCCGGCGTCAATGGGCATCATTTGTACCTTGATATTACCCGTGGTGGCCTTGGAACATTCCACCAGATCTTCGATGAGTTTTTTCAGCCGTCCCGACTGCCGCTCCAACACCTCAATGTAGCTGCAGATGGTTTCATTTTCCGGCTTTTCCTTCCGGATCAGATCCACGTAGTTGATAATGGAGGTCAGGGGCGTTTTGATATCGTGGGAAACATTGGTAATCAGTTCCGTCTTTAAATGTTCCGACTTCATGCGCTCGCTGACTTCCTTAGCCATGCCCTCGTTGATATGATTGATGTCCTCCGCGAATTTCCGAAATCCCGGCATCATGCGGGCCACGTCGATCTTGCTGTTGAAATTTCCTTCCCCCAGTTCCCGCACACTCTGCTCCAGCTTCTGGAAATTAATAGCCACCAGCATGATGAGCGGTACAAAGATGACGTTGCACAGCAGCCAAAGCACCAGCCCCAGTTCAAAGTCCCAAGCCAGCAGAAGCAGCAGACTGAGGGCGGATAATACAGCCAGCGCCACCACCGTTTTCCAGATCACGGGTATGGAGGTCACCAGATGGCAGATCCCTTTCCACAGCTTTACGGCAATGGTTTTAAGCAACACCAGCAGCCGGTAAATCACGGTGTTTTTCCACCAGGCGCCGCATTTTGCCCGGGCGGCAAAGCTCATCAGAAGCCCAAGCACCAGCAGCAAAGCCAGCACCGCCAGGACGACGCCGACAATCACTTCCCCCAAAACGGTGTAATCGAAACCTTCCGCCAGACAGGCAACGGAAATGCCCGCTGTAAAAAATGCCGCCGCGAAATACAGATCAAAGGGAATCTTATCCATCCAGTTTAAGCGGATGCCTTCCACGCCTGCCTTGTGCCCGGCGCTGCACATCAGGAAAATAAACAGCAGTACAGCGGCAATGGCCCCCAGTCCTGCGAAAACGATCAGATAGTAACGGATGCCGATCAGCAGATCGATCCATTTCATCTGATAGTACAGCCGGTCCTTAGTTGAAAGATCCTGCGCGATGCGTTCTTCCACCAACAGATGCAGTTCCTCGCCCGTGGTATAATGGATGTCCAGAATACATTCCGGCAGACCGTCGTTGTCCGTATCCTCATCGTAATAATCATAGCTGACGTCGTGATATGCTTTCTGGTATTCCTGGATGGTGCGCCAGCGATCCTGGTACCGTTCAAAGATAAGCACCTCGCTCTGTTCCTCTTTGCCGGCCAGCACCGTCGTATACCTTACCCCCTGCCAGACGGGATTTTTGACTTCGTAATTCTGAAACAGCTGCGTCCCGTCCTCCAGGCAGATCCGCACGGACAGATTGGTATTCTTCTGATCCAGCTGGGAACGCAGCGCCTGCATGCTCTGTGCGCCGAGCATTTCCTCGGCTGTCAGCGCATCTTCCGGAAAGCTGCGAACCTCCTCCGTCTCCCCGTCCGGGACATCCAGTTCATTTTCCAGGAGGCTTCGAACCTCCTCGATCTGCACCTGCGCATAATCGTCATAAAGATTGTTTTTCAGCGATTCTCCGTTGTCAAAATACACCCCGTACAGCGCCAGCATCACGATACCGGTCACTGTAACGGCCAACACGACGACGTTGATGATAAACAGCACGATGGCCGAAATCTTTGCCCCCAGACTTGACAGCAGCTTATTCATCTCTGCCTCCCTTCACCAGCTTGTATCCCTTGGCCCAGACCACTTTCAGGTACCGGGGTTCCGTGGGATTGATCTCGATCTTTTCCCGGATATGGCGGATATGTACCGCCACCGTGCTTTCCGCTCCCAGCGGCAGATCCTTCCATACGTTCCGGTAGATTTCCTTCGGGGAAAATACCGTCCCCGGATGCTGCATCAGCAGTTTCAGTATTTCAAACTCCGTAGGGGTAAACGCCACCGGCTCCCCCTCCACGAACACCTCTTTTGTGGTATCGTTGAGTTCGATGCCGCCGATGGTATACACCGTCTCCGAGGGTTCCGCCGGCTTTGATCCCAGTTTCATATAACGCCGCAGCTGGGAACGCACCCGGGCCAGCACCTCTACCGGGTTAAAGGGCTTCGTCACGTAGTCGTCCGCCCCAATGTTCAGTCCCAGAATCTTGTCCGTATCCTCGCTTTTTGCGGAAAGCATGATGACCGGCACGTTGCTGAAGGCCCGCAGCTTTGACAGCGCCGTGATCCCGTCCATTTCCGGCATCATGATATCTAAAAGCACCAGATGAATGTCTTCCTTTTCCATGATGGCCAGCGCTTCCTCTCCGGAGTAGGCCAGAAAGGTATGATAAGACTCCGATTCCAGATATATCTTCAGTGAATTGACGATATCTACTTCATCATCGCAGATCAGTATATTGTACATGTTTTGCTCTCCCCGTTCTTTATATTGCTATCATACCCGTAAAAGTTTTAAAAACCAAGATGGCATTCTTTTAAGAAAGTTTAAAGTTTCCCTGATCATACAGGAAAAGACAGCCTGCAGCAGACTGTCTTCTACAGATATGTACATTCCATTGTTCTCTACAGGATCCTTCGCAGCGCTTCCAGGTCTTCCCGCGTGGTGGCCCAGCTGGTGGCTGCCCGGATCACCACGTGATGGTCGTCGGTGCGCTCCCAGAAGCCAAAGGCTGCTTTTGTTTTCAACATTGCATAATGGTCATTTTCCAGCAGGATGAACTGCTGGTTTGTGGGCGTTTCCAGGAAAAACCCATATCCTTTTTCCCGAAACGTGTCTTTCAGCAGCGCCGCCATATCGTCCGCGTGCCTGCAGATTTCCATATAAAGGCCGTCGGTAAACAGGGTATCGAACTGGATACCCAGCAGCCGTCCCTTGGCCAGCAGCGCGCCGTGCTGTTTGATCCGGGTCATAAAATGGGCCGGCATATTGTTTTTGGTAAAGACCAGCGCTTCGCCGCAAAGAGCCCCCGCCTTGGTACCGCCAATGTAAAATACGTCGCAGGCGGCAGCAATTTCCGGTAAAGAGGGCACGTCTCCGCCGGCAGCCAGGGCATATCCCAGCCGCGCGCCGTCCATATACAGCGGGATCCGGTACCTGCCGCACAGCGCGGAAAGGGCAAAAAGCTCCTCCCGGCTGTAAAGAGTGCCGTATTCCGTGGGATGGGAAATGTAGACCATACCGGGAAATACCATGTGTTCATAGTTTTCATCCAGGAAAAATTGTTCCAGGAAATGTTCCAGTTCCCTGGCATCTATCTTTCCCTGATGCTGGGGCAGGGTCAGTACCTTGTGTCCGGCGGCTTCAATGGCCCCGGCCTCATGGGTATTGATATGTCCCGTTTCCGCTGCAATCACGCCTTCATAAGGCGCCAGCATGGTGGCCGTCACAATTTTATTGGTCTGGGTGCCGCCCATCAGGAAACAGATCTGGGCCTGCGGACAGGCGCAGGCTTCTCTGATTTTTTCCTTTGCCTGCTGACTGTAAATGTCTTCCCCGTACCCGGTGAGTTTTTCCAGATTGGTTTCCATAAGGCGCGCCAGAATCTTCGGGTGCGCGCCCTGAATATAATCACTTTCAAATGACAGCATTGATTTCCTCTTTCCGACAGGCCTTTTACGCTTCGCAGGGGCCTTCCTCTTTGATTTTTCTTCTCGTCCACCCGTCGATTTCCTGCTTCAGTGCCGTCAGATAGGACGAAAAGGCGACTTTATCACTTCCGTAAGTCAGCTGCAGCTCATATTCCAGCGGCAGCCAGGTGGATATATCCGATTCATTGTGCTGGATCACGGCTTCCAGATTGTCCAGTGCCTTGTAAATCTTCGCTTCTGTGGTTTCCAGCGCGTCCATTTCCGCCAGCAGCGCCGGGAGGCTTTCATTCCAGGGCGCGGGAAAACTTCTCACCCAGGCCTCCAGCTGCGCGGCTTCTTTGGTGCTGTCGGCGTCCTTCTTTTCAAATACTGGAATGTCTCCCGTAAAGGCCTCCCCCAGATCGTGGATCAGGCACATTCGGATGACCTTGTTCATGTCCGCCTCAGGAAATTCATCCTCCAGCAGCATGGCAGACAGCGCCAGCCGCCAGCTGTGCTCCGCCACGCTCTCCGGCCGTCCCGTGGAGGTGACGCAATGCCTGGTATTGCATTTGAGTTTTTCCGCCACCGATAAAATATCCAGTAATTCCGCCGGTTTCATCCGATGTCCTCCCTTTCTGCCGGATTCAGGAAAGATCCATCAAACCCATCCGGCAGCAGTTCCTTTGTATTCGTACAGACCGTCTCTTTGCCGTTGGAAAGAATCACAGGCACGGCCTCCGCCAGCAGTTCGGCGAACACCTGCCTGCAGATACCGCAGGGCGTACAGATCCGCTCCGATGCGGCGGTAATGGCAATGGCTTCGATGTCCTGTTTCCGATACCCCTTTGCATACGCCGCAAACAGGGCGTTTCGCTCCGCGCAGCTGGTGGCTCCGTAGGAGGCGTTTTCCACGTTGGCTCCCAAAATATAGTTTCCGTCCTTCGTCGCTACGCAGGCTCCCACCTGAAAATGCGAATAAGGCGCATAGGCGTGCTCCCGCGCTTCCCGGGCCTTCTGTATCAAAATCTCTGTTTTCAACGCTTCTTTCCCTCCGGTTTTTTGTCTGTATTACAAATTATTATAATCTCCCGTCCCGCAAATGACAAGCCTTTGCCGCCGGAATAAAAAAATCCCGAAACGCCTGATTTCTCAGATATTTCGGGATATTCTCAAAGAGGCGTCAACCAGATTTGAACTGGTGATCAGGGTGTTGCAGACCCGTGCCTTACCACTTGGCTATGACGCCTGATCTATAAAACATCACAGGAAGGAAATCCATCAGCACTTCCTTCCTGTAAGTGACTCCGACGGGAATCGAACCCGTGTTACCGCCGTGAAAGGGCGATGTCTTAACCGCTTGACCACGGAGCCATATCACATACCGCCACATCAGCGGCGAAGATAATACTATCATATCTTCTTTTGATTTGCAAGCACTTTTACAAAAAAATTCTCGCTGCCGCTCCCGGGTCCAAAATCCCGCGGCAACGCAGATTTTACCGGTCAGGCACGCTCCTCGCGTAGATTTTTGCCATGCCCTGATAGAGCAGATCCGGCTGCAGACGATGGGAATGTCTGCAAAATTCGGATACCAGCGGCGCATAGCCGCCAGTCAGCACCAGCGAAACTTTGTGCTGCAGAAAGGCTTCCACTTCTGCGGTCAGCCCGTCGATCATGGCCGCAGCGCCACGCACCGCGCCGGACAGCATACATTCTTCTGTGGTCCGGCCGATCAGACGGGCAGGTTTTTCCGGCTGCAGCCGGGGCAGCTGTGCCGTATGGCTGCGCAGTGCATCCAGTCCGGTACCGACGCCGGTACAGATCATACCGCCCAGAAAACTGCAGGATGCATCTACCACATTCAGGGTGGTGGCCGTACCCAGATCCGCCGTTACCACCGGCAGGGGACAAAGTGCTGCCGCGCCCGCCGCATCGCAAATCCGGTCAATGCCCAGCCTTTCCGGAGATTGTATCGCCAGCCGAAGCCCGGTATCGCTTTTCAAAGTAATGACGTAGGCTTCCAGTCCCAGCATCTGCCGCACGCAGTTTAACACAGGATTTAGCAGCGCCGGTACGACACAGGAAACCACCGCTCCCTGAAATCCGGCGTTTTCACATCCCTGCACTTTAAGCAGCCGCTGCATTTCGGCGCCGATCTGCGCCTCGCTTCTTTCCGGCGCCGTCTGCATCCGGCAGGCCCAAAGGGTCCGGTATCCCTGCTGCGGATCTGTTTCCAGCCCGCAGAGCCCGGTACTTGTATTTCCGATATCAATCGCAAGAATCATCTGTTTTCCCTTTGCCGTTTCTCTGCTGTTCTATGGCATCCAGCAGGCAGTCCGCCACTTCCGTCTTGCGCATCAGCGGCAGCGCCTGAATATTGTCCTTCGTAATGATGGTTACTACATTGGTCTCCAGTCCAAAGCCCGCGCCTTCCACCTTCACATTGTTGGCGGCGATCATATCCATGTTCTTCCGACGCAGTTTCTCTTCCGCACTTTCCTCCAGATGCTGGGTTTCCATACAGAAGCCGCAGACATACAGGTCTTCCTGCTTGTGGGCGCCCACCCACTGCAGGATGTCCTCCGTCCGTTCCACTGGAATCGTCATATCGTCGTCGCTCTTCTTGACTTTATCCTCTGCCACCGTCACCGGCCGGTAATCCGCCACGGCCGCCGTCATAATCAAAACATCCGTTTCCGGCAGTACCTCCTGCACCGCCAGGAACATATCCTGTGCCGTCACCACGGACCGCAGCTTTACGAAGGGTACCGGCGGCAGAGACACCGGCCCGGAGATGAGGGTCACGTCAGCGCCCCGCAGCATGGCTTTTTCAGCCACCGCATATCCCATCCGGCCAGAGCTGTGATTGGTGAGATAGCGTACCGGATCAAAGGCTTCCTGGGTAGGGCCGGCGGTCACCGTGATTCTTACCCCTGCCAGAGTCTTTTCGTGGGCGATCTCTTTTATAATATGCGCAAACAGTTCCTCCGGTTCCGGCAATTTTCCTTTGCCGGTATCCCGGCAGGCCAGCATACCGTATGCAGCGTCAATGATGCCGAAGCCGTAGTCTTTCAGCTTCCGGATATTCTCTTCCGTCGCCGGATTTTCCAGCATGGCCGTATTCATGGAAGGGGCCACCAGCTTCGGACATTTTGCGGCCAGCACCAGCGTGGTAAGCATATCGTCCGCAATGCCGTGGGCCAGCTTTGCAATGACGTTGGCGGTGGCCGGCGCAATCAGAATCAGATCCGCCGCCTTCGCCAGCGACACATGGGTCACTTCATATTTAAAATCTCTGGCAAAGGTATCTACCACACAGCGGTTCCCCGTCAGGGTTTCAAAGGTCAGCGGCGTAATAAACCGGGTGGCATGTTCCGTCATGACCACGTGCACCTCTGCCCCCGCTTTTCGCAGCATACTTGCCAGATTCGGCATTTTATAAGCGGCTATGCCTCCCGTAATGCCCAGTATCACACATTTTCCCTGTAAAAGTTCCATTTGCCTTTCGTTTCTCCCGGTTCTTTACATATCTTCCAGCCGTCCGTGCTTCTCATAACTGCTCACCCGGACCGCTTTGTTGTGATCATCCACAAACACCACCGTGGGATGATGGGTTTTTGCTTCTTCCGGCTCCATCTGCGTAAAAGCCATGATAATGATTTTGTCTCCCACATTGACGCATCGGGCCGCCGCGCCGTTTAAGCAGATAATGCCGGAGTCCGGCGTGCCCGCAATGGTGTAGGTCTCGAAACGGTTCCCGTTGTCGATATCCACGATCTGCACCTTTTCATATTCCAAAATGCCGGAAGCCTCCAGCAGGCTGCGGTCCACCGTAATAGACCCCACATACTGGATATCCGACTGGGTGACCACCGCCCGGTGAATCTTACTTTTCAGCATTTCAACAGTCATCCGCCATGCCTCCCACCGTAAAGTTATCGATCAGCCTTGTTTTTCCGATATACACCGCCATGGCTACCAGAACGCCGGGTTTGATCTTCGTCACCGGCATCATGGTCACGCCGTCCACCGCGGATACATAGTCGATTTTGGCCAGGGGTTCTTCTTCGATATGGGCCCGCATGGCCGCCAGCAGCGCCGCAGCATCGGTTTCCCCGGCTTCCGTGAGCCGTTCCCCCAAAAAGACCGCCTCGGACAGTACCAGCGCCGCCTGCCGTTCCGCCGGGTTCAGATAGGTATTCCGGGAAGACATGGCCAGCCCGTCCTCTTCTCTGACAATGGGGCAGGCAACGATCTCAATGCCGTAAGACAGATCCCGCACCATCCGGCGGATAATGGCCAGCTGCTGCGCATCCTTCTGCCCGAAATACGCCCGATCCGGCTGCACGATATTAAACAGTTTGGAAACCACTGTACACACGCCCCGGAAATGAATGGGCCTGGTTTTTCCGCAGAGCTGTTTGGGCATTTCCGATAATATTTCCACATAGGTAGCGGCGTCTTCCGCGTACATTTCGGAAACCTCCGGATAAAAGACCAGATCGCAGCCGTGGGCTTCCAGCAGCGCGCAATCATGGGCAAAATCCCTCGGGTAACTCTGCAGGTCTTCTCCTTCTCCAAACTGGGTGGGATTCACAAAATCCGATACCACCACTTTGCCGCATTCCGCTGCCGCCCGGTCCACCAGGCTGGCATGTCCGGCATGCAGATATCCCATGGTAGGCACAAGGCCCACCACCTGTCCTTCTTTTTTCCATGCAGCTACGCACTTACGTACTTCTGCGATCGTTTTGGCTATAATCATCTATCCCACCTCTTATTCCACGGAAAATTCCCGCATTTTGCTGTATTTTTCCTCCAGCTGCGCAAGGAAAACGTCGTCGCAGTCGCTCTTGCTGTAAGTTTGGGCTGCCTGGGGAAAGGCCCCGCTTTTCACCTGCGCATCATAGTCCGCAAAGGCCTGCTGCATGGCTTCGCCGATTTCAGCAAAGCGTCTGACAAATTTCGGGGTAAAGTCTCCCGACATGCCCAGCATATCCTGATATACCAGCACCTGTCCGTCGCATTCCGCGCCGGCGCCAATGCCGATAGTAATCATATCCACCTGCCGGGTAATCAGGGCGGAAAGCTTTGGCGGCACACATTCCAGCACCACCATGAAAGCGCCTGCCTCCTGTACGGCAAGGGCGTCCTTTAACAGCTGCTCGGCTTTGGCCTCGCCCTTTCCCTGTACTTTAAATCCGCCAAACACATTCAC
>CANRJG010000002.1 GCA_947630875.1 uncultured Lachnospiraceae bacterium
TTATCAAAAGACCTCTCGAAAGTCTGCAAACCCGCATAAATACTGGGTTTTTACGACTTCTCAACTTATTCAAACTCCACCGTCGCGGGCGGTTTCGTCGTGCAGTCATACATGACCCGATTCACATATTTCACTTCATTGACGATCCGGTTGGTCACTTTCTCCAGCAGTTCCCAGGGAAGCCTTGCCGCCTCGGCCGTCATGAAATCCGACGTAATCACCGCCCGGAGCGCAACGGCATAATCATAGGTGCGCTCGTCTCCCATAACGCCCACGCTGCGCATATTGGTCAGCGCCGCAAAATACTGGGAAATCTTGCCGTCCAGGCCGAAGTTTTTCACTTCCTCCCGGTAGATGGCGTCTGCTTCCTGTATGATCTTTACCTTTTCCGCATTGACTTCGCCAATAATCCGAATGCCCAGTCCCGGTCCCGGGAAGGGCTGGCGATATACCAGATATTCCGGCAGGCCCAGTTCCAGGCCGGCTTTTCGTACTTCATCTTTAAACAGCAGCCGCAGAGGCTCAACGATTTCCTGAAAATCCACATGCTCCGGCAAGCCGCCCACATTATGATGGGACTTGATGACCGCGGATTTGCCCAGGCCGCTTTCAATGACGTCGGGATAAATGGTTCCCTGCGCCAGAAATTCCACTTTGCCGATTTTCTTTGCTTCTTCTTCAAAGATGCGAATAAATTCTTCACCGATGATTTTTCTCTTTTTCTCCGGTTCCGTCACGCCTTTCAGCTTCGCATAATAGCGCTCTGCAGCGTTGACACGGACAAAATTCAGCGCATAGCTGCCGCCTTCGCCAAATACCGCCTCGATCTCATCCCCTTCATTTTTCCGCATCAGGCCGGTGTCCACGAAAACGCAGGTCAGCTGCCTGCCAATGGCCTTGGAAAGCAGCGCCGCCGCCACAGACGAATCGACGCCGCCGGAAAGGGCCAGCAGCACTTTGCCGTCTCCTACCTTCTGGCGGAGTGCCTGTACAGTGCTGTCTACAAAGGAATCCATGGTCCAGTCCTGCTTACAATTGCACACATTGACAAGGAAGTTCTCGATCACCATCTGTCCCTGCACACTGTGGGACACTTCCGGATGAAACTGTACCGCATAGAGTTTTTCAGCCGGATTTTCCATGGCCGCCGCCGGGCAGTTATCGGAAGACGCGACGATGCGAAAGCCTTCCGCCGGCTGCCGGATATAATCGGTATGGCTCATGACACAGATGGAGGTTTCATCCATGCCCTGAAAAATAGCGCTCTTCGTGTCAAAGCGGACGTCGATTTTGCCGTATTCCCGCTTTTCAGCCCGTTCAATGACGCCGCCCAGCATATAGATCATCAGCTGCGCGCCGTAGCAGATGCCCAGAATCGGAACGCCCAGCGAAAAAATGCGCTTGTCGATCAACGGCGCATCCTCGGCGTAAACGCTGGCCGGGCCGCCGGTAAAGATCAGCCCTTTTGGCGCGTAGGATTGGATTTTTTCCAGAGGCGTCGTATAGGGAATGACTTCGCTGTATACATTACATTCCCTGACACGCCTTGCGATCAGCTGGTTGTACTGGCCGCCAAAATCTATGACCAGAACGGTTTCTCTCTCCATTTGTACTCCATTCTGCCGGTCTTAGGCTCCGGCGCTCTTTTCCCTTTTGTCTGCCGCATCGGCAAAATATGTTAAGCTGTTGGGTTCAATGCTCCACGGATGGTTCCGTCAGACATTTGACTCCCACCATCCTTTCAATCGTATAACAGTGAAACACCGGAGAGAATCCCGGTGGGTTTCAGCAGATAGGAATCGCTCCACTGCGTACCGGTGGTCCGGTAGGAATCCGGGCCGTACCATTTAAATTCATCGTCCGCATTGTGGATGGTTCCGAAGCTGTTGTATCTGCTGCCGTATGCTGTCAGGGTAATGTCATAGGTGCCAGCTTTCATATCTCCCAGGCACAGTTTGTGGGGCGCGTAAGCGATCATGCCGGCCCGTTTCCCGTTGACGTCCACCGACAGGGCAATCGCCGCAAAATGGGGAACATGCAGATAAACATTTTCGCAGTCCTTTTCAAAAGTATACTGCAGATGATATACCACATTTCCGCCGTAGAACGGCAGCCCCTGCGCTGTCAGGTCTCCGTAAATCAACGGGTCTTCCCATGCCTTGATATAGGCTTTGGAACCGTATGCATGCACTGCGAAATCCCCCAGCAGGTAGCACCATTCCAGATTGGATTTCCGGCCAAAGGGCAGCCGCAGCACCAGTTCATGTTCGCCCGCTGCGATATTTCCAAGCATCACCGTTTGAATCGAACGGTCTACATAGTATCCTTTGACAATGGACGGAATCCGCACGCCGTCCAGATCGATTTCCGTAGTTTCCGGCCGTTCCAGCGCAAGCAGGACATTTTTCAGGTCTGTTTTCGTGCGGAAGCACATCTTCATGGCAGCCGTATGCTCCGGCGGCGTATTGGGAATCCGCCAGGGCTGCGTAAAACGGTCCTGCCTCCTGGGATACCCCAGTTTTTCCCGCAGCAGATTGTCACAGGAAAGAATGTCCATAGTTGCAGACCAGGGTTCATCATCCAGCGCCACCTGCGCGTAATCCAGCAGCAGGACATTGGGTTCTTCCAATGTTACCTGCACAGGCTGTGCCAGAGGATGTACTACCTCTCTCGGCGGAATCCGCTGATCGATGCCTTCTGTGCGCTCGCCCGGTTCCAGCTTAAACAGAAAGCTGTCTTCCGGGAACACAAAGATTTTGATTACAGTCCGCCCGTTTTTGTATTCCGCCGGATAGGGGGCGATCTCCCCTGTCAGGGCGTTGTAAAGCGTCACCTTCCATGACCCGGGAACATAGATGAAAAATTTATGCTTTTTATCCAGCAGGTTTCTGGTCCGGTTCACATGGCAGACAAACAGCCATCTGTCTTTTCCGTCTTCCCGCATTTGCGTAATCATGTTGTCGGGATAGGCGCCTTTGCCGCTGATGATTTCCACGTTGCGATGGTCTTTCAAGGCCTCCAGCAGGAACGCACGTTCAAAGGAAATACAGCAGCAACGTTTTGCCAGGTGCGCCGCCCGATCATTTGGTTTCGCATCCACATAGCGGGGAATCTGACCGGCAAATATAATTTTGCCGCCCTGCGCCGCAAATTTTTCGAGACGATCCAGCGTCGTGGAACGAATCGTATATAAGCCGGGCACCACAATGGCGTCATAGCACATCCGCCCCACTGTAAATCCGTTTTCCATGGCCTCTGTTTCCGGACAGAGCAAAGGCAGCAGGCTTTCACTGATCAGGTCAAAATCAATGGCGCCGTACAGCAGCCACTGGGTCATCATTTCAAATTCGTGGTCCATCTGGTCCCGCACCAGCTGCGTCTGGGAGTTGGGGCCAAACTGCAGCCAGTAGGATTCAATGGGATGGATCACACCGACGCGTACCGAGGCTTTTCCTCTGGAAAGCGCCGTATTGACCCTGGCAAAATAGTCTTCCACGTAAGGGTATTCCCGATACCAGGGGGACTGATAACCGATGGAAGCCGGCCAGTCACGTTTGGATTCGCCTTCCATAGACATGAAGGTCAGGTGATGGCAGCGCACCGTCACCCCCAGCGCCGCCAGCCAGTCGCCCTGCAGCTTATGTCCTTTAAAATCAAAATCCCAGTGCATGGCGCCGTACAGTTCACAGATGACGGCTTCTTTTCCATACTGCCTGGCCACGCTCACCGCCTGCTTGACGGTGGTAAATTCCTTCTGATCCGCTAGAATATCGATGCCCGGCCACTGCATGCTCCGGTACATGCGCATGGCTTCAGAAAGGGCCAGCGTCTGGGAAAACAGCGACCGTTCTGACAGAAAATGCCCGGTCATATTGATGCCGTGCTGTCCGCACCATGCGCCGATGGTATCGGAATAAGCGGAGGCAAAACATTCTGCCAGCATTTCATGATAATAGTAACGGTAGATACTGGGATCTTCTCCCGGCAGTTCCCACATGAGTTCAGGGAGAATGTCCAGCAGTTCTACGCCGTATTTTTCTTTATAAAGATCGTTCATCGCGTCCGTATAGGACAGGGTCGCATCCTTTCTGGAAAAAGGATCCGCAAAGGCAAATTTCCCCGCCATCTGCGGCTCATCGGTAAAGATGGAGGGAATGGTTTTGCCAAACTCGCCGCCCAGACGCTTCTGATAGCGTTCGTGGGTCACTTCCAGAAATTTTCTGACCGCCTGGGGGTTGAATACATCAATATAGGTCTGATCGTTAAACCAGGGGTCCTCTTTTGCCAGCTTCAGATAGGCGCACCATTTCCGCCCTTCCTCCACCGGGGTATCCGCAGCGATGCGTTTGTAGGAAAGCAGGTTTCCTTCGGCGTCCTGCACGATCTGATACGCCGCAAGAAAATACCCCTTCGGCTTCTCTCCTGCTTCGATCTTCCGGTCAAAAACTTCTTTTCCGGATTCGAACCCGTGCTGATCTTTCATGGTCAGCAGAATAAAACGCTGGCGGAACCGCAGGTCTTCCGTAACCAGTCCGCCGGCCGCGCCGGAAGGGTACCGGTCCTCATCATACAGATAGACATACATGCCCTCTTCTTTGGCTCGTTCCACCGCATAGGAAACCAGATCCATATATTCCTCGCCCATATAAGCCGTCTCCAGCCCGGTTCTCGGATGAATATGAAAACCGCCAACTCCCATTTGCTTATAATAAGCGATCTGTTCATCAATCAGCTGCTTTGTCACCTTGCAGTTCCATGACCAGAAGGGCGTGCCCCTGTATTCTGAGGAAGGATTTGCAAACAAGGCGTCCTGCAGCGATTCACTTTGATTCTGTTGATAAAACATATCTTACTCCCTTCTTAAAACAGCAGATTCCCGACAAAAAACAGAATGACCAGATGCACCGGATAGAAGAAATAAAACAGGTACTTTAAACCCAGCCCTTTCTTTCCATTATACAGATAGAAAAAGGGCGTGGCCAGAATCATCATCCACTGATAGTTGTCCAGCAGCGCCTGGATATTCCTGCCGCCGGTAAAGAACAGGATAAAGGCATACACCAGGCACATGTAAACATAGATGATGGGCATCATCTTCCGTTTGTCCCGATAATAATACATCATAAAGCCGAATACGATGATCAGATATCCGCCTTCACAGAACAGAATATTCGGAATCAGGCCATTGATAAAATGCACGGAATTTTCCCGGATGACGGCGGTCAGCGTTCCTGACCCGACTTCCGCGGCATAAGCCGCTGCAACCGCCTCCACAATGAAGCAGAGAATCACCGATACCACTTGGGAAATCACCGCGTAAATCAGCAGGCGGTTCGCGTCTTTTTCTTTGTTCTTTTTCTTTTCGTAAATGGTAATGATCAGCCCGGTCAAAAACCAGGTAGATAAAATGTTATTGGTCAGCGGCTGTGCGGCATTCCGCACCAGGATTGCCGAGCACATGTCGATGATTCCCATGGCCAGGCTGCCGATGTAAAGCCGTTTCAGATATTTGACTTTATCGGAAGTGTGCGCAAAGCCTTCCGCCAGACAGAACATAAACAGCGGCGCGCTGATTCTTCCCAGATAATGGTACCATACCGGCATTCCCGGAATAAACTGGGCGATATGGTCAATAAGCATCAGAACAAGTGCAATCAATTTTAAAGCTGTACCCGACATACCATCACTCCTAACGCTGGAATTGTAATTTCCCCGCTTACCTCTTTGTCATCCAGTAAAGAATAAGCGGCTTCCATCTGTATTTGAACCGGCGCACTGTTGTAATTCAGATAAAAATCATACGCCGTATGTTCCTTGTATCTCCTGTGATACTCCACACCGGCCGGCAGGGCTTTCCGCGCAATCCCCGCTGCATCCCAGGCACGGCGAAGCACGGCTGCATTGGCTGCTTCCTCACACCTGGCCGCAATATAGTACGCGGTTCCCCTGCCGGTTTGCTTCATCGTAACGGCAGGTTCTTCCGCATAAAAATCATCCGTGTACGAAGCCAGCACCTGGGCGCCGTTTAAACGGATCACTTCGCAGTAATCCGCGGCTTTCCAGACGGTACCGTCCGTAAAGCGCACGCCATTGGCCTGTTTCGGATAGAGGGTGTCGATTTCTTCCACATAAATGCCGAACAGGTCTTTCAGCCCATCTCCCGGAAAACCGCCCAGATAACACAGGGTATTTTCATCCACATAGCCGGTGATATAGGTGGCGATCAGCTGTCCGCCCCGCTCTACAAACTGTTTCAGACGCTCCGCCGTATGGGGCTGCAAAAGGTAGAGCATCGGCGCAACGACCACCTGATAATCGTCCAACGGTTCCACCGAGGAAATCACATCTGCTTCCACGCCGTTTTTCAGACAAATATTCAGAAACGATCCCACGGTTTTTACATAATTTTTCGTCTTCTTCGAAAATGCAGCCGCATCATCCAGCGCCCAGCGGCTGTCCCAGTCATACAGAATCGCTGTGGAAGACTTGCAGACAGACCCGGCGGCTTCTTTGATTTTTTCTAATGCTGCACCCAGTTCTGTCACTGCTTTAAAGGTTCTGGTATCATCCCTGCCCAGATGGTCCACCACCGCGCCGTGGTACTGTTCAAAAGAACCCCGGGATTTTCGCCACTGGAAATACATGACGGAATCTGAACCGCAGGCAATGGACTGCATGGCAGTAATGAAATGCACCCCGGGACGTTTCGCGTGGTTATAATCATGCCAGTTCACCAGATCCGGCACGCTTTCCATGACCAGAAAGGGTTTGTCCTTCTTGAAGCTGCGCATCGTGATATGATCCAGCGCATTATCAAAAGAGGTTTTGGCCAGGGACTCATAATTATTATTATAGCAGGGATAGCTGTCCCAGCTGACAAAATCCAGCGGCTTGGCCATCCGGTTGTAGTCCAGCAGCGGATAGCTGTGCATGAAATTCGTGGTGATGGGTACATCCGGTGTCAGCGCCCGCAGTACCTCGATTTCCTGATTCATAAAATCAATGGTATTTTCAGAAGTGAACCGGCGCCATTCCAGATTCAGCCCCATAATGCTTTTTTCCCCATGGGACGCCGGAATTTCAATCTGATCGAAACGATTGTAACGGTGGCTCCAGAAGGTGGTCCACCAGGCTTTGTTCAAGGCTTCGATATCGCCGTCAAACTTCTGTTCCAGATAGGCCTGAAATTTCTTTTCGCAAAGGGGGCAGGCGCATTCGCCGCCCAGCTCGTTGGAAATATGCCAGGCCAGAAGCCCCGGATGGCTGCCGAATTCCTTTGCCAGACGCTCGTCCATCTCCCGCACCAGCGCCCGGTATTTCGGAGAAGTGATGCAGTGATTGTGTCTTTGTCCGTGCAGGTTCTTCACCCGTTTCACCGTGGTACGCATGACTTCCGGATAACGTTCGTCCATCCAGGCAGGACGGGCCCCGGAAGGCGTGGCCAGTATAAAGTAAATCCCGTTTTCATACAGACGGTCTGCAATCTCTTTCAGCCATTCGAAATGGTATTCTCCTTCCACCGGCTCATAAACCGACCAGGAAAATACCCCTAAGGTCGCTACATTCACATGGGCTTTTTTCATCATCCGGATATCTTCTTCCAGAATATCCGGCCGGTCCAGCCATTGCTCCGGATTGTAATCCCCGCCGTGCAAAAATCCGCCGGTCCGGGCAAATAAAGCATCGTACTTCATCTTCGTCACCTTTCGTCCGTTTTCTTTAATACAATCGCGTCGTAGGGTTTCAGTGTGACATGTCCGGTCATAATTTCTTCAGTTACCGCATTTTCATAGCGGTCTTCCAGCAGATCGATCCATGCTTCCTCTTTATTCCAGTTCAGCACAAACAGGATGGACGCCGTCTGATTCTGCCGGCATGTGATTTCCACGCCTTCTGCGGCCGCATAATAAGGCCCGATACCGGTTTCTTCGAAAATTTCCGTAAGCAGATGTTCCAGACAGGCAAATTCCGGATCGGTGCCGATATAGTAAGCTGTGCCTTCGCCGTAACGATTTCTGGAAATCACCGGCATACCGGCGTAGAAATCTTTTCCGTAGGAGGCCAGCGTCTCCGCCGTGGTATTGTGATACAGTTCGCACAGGAAGCTGCAGGTAAAACGGATATCTCCGTCAAAACAAATGTCGTTGGTCTCTTTTTCATAGAGCGCGTCCATTTCCTCCGACCAGAGGCCGAAGACATCCCGCAACAGGCCCGGATAAGCGCCGTATACAGCCTTGCACTGTTCGTCGCAGACGCCGGTAAACACCGTGCCCACCAGGGTCTTTCCCGACGCTGTAAAGCTTTTCAGGCGTTCTGCCACCGTTTCATCCACAATATACAAATACGGGGCAATCAGCAGGGAATACTGGCTGAAATCCGCGTCTTTCGCAACAAAGTCCACCGGAATATTATGCTTATGGAATACCTTGTAAAACTTATAGACTTTTTTCAGGTAATCCATTTTTTTGTATGGCAGGCAGTTCAGCGAAGCCTTTTCCAGCGCCCACCAGCTGTCCCAGTCAAAGATGATGGCCGATTTTGCCGCGGTACGTCCGTCCAGAAACAGGCCGCCGATTTTTTGCAGTTCCTGTCCCAGCTGCGCCACTTCCCGAAAGGTCCGGGTATCTGTCCGGTCCGCATGGGAAATCACGGCGCCGTGGTACATTTCCTGCCCGGAAACCGACTGCCTGAGCTGGAAAAACAGACAGGCGTCCGCGCCGCGGGACAGGGCCTGATAGCTTAACATCCGGACTTCTCCGGGGCGTTTCAGCTTGCTGGTAGGCTGCCAGTTCTGCTGGTTGGGCGACTGTTCCTGCATCATAAAGGAAGCGCCCTGCTTTAACGAACGCATCAGATCGTGCTTCATGGCCACCAGTCCTGGTTCCGAAGAGGGCTTCGGATAATTGTCCCAGGAAACTATATCCATGTGCTTCACCATTTTAAACTGATCCAGATTTTCAATGTGTCCGGAAATATTGGTCTGAATGGTCATATCCGGACAATACCGGCGAATGGCCCGGGCTTCATTTTCAAAGCACTCGATGGTACAGTCGGTCATAAAACGCATATATTCCAGCGCCAGCGTGGGATTAAATCGGAATTCATCATTGGTTTCGGAAGGAACGGTGATTTCCGCAAAATCCGTATAAGTTTTATTCCAGAACGTATTATTCCATTTTTCATTCAGGTTTTCGATGATCTGATATTTGCGCTGCAGCCAGCCGTGGAATTTCCTCCGACAGGTATCGCAGTAGCAATAGGTCCCGTATTCATTGGAAACGTGCCACATGGCAAGGTTCGGATATTTGCAGTAACGCTTCGCCATGGCCTCCGCAATCGCTGCGGCACGCTCCCTGTATTTGGCTGAATTGACGCAGTAAAACACCCGCATGCCATGGGTTCGTTTCCGGCCCTGCTGATCCACCGGCAGCACTTCCGGATATTTATGGGACAACCAGGCCGGCTGCGCCGCAGTGGGCGTAGCCATACAGACTTTGAGACCGGCTTCCAGAAACAGATCCATGGCCTGATCCAGCCAGCCGAAATCATATACCCCTTCTTCCGGTTCCAGTTTCGTCCAGGAAAACACCGGCAGGGTCACCATGTTGATGCCGGCTTCACGGAAAGAAACAATGTCTTTTTTGATTGTTTCCAGATCAAACTGATCCGGGGAATAATCTCCGCCATAATAGATAGTCGAAGCGCCTTTAATCATTTGTATCCTCCTGCCATACCTTTTTGTTTGCTGCTACCGCAATGGTGCGAAATGCGTTGTAAACACAGGTGGGATCCCCCTCCCGCAGCGGCCTTGTGGCGCAGTAAAAATGGTACAGCACCCCGTTATAGTTAAAAATGGACGCCTTATGGGCATGTTCTTCATCCAGTCCGCCGGGCGTCGATGTAATAATGGGTTCTTCCACCTTTTCCCAGTGCAGCAGATCGTCAGATACAGCCAGCCCTTCCATCGCATGCCTTCTGTTATAGCCAAAGTAGAAATTCAGCCAGCGGTCGCCGTCTTTCAGTATGTAGGGATCCGATACAAAACGGCCGTCCCAGGCATTTTCCGTGACTTTCAGTACCGGTTCCGCCACCGGCCGCTCCCAGTGCAGCAGATCTTGCGATATTGCAACGCCGGTCTGTTCCGTCCAGCTTTTCTCACTGTTTTTCGCATTATAAAACATATACCATTTTTCATCATGGCGAATGATACAGGCTTTATAGAGGCCCCCGGATTCCCATGCATTTCCGTCTTTCCATGAAAATACAGGCGCATCCAGACGGTGCCAGTGCAGCAGGTCTTCCTCCTCGCACCAGGCAAGGCCAATTTCCGCAGGCCCTGCTTCATACCCCTTTTGGGGATAAGAATGATAGACTGCCCAGTATTTGCCGTCCACCTTACGAAGTCTGGCCACATCGTTAAAATCGTCACTCTCTTTGATCAGCCAGGTAATGGCGCAGCCCACTCTGTCCCAAGCTTTAGAATTTTCATCATCTCTGGGGATCATAATGCCCACAGGCTCCCAGTGCAGCAGATCGTCGCTGACGGCCAGCGCGGACTGATAGCCTTTGCCGTCATACCCGGTATAAACCATATGAAAGCGGTCATGATGCATGAATACAAAAGGAATATCCACACTTTTCTCATCAAAGGCCCCGGGCTTGCCGCTGCCGTACAGCACGGGATGGGGATATTTAAACGGCGTCATGTATTTCTGAATCGAAGGATCGTCTATGCGAATCATTTTATCTCCTCTCCTTATTGTGCAATTTCATCTTTATAAACCAGCCGTCCCTGCACGACCAGGCGGTAATAATCGCTGCCGGTACAGGTACAGAGGGTAATGATCTCATCCTCCGGATCCGGTGTGACGCCGGTATCGTAAGAGGATTCCTGCTTTGCTTTGGCCAGATATTCGGTATACTCGGGGCAGGGCTTTTCAAACCAGCTGAAAATATAGCCGTCATAGGGCGTCGGATGTACAGAGAAAATCTGATACCGGTACTTGCCCTGGGGCGTGTAATACCAGAAAAATTCCCGGCCCTGATAAAACTCCGCACTGTTGTACTTCTTCATCTGACCGAACATAATGCCGGCCCGCATATTATGCCCGTAAATGATGGTGTTGGTTCTGCTGTGGCCGTCCAATATACCGCCTTCCACATAAAGTTCTCCGTTAATATTGGACGCGCCGTTGATATCATGGGTCAGATAGAAATCAGAGCCCGGCCGGTACATCACCGGATAACTGATGACATCAAGATCCGGCGTTTCAAAATCCAGATAGCCGATGACTTCCGGATTTTTCGCTTTCCATTCGTCAAAATTGATTTCCATAATAGCATAATCCGGATTCAGCGGAATATCATACAAAAACATGCTGCCTTTTTTATTTTTTGGATAAGGATAAAGTTCGCCCCGGCTGGCCGGATTACCCAGCGGAAATCCGGCGGTGTTGATGGGGGTCACCCGGGTGAGCATCGACTGAATTTCAGGTATTTTCAGTCTGTCTTTGACTTCCTCCTTCGGATGCAGCAGCGCAAAATACACAAATACCGCCGCCAACAACAGCAAAATAACCGATAAAACAATCATAATTGCTTTTTTCGCTTTTTCCATAGAACCTCCGCTTTATAAAAAAATAGATTATCTTCTTGCGTATTTCTTCAGCACCGGCAGAATCTCCTGTAAGGTTTCCAGACAATACTGCACTTCTTCTATCGTGTTGTTTTCACAGAAACTGAACCGGATCACAGAATCCGCCACTGCTTTTTCAACACCCAGCGCAGAAACCGTCCGGGAAGTCCTGGTATTGTGCGAAGAACAGGCGCTGCCGCTGGAAACATAGACGCCCTTTTCTTCCAGTGCATGCAGCAGCACTTCACTGCGGACAGGCACAAATGCCGCCGATACAATATGCGGCGCACATGCTTTCGGATCCTGTGTGCCCAAAAGCCGCACGCCTTCCATCCCGGAAAGCCCGTCTGTCAGACATTTCTTCAATGCATACATATGTTCCGTTTTTTCGTCAAATCCCTGATAAGCCTCCGCAGCTGCCTGCCCGAGTCCCGCAATCAAAGGCACCGGATGGGTGCCGGAGCGCAGCCCGTTCTGCTGTCCGCCGCCTTCCAGCAGCGGTACGATCCTTACACCTTTTCGGATGTATAATGCGCCGATTCCTTTGGGGCCATGGAATTTATGCCCGCTGACTGAAAGCAGGTCTATACAGGATTTCGACGGTGAAAGGCGGTATTTGGCAAAGCCCTGTACTGCATCCGTATGAAAAAGCGCACCGGGGGCCTGTTCTTTTTGAATCTTCGCCAGCAGCTCTACCGGCTGTCTGGCGCCGGTTTCATTATTCACCGTCATGATACTGGTGAGAATCGTATCGTCCCGCAGCGCATTCTGAAATGTCTGCGCTTCCACCAGTCCTTCCGCATTCACCGGAAGATAAGTCACGCAGAAACCTTCCTTTTCCAGTGCCTCCATCACCCGATAAACCGACGGATGTTCGATCTGCGTGGTAATCAAATGTTTCCCGCGGCGCTGATACGCATACGCCGCGCCTTTGATGGCCTGATTGTTGGATTCCGTTCCGCCTGAAGTAAACAGAATTTCCTCCGGAGAAACCTTCAGGCAGGAGGCAATCGTTTCCGCCGCAGTCCTGCAGTATTTTTCCGCTTCCACGCCCTTGCCGTGCATGGAGGATGGATTGCCGTAGGCTTCCAGCATCGTCTCATTTACAATGCGTACGACGCCCTCGCTGCAGCGGCTGGTGGCCGCATTATCAAAATAAACTTCTTTCATGTTTCCAATGCAAACATCAAAACAGACAGGGCGCACAGCCCCGCTGTTTCCGTCCGCAGTATTCTCCTTCCAAGAGATATTGTCTCAAACCCGCGCTCCCTGGCTTTTTGTATCTCCTCATCTTCAAAACCGCCTTCCGGTCCGATAAAAATACCGATCGACGACCTGGGAGACAAGGCGGCAATTCGTTCTTTCGTGCGGGTCATGTTTTCTTCATATTCGTAAGGCACAAAAACCGTGTCCAGAGAAGCCGCAAAAATCAATGCGTCATCATAATTGATGATGGCGCCCACCTCCGGTATGATCGCGCGGGCAGACTGCTTTGCGGCACTTTCCGCAATGGCCTGCCAGCGCTTTAATTTTGCCTTTTCTTTTTTCTCATCGTATTTGACGATACAGCGGTGCATCTGCACCGGTATGACGGCATGCACCCCAAGCTCCACCGCTTTCTGGATAATCACATCCATTTTGTCCTGCTTGGGCAATCCCTGAAACAGGTACAGTTTTGACCGCAGTTCGTTTTCCGACGGTTTCATTTCCAGAATTTTTAAAACCGCCGTTTCCTTTTCATAATGATCCAGGCTGCAGATGTACTCATGGTAAGCGCCGTCATAAACGCTGAGCTTTTCCTCTGCGCCGATTCGCAGCACATTTCGGATATGATTGTAATCGCTGCCGCCGATCAGGATCGTATCTTCCGAAATCTGATCGCAAGATGCAAAAAAATGATGCAAACTGCTTCCTCCATCCTAATGCGTATAGCGCTTTCTTGCCACAACCGAAACCCAGTCGCCCTGATAGAGCAGATCCACCAGTTCCATCTGGTTGCGGAATACCGCCGCTTCCACTTCATCCGCCTTGTCCATATAGATGCCGGACATAATATAGACGCCGCCGGGCTTTAACAGCTTCAGCGCCTGGGGAAACAAAGGAATGACCACATCCGCCAGTATATTGGCCACAACCACGTCAAAACAGGCCAGTCCTAAGGTATCCGCAACATTATCATCTTCCAGCATGTTGCCGGGCGTCACGCTGAACTGCTTTTCCGTCAGTCCGTTCATTTCCAGATTGCTTTTTGCCGCGTCCACTGCCAGTGGATCTATATCGATGAGCGAAGCAAAGGAAGCGCCTTCCTTTAAAGCGATAATGGACAGAATGCCGCTGCCGCAGCCGATATCCAGCACCCAGTCGCCTTTTTTCATGTATTTGGTAATCTGCCGGATGGCCAGCTGTGTCGTCTCATGCATGCCGGTACCAAAGGAAGTCCCTGGATCGATACAGACAGGAATCAGATCCTCCTTGGTTTCTTCCTGCTCGATCCACGCCGGGCGAATCATCACATTACCCACCTGAAACGGCTTGAAATACGCCTTCCAGTTGTTGACCCAGTCTTCTTCTCTTGTAATGTCGGATTCGATCTCGCCGCTGCCGATATCGGTAAATTCCCGGAGCCGCTCCAGCTCTGCTTCCACCTTTTGCAAGAGCGTATCATCCGCTTTTTCCGCATCAATATAAAAACTGATGTAAGCGGTTTTGTCGTCGGTCATTTCAGGCAGGATATCAATGAACAGCGCTTTGCGTTCCTCCTCCGTGATCGGAATGTTATCTTCTATCTCCACTTCGTTGATGCCAAGCTCGTTTAAACAGCCGATCACTGCTTCTTCCGCCTCAGCCGTGGTCTTGATACGATATTTTTTCCATTCTTTCATTGCATTCACCGGTCCGTTTTCTTTGTGATGTCAGGGTCAATGGACGCCCTGCAGATTGTTCCGTGCTTCGCGCTTTCACAAGCCTGCCCGCCATTCGGCATCCATATAATGTATCAGCTTATTTTATCATATCGATATATAAAAAAAAAGATTTTTCTTTCAAAACGGAAAGACAAAAAATAAACAGGCCAAAAGATACCCTTTAGCCTGCTATAGATAAAATCTTCACTCCGTGGCAAATCAGCCGGTCCGGCTCCACATGGCAGCACAGATAAAGCACTTCCACCCCGGATGCAATCGCTTCTTCCATCGCCACGGCAAATTCCGGATGTGTCTCCACATTTGCTCTGACTTCTGTAACGCCGTCCATCTGGATCACGAATGCCAGCATTGCATGATACCCGGCTGCCTTTGCACGGATCAGCTCCCGGATATGCTTCACGCCCCGCTCTGTAGGCGCATCAGGAAAATAACCCACGCCCTCTTTCTCCAGCGTACAGCCCTTCACTTCCATCAGATACTTCTCGTCGCCGTGCTCCATATAAAAGTCAATTCTGGAATCGCCGTAAGTATATTCCGGCACCACAACATCAAACTGCTGCGCAGACAGCCACTCCTGCGCCACCTTGTTTGGCGCCTGACTGTCCATATTGATCAAAATGCCGTTGCTTTTTCGCACCGCTACCAGATCATATTTCGTTTTTCTGCCCGACGTCCCCGGAGCCGTCAGCCATACCGTACAGCCGGGAACCAGCAGTTCTTTACATCGGCCGGTATTTTTTACATGCACCGTTTCCCTGTGTCCGTCAATTTCCACCTCTGCAATAAAACGATTGGGGCGCGCCAGAAAAACGGCGGGTTTCACATTATCATAAACCATCGCATTACCACTGCCTTATCCGGAATGTAATTCTTCAATGAACTGCTGCATCCGTTTGGTCACTAAGACATCTTCCTTCATCTGAACCAGCGCATCTCTGCTGACCCAACGGTACGCAATCGTTTCGCCATCCTGCAAAACAATACTGTCTTTTTTACAGTCCGTGACACATAAAAATTCCACATAAAATGCAGCGCGCGCATCTTTTCGTACCCGTCCGACTTCTGTCAGATGATCAGCAATAATCCCGGTTTCCTCCCGCAATTCCCGAAAAGCGCATTCTGACGGGGATTCATTTTGCAGGGCAGAGCCGCCAGCCGTGGCCTCCCACATACCGCCGAAATGCTTGGCATAATCCCGCTGCATGAGCAAATAACTGCCGTCCGCATGTCTCACAATGATATCGCAGACCAAATGAAACATACCTTTCGGGATTGGTTCTCCCCGGATCAATGACACGCCGCTGATAATATTAAAATTTTCATCGTATGCATCCCATAATTCCATGTTTTACCTCAATCCTTACGTCTATAAAACCATCAATAATGTTCCTGCACCGATCAGCACACAGCCGATCAGAGATTTCGGAGTGATTTTTTCGTGCAGAAAAACAAAAGCAAGAATCAGCGTAATTACAACGCTCAGTTTATCAACAGGCACTACCTTCGAAGCCTCGCCCAGCTGCAGCGCCTTGTAATAACACAGCCAGGAAGCCCCGGTAGCCAGTCCGGACAATATCAGAAAAATCCAGCTTTTCCTGCTGATATTGGCGATACCTCCCTGGGTATTGGTCAAAAACACCATGCCCCATGCCAAAAGAACCACCACAACGGTACGGATGGCCGTGGCCAGATTGGAATTGACACCCTCAATGCCGATCTTCGCCAATATAGATGTCAGCGCCGCAAATACAGCAGACAATAACGCAAGAATGAACCACATGATTTTCCCCTCCGAAACGTAAAAAATGGAACGAATTTCTTCTTGCAGTATGACAGAATACGGGGAATTATTCAAGTTTTTCGATCATTTTTACATCGTATTTTTAATGTTTAAAATTATTGACAAAATATGCATTTAGTCTATAATAATAAACATTAGAGGAGATCATTATGAAAAAAACATCGTATACATTATTACCGGTGACCGAGGATATTCTAAAAACAATGGGTGAGCAGATCAAATTGGCAAGACTTCGCCGAAATTTATCTGTAGAATTGGTTTCGGCACGCGCCGGGATCAGTCGTGCTTCTCTCTGGAATGTGGAAAAAGGCAGTCCTTCTGTTTCAATCGGGATTTATGCCGCCGTTCTGCACGCCTTAAACAACATGGATCGAGACCTTTTGCTCGTGGCGAAAGACGATATTATGGGCAGAAAAATGCAGGATCTTAACCTGCCTACAAGGAAAAGAGCATCGAGGAAGGAGGAATAAAGTATGACTTCGAAAGAAAAAATAATCTATGTATATGACAGTTTTACTTTTGATGCGCCAAAACTGCTCGGGAAACTGTATATTGATATCATCAAAGGCGTAGAAAACTATTCTTTTGAATACGACAACAACTGGCTATCCTCTGCAAATTATCCTGTTTCCATCGATCCGGATTTTTTCGATTATGGAGGAAGACAGTATCCAAACGGGAAATCCATCTTTGGAATTTTTGCCGATGCAGCTCCTGACCGTTGGGGACGACTCTTGATGAACAAAAAAGAACGGAATTTCGCGGATAAAGAGGCACGAAAACCGCGCAAACTATACGACAGCGATTATCTCCTTGGTGTTTACGATGATGCACGCATGGGCGGTCTTCGTTTCAAATTAGCAGAGGATGGGGATTTCTTATCCAACGACAATGAAACCGCCACCCCGCCCTGGACATCGCTGCGCACATTAGAAGAGGCATCAAGGCAGTTTGAGAACGATAATACCGTTCTAAATGAAAAGTGGTTAAATCAGCTGATCCGACCGGGTTCTTCTCTCGGCGGTGCCCGTCCGAAGGCCACCGTAATTGATACGCAGGGACAGTTATGGATTGCAAAATTCCCTTCAAAGAATGACGACAATGACACCGGTGCCTGGGAGAAGGTTGTGCATGACCTTGCCCGTATGTGCGGCTTAAACGTGCCGGAATCGAAGCTGGAAACATTTTCAAAAATCGGCAGTACTTTCCTTGTAAAAAGGTTCGACCGGGACGGAGCCAAACGAATCCATTTTGCCTCGGCAATGACACTGCTCGGTAAAACAGACGGTGCCTCCGCTGCGGATGGTTCAAGCTATCTGGATCTTGCATCACTCATTACATCCAGCGGTGCAAATCCGGCGGGAGATCTGATCGAGCTATGGAAACGTATTGTTTTTAACATGGCTGTCTCCAACACCGACGATCACCTAAGAAATCACGCATTCATCTTAAAGAAAAACGGCTGGACGCTTTCTCCCCTTTTTGACGTCAATCCTGTACCGTATGGCGATGAATTATCTCTCAATGTAAACGAGTATGATAACCGTATCTCCATCCCCCTTGCCATTTCAACTGCATATCGTTTCAACATTTCAGAGAACGATGCTGAAAAAATGGCAAATGAAATCCTTAAAACCGTTCGGGATCATTGGGAGAAACTTGCTGTCCGGTACGGCATTTCCCGTGGAAAAATCGATGATATGCGTCCTGCCTTCAGCGCGTGTTATATGTAATGAAGTAATCTGTCAAAATAGCACCCAAAAGAAAAAGGATGGCATGCATCATCTTCCTTTCAAAAGTGTATTTACAAATCAGCCAAAATCAATTATAATGTCCTTAACAAGGCAGTCGGAGGGTGAGTACACTTCACCCGACCCGGCGAAATAATGAAAAGTCAAGAATGGCCGTCCAGAACTTTGCCAGGTGCTGGGACGGCTATTTCTTATATGACAGATTCAGAATTGCGACAATCAAGCTGGCAACAGCTATGATAATCATGAGTTCCTCATATGTACTCATAAGCATCACCCTTCCTGTAAGGCTCAGGTCGGATGATAAGCACGTCCCCCGGCTGCCCGGGTAAGGACATTATTTCGCGTAGTAGTCAATTCTAAAAGTTTCAAACATCAAAAAGAAGCCATACAAAATCTGCATGACTTCTTTTTCGTAATTCTACCGTCAGTTTTTATCTTAATTTGCTTCTATCGGAAACACTTCAATCAGCTTCGCGGCTTTCTTTAGAATATATAGCACATCATTAGCGTCCACGCTTCCGCTGTCGTCCACATCTCCGGCAATATTTTGTTCTTCTGTGGGCGTCTGTAATTTTGCTGCGATCTTTAAGATCAACAGCGCATCGTTGGCGTCCACACTGCCGCTGCCATCCAGATCGCCATAGATGACTGCGGGCTTCTCGTCCAGCAATTCCACCTCGATGCCATGGGCCTGGGCGAAGGCATAGGCCTTGGAAGCGGAATAACAGCATAATATTACATTTTCACAGCCGTCGAACGCGTCTTCCGCAATTTCAACCTCATTGGCCGTAATTGTAATGCGCTTCAGACTGCTGCCTGCAAAGGCTCCGGCGCCGATTTTTGTAACGGTTTCCGGCAGCACAATACTGGTTATAGAGCTGTCCTTGAATGCGTCGGCGGATATTTCCGTGGGTTTGTACCCATTGATTTCCTCCGGGATCACAAGCTCGGTTTCCGTACCGGTGTAACTGTCAATGGAAGCCGTGTGATCTGCAGAACCGGAAATTTCAAAATTATCGGGCGAAGCAGTTTCCGATGGAATCGGGGTATTGTCCGGTTTTGGCGTATCCGCAGGATTCGGCGTGGCTGTAGGTTTTGACGATTCTTCCGGTTCCGGCGTGGCTTCCGGTGCCGGGGTATCTTCCGGCTCCGGCTCTGCAAATCCCCAGTATTCATAGCATTTCGGACTCTTTGCCAGTATTGCAATCTGGTCTGCTGTCAGCATTTCATCATAGAATACAATATTCTTGAGCTCAATCTCATCTGTATTTGCATACATCAGATATCCGTCACCGGCCGTGTTGCCGCCGCCGATGGTGGCTGTTGTAGTCCTGTCTGTCAGCCAATCCATGATGACTTCACAGACATAGTTTCCGTTGGTTCCGGGTGCAGGCTGGTTCATTGTTCCCGAGGTGACATAACTCTTGTTATTTCCATAACCAAAACGGCTGCCGCCGCCCTTGTTGAAACGCTTCCAGGGTTTCTCATGGTCATTCACATTCCCGCCGATACCGATGGCACCATAGGAGCTGTAGTTATTCTTTACATCTACCAGTTTCCCATCCAGATAATACTCTACCCAGTCATTCTGGATGACACAGGCTACATAATGCCACTGACCCGGATTTACACTTACAGGACTGTCTGCGACCATGCCGTCTTCCATTGCAGCTTCCAGAGACGGATATCCGCCATTCCAGGAGTTAACAGCAAAGCAGTTGCCGTTTTGCATGCCGATTTCCACACAATACAGATCCGCATTGGGATTTTCCTGCACAGTCGTCCTGTTATCTGCTTCAAAAAAGAAAGAGGAAGTGGAATCCAGCCACATCTCACCCTTGGCCCAGCCATATTTCAAAATAGAGCCATTGTTATCTACATCACCCTGTTTGGTTCCAAATATCGGTGCGATATGATAATCTGCATAATTTCCGGATCGGCCCGTTCCATTTTCTGACGAAGGATCATAACCAGATTGTCCGTTGCTTCTCGGAATATAGCCTACCCTATAAAACTTGTTCATCCAGAAGGTCGATCCCATCTGATCCATATCGACATAAACGGGACCTGTCATACCTTCAGCAATCGTTTGATCTGCAGGATTATCGTTTTGATATTTGAAGTAGTAATCAGAAGTAGGCAGAACGCCGCAGTTCACAACATCCTGTCCATATGCTTCTCTCTGCTCGTCTGTCAGTGCATTGTATTCCTTATCAAAGTCTACCGTGCAGAGATATTTGGCATAATCATCTGCCTGAATCAAATATTTGTTGTTACGAAAACCCAAAACATTGGAATTTAATCCGGACGATTTGATCCAGTAGCTGATGGTCACGCCGGTTTTCCAAGCCGGCTGATACTTTCCATCATTGATCTTTACATCAACGTCATCATGATCTCCATACTCTACCAGTTTCTCTTTTGAATCCTTAAAGGGGTTTGTGATATTAATGGTTGAGTATTCCGATGCATCTTCCTCGATGTACGGGGTTCCTTCCATATATTTCTGGCTTTCGGTATTGACCGCTTTGCCCAGTTTTAAGACATTCCCCATCTCGTCATCCGCAACGATTTCCGGTTTGGCCGCATTTTCAACGACTTCCAAGCCTGCATCCAGTGTCTTCAATTCATCGAAACTATGAGAGAAATCATAAACTGCCAATGGTTCGGGTAAACCTGACGAAACATCTGATTTTGCAGCCGTTTCACTGCCCGATACAAAGGAAGACGGCATGACGAATACAACAATCAAAAGAAAAGCCATACATTTTTTTAATAAACGATTCATTTGTCAACCTCCAAATCATATTTAAAATTACATATAAACTTGTGTTAAATTATTTTTCCTCTATCGGAAATACATCGATCAGCTTCGCGGCTTTTTTCAATACATACAGCGCATCGTTGGCATCCACGCTACCGCTTTCATCTACATCTCCGGCAATTCTTTGTTCTTCTGTGGGAGTCTGTAATTTTGCTGCAATCTTTAAGATCAGCAACGCATCGTTGGCATCCACACTTCCGCTCCTATCCAGATCACCGTAGACGACTGCGGGCTTCTCGTCCAGCAATTCCACTTTGATGCCATGAGCCTGTGCAAAGGCATAGGCTTTGGAAGCGGAATAACAGCAAATCACTACATTTTCACAGCCATCAAACGCATCTTCCGCAATTTCAACCTCATTCGCCGTGATGGTAATGCGCTTCAAACTGCTGCCTGCGAAGGCGCCCGCGCCGATTTTGGTTACAGTTTCCGGAAGAACCACTTCTGTAACGGCACTGCCTTTAAATGCATCTTTCTCAATTGCGGTCACGGTATGGCCCTGCAGTTTGGCCGGAATGGTCAGTTCCTTTTCCTTCCCGGTGTAACCAAAAATTGACGCCGAATTATCACCGGAAACTGCCAGCTGATAATAAGAATCTTCCGATGCCGGCGGCGCAATCGAAGGATCCGGTGAGGGCGTAGGTTTTTCGGATTCTGCCGGCTCGGGCGTTCTGCCGGGTTCCGGCGTATTTTCCTGCTCTTTTATCGGAATCTCGGCCATTACCAGTTCCGGTGTCAGCTTCGATGTATTTTTGTAGAGTTTGAGCGAAGGCTGTGTCCCCTCTTTCACGGAGAACTGCACCTGAGTTATCAAACCGTCATACTGTTTAAACGCATTGGTCAGTTCATCATTGAGCGATGTCACAGCAGATACAGCCGAACAGTATTGACCGATGACGTCCTGCTGTCCCTTAGGATTAAACATCATAAATCCATAATATAACTTCGCGCCGTCGCTGTCTGTTTGATTCATAATTGCCTGATATTCAGCAGAGGGTTGGATGCTGTCCGTTGCCGTGAGATTATCACCGTAAGCGATACCAAAATCACACACGGACAAATCACCTTTTCCATACACGGAAACTACCAGCTTGCCTGTTTCTGCATAGGCTGCCTCTGCTGTCAGGTCATATGGCTGTATATCAGGCTCCCCCATCTGTTGGCAAATCACCCAAAAGATATAAAATGCGTCTTCCGGTGTGACACTTCCATCCTGATTAATATCACCGGAAAAAATCGGATCTTCTATGGGGTTGATCAGTTTCGCCGCAATCTTAAGCACCTGTAAAGCATCATCAGCAGTAATTGTACCATCTCTGTTCAAATCCATCCGTTCATAATCGGGAACCTGTGTAACATCCGGTTCCGGTGTATTATCGGGTACAGGAGTGATTACCGGATGATCCTCTCCAATCCGCTGATAGGGGATATGATAATCTATGGCATACTGCTCCGCATAAGAATCTTCATATACCTGCAGTATCAGATTTGGACAATTTAAAAATGCCATTCCACCGATATCCGTAACACTTGCCGGAACAATGACGCTTGTAAGACTGCTGCACATCATAAACGCAGATTCTCCGATACTGGTTACACTATCCGGAATTTCTATTTCCGTCAGTCCGTCGCATGCATAAAAAGCAGCTTCATTTATATTTTTTATACCTTGCGGAATCACATAACTTCCTGTTTTGCCCCCGGGATACTGCCGTAATTGCGTCAGCAATTTATTAAATAAAACACCATCTTGTGAAGCATAAACAATGTTCCCATCGTCAACCTGTATGTCTGACAGATTCGGGCAGCGACAAAATGCCTCGAAGCCGATCCTTACAACATTTTCATGAATGTGGATCTGGTTTAAACCATTGCTGCCGTCAAACGCATAGTCATCAATGATTTTTAAACCTTCCGGCAAATCAACTTCTGACAGATTCGTTTCATAAAACGCCCGGGACGCAATCCTTGATACGCTGTCCGGAATTTGATATGAACCTTCTTTCCCTGCCGGACAACAAATTACGATTGTCTTCTCATGATTAAACAAAATACCTGCATCGGAAGTATAGTTTACATTTTCCGGAACCACGTTGATTTCCTTCAGATTGCTGCAGCCTTCGAAAGCATCACCTTCTATCTGCGTCACACCAGCGGGTATCTCCACAACTGTAAGACTGCTGCACTGAGAAAAAGCAGTGGTTCCAATATATGTCAAACTGTCAGGAAGTGAAATCCTGGTTAATGCGGAACAGTTATAAAATGTTGATTCCCTGATTTCAGAAATTCCTTTCGGAATCTTAATTTCGGTGAGATTCTGACACCCGGCAAATGCACGTTGTCCGATGTTGGTAATGGTATCCGGAAGTTCCACACTATTTAAGCCGGTGCAGTTATAAAAGGCAGAATCACCAATATCCGTTACGCTCGCGGGAATTTCCGGCTTTGTTAATGCAAAACACCCCCAAAATGCGCGATTCGCAATTCTGGTCACACTTGCCGGAATGGAGAAGTTTCCTTCTTTCCCTCCCGGACAGCGGATCAGTTCTGTCAAATTATGGTTATACATGATTCCGTCATTTGAAGCATAGATCATATTATCCGGATCAATATTGATTTCTTTTAAATTCGTGAACTGATCAAAGAACCCTTCTGAAATAAAAGTTACCGTGGACGGAATATCGATTTTTTGCAAAACAGTGTTGTTATAGAAATAACTTCCTGATAAAATATTTTTCACAGGATACCCTTCTATTTGATCAGGGATATGTATCTCCGCTGCAGCTGTATCAATTCCTGTAATTGTAATCGTCATGTCATCCTGCAATTCATAAGTGAAACCGTCTTTCTTGCCTGTCGGTCTTGGCGTAATTTCCGGTTCCGGTGTCAGTTCGGGAATATCATCTTCCACATACTGATATTGAATCTGATAGTCCATGGCATACTGCTCCGCAGCAGAATCTTTATCTACAATTAATGTAAGTTTCGGGCAAGCTATAAACACATCCCATTCCAGATTTTGTACACTGGCAGGAATCACAACGATTTGCAGATTAGAGCAGCCATAGAATGCATTGATACCGATACTTTCCACACGCTCCGGAATTTCCATTTTTACTAAACTGAAGCAGCTCATAAATGCATTATCCGGAATTCTGATCAGATTGGGAGAAAGTTCGATTTCCGTCAAACGACTGCAGCCTGAAAAAGCATAAATTTCAATTGAAACTACACTCTCCGGCATATGAAAGACGCCTTCTTTTCCCTGCGGACAACAAATCAATGTTGACATATCGTGATTGTATAAAACACCTGCATTCGATAAATATTTTTCATTTGCCGGATCTACCTGAATTTCTGCCAGACTGAAGCATGATGAAAAAGGGTTGCCTTCAATTTCCGTAACGCTGGCCGGAATCTCTATTTTCTTCAATTGACTGCAAGCGTAAAATGCCGAGTCTCCCAGCTGTAAAACGCCATTTGAAATAACGACATCCGTCAATCCGGAGCAATTGTTAAATGCATAGTCTCCGATGCTTTTAACGCTGGACGGGATATCGACCTCTGTTAAAGAAGAACAGCCTTCAAATGCACTGTTTTCAATGCCTGTAACACCTTCCGGAATATGATAAACGCCCGCTTTTCCCTGGGGACAGCGAATCAATTCGGTTAATTCCTTGTTATACAGAACCCCTTCATCAGAAGTATAATCTGCATTCGCCGGATCCACATTGATTTTTTTCAGGTTATAAACATACCGGAAAGTATTATCATTGATCGTTCTGATACTTTTTGGAATTTCAATTTCTTTTAGATTCCAGCAATTTTCAAATGCGTTTTCGGCAATGTCAGTCACTGGATAATCCTGAATTTTATCAGGAATCTGCACCCAAGATGCTCTCCCATCGCACCCTGTAATCGTTATATCTCCATCTACGTTCACTATATATGTCAAGTCGCCATAAATAGCATTCTCTACCACCTGATATGGAATTTGCTGTTCTTTCGCATACCGTTCTGCCTCAGAATCTTCATAAACAAACAGGGTCAGATTCGCAGCGCCTGCAAAGGCATCCTCACCGATATCCCACACATTATTGTGGATTTGCACACGGGTCAGTTTGCTCCCATAGAAAGCACGCGAATTAATATAGTAGGAGTTGTTGCTGATAGTGTATGTGCCTTCTTTTCCGGCCGGACAACAAATCAGCGTACTATACTGATACAATACGCCATTGTCAGAACGATAGGATTCGTTGGCCGGATCGACGTTGATTTCTTTTAATTGACTGCAGTTCACAAAGGCATTATCGTAAATATAATAGACACTTTCAGGAATGGTATATGCACCCTCTTTTCCTTTTGGACAGCACAGCAGTTCTGTTCTATCATAATTCAGTAAAACTCCTGCGTCAGATGACAGCATTTCACTACCCGGATCCACATTGATTTCTTGCAGCGCACTGCAGTCATCAAACAGGCTGTGATCTACGATCGTAACCGGATATCCCGAAATTTCTGCCGGAATCGTAATGGCTGTGATATCATTGGGGCAATTTCTAATATATACATATTCTCCCCATTCCCTTTGATAGGTTAAAGCAGGTTCCGCACTGTCTATACGACAGAAAGGAACTACATTTTCCAGTGCATACTGTTCCGCATAAGAATCCACATAAACGTGTAACGTAAGATTTTCAAAAGAACCGAGATAGGCCTCAATTTGAACCACACTCTTCGGAATTTCGATACTGATCAGATTTTCACAGCTATCAAAGGCGCTGTATCCAATGCTCAAAACGCCATCCGGAATGCAAAATTCTTCTATTCCTCCAGGACAGACGATCAATTCCGTCATGTCATGGTCAAACAAAGCGCCTGCTTCTGAAGCATAATATGGATTCGCCGGATCTACTTTGATTTCCGTCAAACCGGTACATCCAAGAAATGCGTAAGTATCAATATATTCTACACCGGCAGGAATGAGATATGAACCGGTTTTGCCTGCCGGAAAACAAATCAGCCGCGTCAAATCAGCACTGAACAAAACGCCCGCTTCTGAAGCATAATATTCATTATTCGAATCTACCCGGATTTCTGTTAAACCGCTGCATCCTGAAAAAGCACCCTGGTTAATATAATTTACATTGGAAGGAATCAGCAGATTTGTTAGCCCGGAACAATTGACAAATGCTCCAGTTCCAATATATTCCATGCTGTCCGGAATTTCTATATCTGTAAGTTTTTTACAGTTATAAAAAGGTCCATATAACAAAGAACATGTTCCATCCGGGATCGTATACGTTCCCTCTTTTCCTACCGGACAACAAATCAGCTCCAGCTTATCTGCATCAAATACGACACCCGCTTCCGAAGCATAGTATGGATTTTCCGGATCCACATTGATTTCCTGCAGCATACTGCATTGTGCAAACATATATGCATCTATTTCATAAACACTGGACGGAATGGAAATGCTGCTTATGGCATTACAATCATAAAATACACCATTCCTCAAAGATTGTACGCCTTCAGGGATCTGACATATTCCCTCTTTTCCCATCGGACAGTAAAGCAGTTCTGTCCTGTCCGCGGTAAGCAAAAGACCTCCTTCTGAAGCATAGTGTTCGTTCGAAGGATCCACATTGATCTCTTTTAAGCTGCTGCAATTATAAAAGGCAGACTCACTGATATACGCCACACTCGCCGGAATATTAACCGTGGTTAATCCGGTGTCGCAAAAGGCCTCATTTTCAATATTGATCAGTTTAGACGGCAAATTTATGACTGTAAGATTTTTGCAGCCAACAAATGCACCGTATTGAATATCTGTAACACTGTCCGGAATTTCGACACTTTGCAGAAATTCACATCCGGAAAATGCATACGATCCGATGACTGTCACCGGATATCCGCCTATCTCCTCCGGAATATGCAGCGATACCATATCCCATTCTTCATATCCGTGAATTGTAGCGGTCTGATCTTCATTTACACTGTAAGAGAATCCATCCTCCCAGCCATCCATGGCCGGCGCCGCCTCCGAATTTACCGCTGCATCTGCATCGGAGGAAGCAGTTTCCTCTGCCCGCACTGTCTGCGCCTGCAGATGCGGCGTAAATACGCTCAAAACCATCATGCCGCACAATAACAAAGCAATCCACCTGTTCAAAAATGATTTCTTCATATTGGTCTTTCATCCTTTCCCATACTACTACAAAAAATCTATGATACATCCAATTGCACCAATTAGATTTATTATAAAGAAAAAAAACAAATAGACGATATTATTAATAATATTTTCATTGATTATTTTTAAAATGCTCAGCAAATTCAATAATTTACGCACGGCATTTCAGAAAACCTGTTCATGCTAAAATAACTTTTTGGCAATAAAAAAGAAACGGGCAGCCCGCTTGAGTGCAAACACTGTACTGGAGAAACCCATTTCTTTTTTTGAATATTAAGTCTTTTCGGTTTTGTCAATCCAAAGGCACTTCTATCTCCAATTCGCCTTATCTGCAATTTCCTCATCATCCCAGTCTGGATGCTCTTTGATCAGGGCGAGGACGCCCTCAAATATCGGAAGAGAAATACGGAGACATTTTGCCATTCGTGGTGCTGGAAGATCGTCCTTATCATCATGCCATCCACGAATCTGCTCAACTAATTTCTTATACTTCCCGACTGTTTTTTGCTCTTCAAGATATATCGACAGTAACATAGCCTTTTGCCCCTCTTCTTCGCTTGACTTCAATTTCTGCACTGCTTCGTCCAGTTCTTCACTGTACGATCCCGTGATTTCCTCATGATCCAGATAAAGAATAGTTTCCTTTAACTCCGGACTGATCTCGCCCTTCGTCCCTTTCGTATTGACCACAACCTTTACCGCGTCATCACCGAAAAGAAGCTCGTAGTTCTGGTCACAGCGATTCTGGAACGTGTAAATATACCGTCCTTCGCCGTATAGGTCAAAGCTGCAGATGAAAACCACGTAGGATTTTCGCATCTTGTTGTAGTCTTTACCTGCCCGGAAAAATGTGATATCCAGCATCGCCTGATAATAACGCATCCGCCTGGGCAGGTTCTTCTCGTCTGTGGTCTGTACTTCACAGTCATAATCCACTCCATCGACATCTTCTACATAAAGATCCAGCCGTATCCCCTTCGCCTTAAATCTTTCCTTCATGGTCTTTTCCGGTTCCACCATATGGATCAGCCGGATCTTCTTTCCGAGAATAAACTCCAGCAGCGGCCTGATCCGCTTCGGTTCCCGCATCACCTGAGAGAATACATAGTTATTCATCAATGTCTGTTCGCTTAATGGCTTAATTTCAGCCGTATCCATCACCTTCGCTTTCCTGGCAGCGCGAAAGCAACTTCTTTATGATATTGTACCCCAAATCCGTATACACATCAAGAAATTTTACTGCAGAAATATGTAAAGTCACATCTACACACGCACATGCCGTTTTTTTGTTTTATACAATATCATATAATTTATATTTTTTCAATATCGTTACTTATTGTTGTTTATAGGTAGTGATCCGGTCACACAAAACTATGCTCACACCATTATCTTAGCATGGGAAAAATATGAACGTCAATGAATCTGTAGTTCAATTACAGCTGCATTATTATCATATTTTTTCTGTTTTCAAACATCAAAAGAAGCCATACCGGAAAAAGTATGACTTCTTTTGCGTAATTTTGTCGTCAGTTTTTTGTCTTAATTTGCTTCTATCGGAAATACATCAATCAACTTTGCAGCTTTCTTCAATACATATAGCGCATCGCTGGCGTCCACGCTGCCACTATTATCTACATCCCCGGCAATACTCTGCGTTTCTGTGGGCTCCTGCAATTTTGCTGCAATTTTCAGGATCAGAAGCGCATCGTTTGCATCTGCGTTGCCGCTGCCATCCAGATCGCCATAGATAATATCGGGTTTCTCGTCCAGCAATTCCACTGCAATGCCATGGGCCTGGGCAAAAGCATAGGCTTTGGAAGCGGAATAGCAGCATATGATTACGTTTTCACAGCCATCAAACGCATCCTCTGCAATTTCGACCTCATTGGCCGTGATGGTAATGCGCTTCAAACTGCTGCCTGCGAAAGCCCCCGCACCAATCTTAGTAACCGTTTCCGGCAGCACAATGCTCGTCACGGAGCTGTCCTTGAATGCACCGGCTGATATCTCCGTAGTTTTGTACCCATTGATTTCCTCCGGAATAACAATGTCCGTTTCCATACCGGTATAACTGTCGATGGAAGCCGTGTGATCCTCACTGCCGCTTATCTCAAAATGTTCAGGCGAAACCGTTTCCGACGGAACCGGGGTGTTATCCGGTTTGGGTGTATCTGTTGGTTCTTGTGTTTCCGAAGGTTTCGGTGTATCTGTCGGTTCTTGTGTTTCCGAAGGTTTCGGTGTATCCGTCGGATTTTCCGTATCCGCCGGTTTCGACGTGTCCTCAGGATTCTCTGTGTCCGCCGGATCCGGCGTTTCTTCCGGTACGGGTGTAGGTGTAACTGTCGGTTCCGGTGTCACATCGGAATCATCATCCAGCAGTTTATATGGAATATCCTTTTCGATCGCATACTGTTCTGCCAGAGAATCTGAATAACAATAGATCGTTACATTTGAGCTCCCGTCTAATATACCTTCGCCCAAATCCATTACACTGTCAGGAATTATGACAGATGTCAGATTGCTGCAGCCTGAAAATGCATAATCTTCGATGATCGTTACGCTTTGAGGAATTTCAATACTTTCCAGGCTGCTGCAGCCACCAAATGCATGCACCCCGATATTCGTTACACTTTTCGGGATTTCGATGCCTGTCAGGTTAGCGCACTCTGAGAATGCATCATCCCAGATATGCGTTACTTTTTTAGAAATACTATACGTTCCTTCCTTTCCTCCCGGGCAGGCAATGAGTATGGTCTGGTCTCTGTTCATCAAAACCCCATCAACGGAGCCATATACGGAATTATTAGGATCCACATTTATGGCCGTCAGCTTCTTGCAGCCGGAAAAAGCCCCATGTCCGATATCATTTACATTTTTGGGAATGTCCATGCCTGTCAAACTGCTGCAGTTACCAAATGCATAGGATCCGATGCTTATTACGCTGTCTGGTATTATAATGTTTTCCAAACTGCTGCAGCTGTCAAATGCACAATCATCAATCCGCGATATACCATAAGGTATTTCAATATCTGTGAGGTTACTGCAGTATCTAAAAGCATTTTGCCCAATGCTCACTACACTTGCAGGAAGGTTTACGGATTTCAGTTCTTCACAGTGGCTAAATGCATCCTCTCCGATTTTGATCACCGGCATATCCCAAACTGTTTCCGGAATCTGAACCTCGGTCGGATTTCCGCTTCCGGCGGTAATCGTAACAGTATTGTCCTGTTCCATTTGAAATCCAAACTCCGTATGAATCGGGATTTCCGGCATAATTAACTCAGGAGCCGCTCCGGCCGTATTCGTATACAGTTGCAGGGATGGTAATTCATTATTTTCTATATGAAATTTAAACGATGCAAACAAACCTTCATAATTACTTACTTTCTCAGCTACCGTTGCACCTGTGACAAGGCAATAGCTTCCAATTCGTTTATCATCCAACACATTGGCTGTTATGTGGGTATTGTCTCCACACAGCTTTATATAATCAGATGCTATTTTTGACTCTTCATAAGTAACTTCATCCGTATTATAACCGATCCCGATATCATATGCCGGCAGATCTCCCTTTGCATAAACATCTACAACCACAGTATTTTCCCCGTCATAATATGCTTCTGCATCCTTAATATCATATTCATAATTCCATTTATACAATTCATCTTTTGGAGGAAAAGAAGGAAAAACACTTAGTTTATAATAATACCTTAAAATCAAAAGTGCATCAATTGGCGTAATACTTCCGTTCATGTCAACATCTGCTCGTATAAATTGTGCATCTGTTGCCGGTAATGGACGATCTTTGGCTGCCATTTGCAGGATCATTTGTGCATCCGCTGCGGTCACTTCTCCGTCACCATCGACATCGCCTATGCCTTCCGGGTATACCGGCTGCGCATTGATATAAGCCATTTCCTGATCGTAAAGGGCTTTCACGTCCGTATCCGTCAGCTCGGCGTTATAGCAGCTGATTCTGGTAACGTCGATAGGGGAACCTATTTCCGTCATAGACATGCTGTTGGGGAAATATCCGAAATACATATCCATATCATCATAGGCGAAGGCGGCCATCATCATCGTTGCTCTCTGATTGTTGTCGCCGCCGAACATACCATTCAGCCTCACCGGATCCGTAAGATCCCGTTCTCTTACATAATATCCGTCCATAAAACGGTTGCCCTCTCCGCGGAAGTACCCTTCCACCTTCTCGCCGTCATAGTAAGGTGTTACGCCGTTGTTGTTGATGTTCAGAGTGATGAAATGCCATTCTCCGGAATCTTCCACATACTTGGCTGATGCCGTCTCATCCACTATACCTGCATACCAGTTGCCGGTGAATGCGTCGGTCTGTGCACCTTCTATAAAGTTGAAAGCCATGTTGGTATGAAAATTAAATGTAGTAATATCATCCTGACTCTTGCTTTCTTCCTTCGGATTGAAAACGTATTTCGGCTGATCGATGAAAGAAAGCACAGATGAATCGTCCAGGGTCATATTTCCGTTAGCCGCTTTTCTCGCTCTGACATTATTCCGCAGCCAGAAAGAAATGCTGGCGCCTGTCAGACGATTGCCTGCAAAGGGATTTTTACTCAGCTTGATACCGGCTTTTGTCGACATTTTTGCATTTTCTGCCACCGCAACACCCTTCACCATATGTCCGTTGATATTGAAGTCTTTGACTTTGGCAGGGTTTTCATCGTTCACATTTGTAAAGTCTTCTGTAGAATCCATCCCAATAAATTTATCCGGCCTGGTCACGTCTACAGAGGTAGTTTTCATCTGGGCCTCATACAACGAGGCAACCTCGTCCGCCGTCATGCTGCCGTTATAAAAGCTGACATTATCCAGTCTGGTAGCTTCGTGGGTTTCCACCGTGCTTAAGTTTGAAGCCCCCAGATACAGCTTTGCTTCTTTTAAGAATGCTGTCAGATCCGAGGGTTTTGCCCCGTCAATATCAGCCGTAATATCAAAGTCAGATGGCTTGCCATCAATATACGCATTAATTTTATCTGTCGAAATAACATAGGTGTAGTAGTGCCACTCGCCTGCCTTTACGCCGGAAGCTTCGTCAAAGCAGAAGTTGACAGCCGTGGTATCCTTATCAAATTCCATAAATGCGGTTTTGTGACGATTGCGCGCATAATCGCTGTCAGGCTGCTGTTCTCCGGTTTCTTCACCCATACGTGCTTTTGCTTTTTCATAAGCTTCTCTGGCCTGCGCTGCAGTCAGATCATCTTCGAAGAAACGAACGTCCGCAAACTGGATACCTTCCGGTACCAGATGATCAGTATAACGAATTCTCCTGGTTGCGGATCCTTCAATGCCCCATCCGAGTGCTTTGATCAGGGCGGTCGGAACACCGCCCATATAGAATTTCGCGCCGGAAGTGGTCAGCGCATCCAGCAGCAGTGTATACTGATAATTATCCTCTTCTACCTCTTTCTGAGCATAGTATCCGTCTACATATACACCCGTCGCACGAATGCTGGCATCGTCATTGTCAGTCTGCTCATTCGTATTGGCATACTCATCATAGGTCTGCATTTTCAGCGTAATGCCGCCGTAGTTGCCGTACTTATCCGTACCAGCGCCGTTGTTCTTAATATAATCGTTAGGGTCGTCATCACCTTCGAGCATCAGACCAACAGGATTGTACTTGGACATAAAGCCGCCGTTGAATTCCCTCATGCCCGATCTTCTCAGACCGGAAACCGTATAAATCAGTTCTTCACCATTGATATAAACCTGAATCCAGTCGTTGGCAAAGGTGATGGTATAGTAATTCCACGCATCCGCTTTGACCTTGGAAGAATCACCCTTGGTCATAAAGGTGTTGTGGCACCACTGATTTGCCTGCAGTCTGCGGTTGCCATCCCAGGCAGCATTGTTCAGATCCACAAAGCACAGGCTTCCGTCTGCTTCCATTTCAAAGGCAAACTTGTTCGTGGCATACATGGTCATGATGGGAATCGGCGTATCCGTATTGGAAGAATCGATCACTTCCTGGCTTGGTTTAAACCAGAAGCCGATGGAAGCACCCTTTGTCCAAACCGGCCTGTGAAACTGCGTATGAGGGATGTTCGGATCATCTGGATCATTCTTCCCCTCATTCTCCAGTCTAAACGGATTTTCAGTCACATCTCCATGATAAACATCAAAATAATTGCCGAAATATGTATGATTCGATGTTGGCTCAGAAGCCCTTGTGCCTGTCGGGAAAAGTTCCGCATTGTTTTCCGTCTTCCATGTCTCCAGTGCGCTTTCAATCGTCTCACAAACCTTTTCTTTCTCTTCTACGTTATCAAAGAGATTCTCAAACTCAACGCCATATGCTTCATCAGGATTGTTAATTGCCTTGAAGGTATAGTGGTCCAGACCCTTGCTGTCCTTTGTTACATCTGCATTTGTAGTGTCTTTAACATTAAACGGACGCCCCTCTGTCAGATCCACTTCAGGAAGAGGCGTTGCTTCTGCTTCTGCTTTTTCTTCAGATGCCTTGCCCCAGAACGCCAGCACGGCGCCTTCCTGATCCAGCTTGGCAAAGGGATTGCTGCAGGTAATGGCGGATTTGTAAGTTGCTTCTTTTCTTACTTCATCGCCTACTTTAAGCGCCGCGTCCAGTGCGGTGGTCGCCGGGTCGTCGCCTGCGATACCCGCGGACTGTTCCTTTACAAGCGCGTCCACATGGTACGTCTTGCAGAGATTGTATACGGTGCCTCTTTCCGCGTCATATGCACTGGTCGGCTGGTTGGAAACCTGCTGCAGCGCATAGTGTGCGGAACTGCCTGTTCCCTGATACAAAAAGCCGTTGGCATCTACCTTATCCCTGCCGCCGCCTTCGATCTGATCGCCCTCTTTTTTTACGATAATAGTGCCTGACTTTATAATGTCAAAATTGTCCCTGTCGTTGTTGTAAAACCACCGAAGGCCGTCTTCAAAGTTATAATTAACAATCAACTGCGGTTGACTCTTTGCTAAAACCGGTACCTCCGAAATCGGAGCTGCAGAAAAAATCATCACAAATGAAAGCATCGCAGCCATTATGCGTTTGGCTTTTAACATAGAAATTTCCTCCTGTCCCGCTGATATTTTCTATTATACATCAAGTCGCACAATATGAACATTATTATAAGTTCAAAATTCGATTAAATGGTACTTTTTTTAATATCTTCATTGATTATATTTGATTATTTGAATAAATTCAACGATTCCATCAAGTTATTACAGAAAACCCGTTCATAATAATAAAAGCTGGCATGCAGATACGAAATATAAATGCATGTCAGCTTTTGCGTTGGTAAAACGATTATCCTGTTTGTCAATTATTTCTTTTTAAAAATTTTTTTATCCGTCTTTCTCCCGGTCTCGCCGCCCATGCTCTCATCAAAGGCTTTCAGCAGATTTTTCTGCTCTGCGGTCAGCTTTTCGGGCACCTGCACGATTAATGTCACAAAATGATCGCCCCGCACGTCCTTATTGCGCAGCGTGGGCACGCCTTTGCCCCGGAACCGTACCCGGGTGTCGGTCTGGGTACCGGGCTTCACATCATAGAGAATCTTGCCGTCAATGGTATCGATCTCCACCTCGCCGCCTAAGGCCGCTCTGGCAAAGCTGATGGGCGCGCTGGAATACAGATCCCAGCCGTCCCGCTGGAACACCGGATGCCTGCTGACCCGTACTTCGATCAAAAGATCCCCTCTGGGGCCGCCGTTTCTGCCCGGTTCTCCTTTACCTCTGACCCGGACGCTCTGTCCGTCGTCGATACCGGCCGGAATCGTGACGGAAATTTTCTTCTTTTTGGAAACATATCCGGCGCCGTAGCAGGATGTACATTTTTCCTTGATGACCTTGCCGGTACCGCCGCATTCCGGACAGGTCTGGACGTTACGCACCATACCGAACAGGGACTGCTGGGTAAATACCACCTGTCCCTGGCCGTTACATTTTGTACAGGTCACCGGTGAAGTTCCCGGCTTCGCGCCGCTGCCGCCGCAGACCGGGCAGGGATCTTTTAAGGTCAGTTCCAGTTCTTTTTCACAGCCGAACACCGCCTGCTCAAAGGTAATGCGTACAGAGGTATGTACGTTTGCCCCCTGCATCGGCTGGTTGGAATTCCGTCTGGAACTGCGTCCGCCGCCGAATCCGCCACCAAAGATATCTCCGAAAATGTCTCCGAAAATATCCGAGAAATCCATGCTATTAAAATCGAATCCGCCTGCGCCGCCGCCCTGTTCAAAGGCCGCGTGCCCAAACTGATCGTATTGTTTTCTTTTCTGTTCGTCGCTGAGAATCGCATATGCTTCCGAAGCTTCTTTGAATTTTGCCTCGGCTTCCTTATCGCCGGGATTCATATCCGGATGGTATTTTTTTGCCAGAACCCGGTATGCCTTTTTGATTTCCTCCTCGCTTGCCGTCTTTGATACGCCAAGCACTTCATAATAATCTCTTTTTTCTGCCATGTTTCCTCCGAATGCATGCATGAATCAAAGCATTTTTTGTACTGCTTTTAAATCATGACGCTGCGATAGCCTGATTTTCAGACTATCGCAGTCGCCATTTTTCTTTCTTTTCGTGCCGCAGGTCACGGCACAAGTCAATTAAACTTCTTTATAATCGCCGTCTACAAAATCATCGTTTCCGCCGTTATTATTATCTGTATTGGTATAGGAAGCGCCTGCGTCCGGTCCCGGCTGTCCCTGGGCTGCCCCCTGGGTCTGCTCGTAAACCTTTGCGAAAAGCGCCTGAGCGCTGTTCATCAGTTTTTCCTTTCCGCTCTTTAACTGATCCACCTGTGCATCGGAGATCTGATCCGTATTGGCCGTTTCTTCGATGACTTTCTTCAGTTCCGCAATATCGGCTTCCACAGCGGCCTTCTGAGAAGGATCGATCTTGTCTCCTACTTCCTTCAGGGCGTTCTCGGTGGAGAAGCAGATGGAATCCGCTTCATTTCTCGCATCGATAGCCTCTTTGCGCTTCTTATCCTGTGCCTCGTATTCTGCGGCTTCCTTCACTGCTTTTTCAATATCCGCGTCAGAGAGATTGGAACCTGCCGTAATGGTGATATGCTGCTCCTTGCCGGTGCCCAGATCTTTTGCGGAAACATTGACAATACCGTTGGCATCAATATCGAATGTTACTTCAATCTGCGGTACGCCGCGTCGTGCAGGCGGAATACCATCCAGACGGAACTGGCCGAGGGATTTGTTGTCTCTGGCAAATTTACGCTCGCCCTGTACTACATTGATATCTACTGCAGTCTGATTGTCCGCCGCCGTAGAGAAGATCTGGCTCTTCTTGGTGGGGATGGTGGTATTTCTCTCGATCAGCGGAGTTGCGATGCCGCCCATGGTCTCAATGGACAGTGTCAGCGGGGTAACGTCCAGCAGCAGGATATCGCCTGCGCCTTCGTCGCCTGCCAGCTTGCCGCCCTGAATGGAAGCACCCAGCGCAACACACTCGTCGGGATTTAAGGACTTGCTTGGTTCATGACCGGTCAGCTGTTTTACCTTATCCTGTACCGCAGGAATACGTGTGGAACCGCCTACCAGCAATACCTTGCCCAGTTCGGAGGGGGAAATGCCCGCGTCTCTTAAAGCGTCGTTTACCGGCTGCGCTGTCATTTCTACCAGGTCATGGGTCAGTTCGTTGAACTTCGCTCTGCTTAAGTTCATATCAAAATGCTTCGGGCCTTCGTTGGTTGCTGTAATGAAGGGCAGATTGATGTTGGTGGTTGTGGCGGTGGAAAGCTCTTTCTTTGCTTTTTCCGCAGCTTCTTTCAGACGCTGCAGCGCCATCTTGTCATTGGAAAGATCCACGCCTTCGGTCCGCTTGAATTCCGAAAGCATATAATCTGTAATCTTCTGGTCAAAGTCGTCGCCGCCCAGACGGTTGTTTCCGGCTGTAGCCAGTACTTCGATAACGCCGTCGCCGATTTCGATAATGGAAACATCGAAGGTACCGCCGCCCAGATCGTATACCATAATCTTCTGTTCTTTTTCATTGTCCAGTCCGTAAGCCAGCGCTGCCGCCGTAGGCTCGTTGATGATACGCTTGACTTCCAGACCGGCAATCTTGCCTGCATCCTTGGTGGCCTGACGCTGCGCATCGTTGAAATACGCCGGTACCGTAATAACGGCTTCCGTTACCTTTTCGCCCAGATAGCTTTCCGCATCGGATTTCAGCTTCTGCAGGATCATCGCGGAAATTTCCTGAGGCGAATAATTCTTGCCGTCAATGGAGACTTTTTCACTGGTACCCATTTTCCGTTTGATGGAAGAAATGGTTTTCTCTGCATTCGTTACAGCCTGACGTTTCGCCGGATCACCCACCAGACGCTCGCCGGTTTTCGTAAATGCAACGATGGAAGGTGTGGTGCGCACACCCTCTGTATTTGCGATGACAGTAGGCTGACCGCCCTCCATGACTGCCACGCAGGAATTGGTTGTTCCAAGGTCGATACCGATAATTTTACTCATTGTTTTTTCCTCCTGATTGAATTCTTTCTGTTTGATATCTTTTTCATTTTATTAATTTGCCACTTTTACCATACTATGCCGCAATACCTTGTCATGGTATGTATAGCCTTTTTGAAATTCTTCCGCGACCACATTTTCTCCCAGTGATTCGTCCTCCACATGCATGACCGCATTGTGCAGTTCCGGATCAAAGGGCTGTCCCGCCGCTTCAATGGGTTTAACGCCCAGCGCATCCAGCGTTTCCATAAACTGACGATATATCATATCGATGCCGTCTTTGAAGGACTTTAATGCCTCGTCCTCCGGAATGGCTGCCAGTCCCCGTTCGAAATTGTCGATGGTGGGCAGGATCTTTTCAATCACGCTGCCGGCGCCAATCTCGTACATCTGCTGTTTTTCTTTTTCCGTGCGTTTCCGGTAATTATCAAATTCCGCCCGGTTCCTTAACAGTTTATCGTTCAGCTCCTCGATCTGTTCCTGCCATTTATCTTTTTTCTTCTTTTTTTCAGACCGGGGACTTTCTTTTTTTCCTTCCGCAGCAGTCTCTTCTTTCTGCTCTGCTGCAGTTTCTTTCGTCTCCGTTTCCGGTGCTGCCGTTTCTTCGCACGATTCTGCTGCGCTGTCCGCTTCCTGCTGCGCTTTCGTTTCCTGTTTCGTTGTTTCTTCTGTTAAATCTTTTTCCTTATCTTCCAAATCTTACGGTCTCCCTTCCTGATCGAGCCTTTCATCGATCCTTTTTTGCTATCTGTTCCAGCTGTTTTAACAGCTTGCTCATGGTTTTCATGACGTTTTCATAATCCATTCGTTTCGGACCGATGATACCCACCGTACCTTTCATATCATTTCCCAGATCATAAGTCGCGGTAACCACACTGCAGTCCTTCATATTCTGAAACGGCGATTCATCGCCGATATACACCTGAATGCCGTTTTTTTCATTGCCGTTTTCCATGGATCTGGAAACAATGGAACGCAGCTGGTTTTTCTCTTCAAAGGTGGAAATCAGCGCCGTGGCGTTCTTCTGATCGCTCAGCTCCGGATAACGGAAAATGTTGGTGGCGCCGGAAGTGTAAATTTCATACTCTTCATCTTCCTGTACCGCGTTGACCACTGCTTCAATGACGTCGTCCACCAGAAGCGCATACTCGCCGGCCTGGGCTTTCATCTGGGCAACGGTGCCGAGGCTGATCTCATCCAGTGTCAGACCGTTGAGATTGGTATTCAGCAGCACATTTAACTTCAGCAATGTTTCGCCGTCCACTTCCTCATCCGTGGAAATGACTTTGTTCTTTATAATGTTGCCTTCCACCACCACAATGGCCATGACCTGAAATTTGTCCACCTGGGAAAGCTGAATGAACTTGATCTTGCTCCGGTGAAACACCGGCGAGGAAATCATGGCGGCATAGTTGGTATTATTTGCCAGTACCTTGGCCACCTGTTTCAGCATCCGGTCGATCTTATCCTGCTTCTGAATCACGATCTCTGCCGGACCGCCGATCTCTTCTTCCCGGCCTTCAATCAGCTCATCCACGTAAAACCGGTATCCCTTATCCGTGGGAATCCGTCCCGCCGAAGTATGAGGCTGAATAATGTAACCCATTTCTTCCAGATCCGCCATTTCATTTCGAATCGTGGCAGAACTTAAATTCAGATCCGTGTCTTTGGAAATGGTCCGCGAGCCGACAGGTTCGCCGGTATCCAGATAATTCTGGATAATGGCCTTTAATATTTTGTGCTTTCGGTCACTTAAAATCTCTGCCATTTCCTGCCTCCTTCGCGTTTGTTAGCACTCGATATGATTTAGTGCTAACACTTGAAGATAAGATAGCACTTCCTTTCGGAACTGTCAACCGATTTTTTGAAATTTTTTCAGGAATTTCATTAAAAAACCGGAGACCTTAGGTCCCCGGTTTCACTGCACATATTTTATTTTGTCAGTACCTTGGCCACCGCCTGCCGCCAGCCCTGATAGAGCCGCTCCACTTCCGGCGCCGCCGCCTTTGGCGTGTACGCCTTCCGGGAAACGCAGGAAAAAATGGTGTCCTTATCATAAAACCCTAAGGCAATGCCCGCCGCAAATGCCGGCCCCATGGCGGAAAATTCCTCCGCGTCGGGCACCTGTACGGGAATCTGCAGCTGATCGCTCTGAAACTGCATCAGATACCCGTTTCTGGTGGGACCGCCGTCCACACGGATATCCTGCAGTCGTATGCCTGCGGTTTCCTGCATGAGCCGGACAATGTCCGCAATCTGATACGCAATGGCGTCCAGAGCCGCACGAACGATTTCATTTTTTCCGGTGACACGCGTCATGCCTACAACGGCCGCCGTTGCATCCGCATCCCAGTAGGGCGCGCCCAGTCCGGTAAAGGCGGGCACCAGATAACTCTGATCTGCCGAATTGGCCGCCGCGGCCAGATCCGCCGTTTCCTTTGCGGAATCGATCAGGTGCAGGTCATTCTGCAGCCAGGAGATAATCGCCCCGGTATAATTGATATTGCCTTCCAGCACATATTCGGTCTTTCCGTCCATCCGCCAGGCCAGCGAGGTCACCACGCCTTTCTGACTGAATACCGCCTCACTGCCGATATTCATCATGACGGAAGAACCGGTGCCATAGGTCACTTTGGCGCTTCCGGGGGTCAGGCAGCCCTGCCCGAAGAGGGCGCCGTGGGAATCTCCCAGTACGCCGTGAATCGGAATTTCTTTCTTTAATATACCGCCGAAATCCGTGTAACCGAACAGCGCGTTGGAGTCGCATACCAGAGGCAGGCTGTCCTCAGGGATCTGAAACCACCCGCAGATGTCCGGATCCCAGGACATAGTATTGATATTAAACAGCTGGGTCCTGGATGCATTGGACGCGTCGGTTTTGAATACATGGTCCTTCGTCAGGTTGTAAATCAGCCAGCTGTCCATGGTGCCGCAGCAAAGCCGCCCTTCTTTCGCCAGTGAAGCGCTTTCCGGCACATGCCGCAAAACCCAGGCGATCTTGGCTGCGCTGAAATAGGGAGACAGCTGCAGACCGGTCCGGGCCTGAATCTCCTTTGCATATCCTGCCTTTTCCACTTCCGCGCAAATGTCGGCGCCCCGGGCGCATTGCCACACAATGGCATGATAAAGAGGCTTTCCGGTCTGCCGGTCCCAGCACATGGCAGTTTCCCGCTGATTGCTGATGCCCAGTCCGATGAGTTCTCCCTCCTGCATCCATGCAGAATCCATGATTTCACGAATCAGCCCATAGATATTCTCCATGATCTCTTCCGCATCATGGGCCACCCATCCTTTTTCGTTGATGATCTGCCGGTGGGATTTGTCGATTCGCAGTACGATATGTCCCGCCGCGTCAAAAAGCATGGCTTTGGTGCCCTGTGTGCTCTGATCAATTCCCAAAATATATTTGTTCATAATTTCTCCGTTTCAGATGCTTTCAGGCTCGCATGATTTAAAGGTTTTCTTTGACCTTTTTCGCAATGCCTTCCCCGCTGAGACCGTAATACGCAAAGACTTCCTGTGATTTTCCGGGAATGGTAGGCGCGTCGGGCAGCGCCATGCAGATCACCTTTCTGGGGCAGTGTTCCGAAACGATCTGCGCCACTCTGGAACCCATGCCGCCGATAAAGGTATGCTCCTCCGCCGTTACAACAAGCCTTGCTTTTTCAGCCGCTTTGACCACAGATGCCTCGTCCATAGGCTTGACACAGTACATATCAAGAACAGAAGCCGAGATACCGTCTTTCTCCAGAAGACAAGCCGCGTCTTTTGCCGGTTTAACCATTTCACCGCAGGCAATGATCGCCACATCGGTACCTTCTTTGATCCACGTTGCTTTGTCCATTTCGAAGGGGGTGTTTTCTTCTTCGTAAACATCTTCTACCGGGTTCCTTCCGACTCTGATATAGGCAGGCTTTTCATCCTTCAGCAAAGCCTGGATTAATTTTCTGGTCTGATGTCTGTCGCTGGGCAGATAGACCCGCATATTCGGAATCGACGACATGGTTGCAATATCCTGTGCCGAATGATGGGTCATACCCAGTGCGCCGTAGCTGATGCCGCCGCTGACGCCGATCAGCTTCACGTTGGTATTGGAATAAGCCGCGTCCACCTTGCCCTGTTCCATACTTCTCGTAGAAAGGAAACAGGCCGGCGACGCGCAGTAGGGTTTTTTGCCGCATCTGGCCAGTCCCGCGGAAATGCTGACCAGGCTCTGTTCCGCAATACCCACTTCTACGAACTGCTCCGGATAAGCCACCGAAAAAGGCGTCATGGAAGCGGATCCTCTGGAATCACTGCAAAGGACGACGATATCGCGGTCTGTTTTCGCTTCTTCCAGAAGCACATCGCAGATTGCCTGTCTGTTAGGAATATTATTCATTTGCAGCCGCCTCCTTTGCTTTCAATTCCTCCATTGCCAGCTGGTATTCCTCATCCGTGGGTACCTTATGATGCCATACCGCCTGATTTTCCATAAAGGATACGCCGTATCCCTTAATGGTATGGGCAATGATGACGCTGGGTTTGCCCTTGCACTGCTTTGCTTCCTCAAAAGCCGCATTCAGAGAAGGAATGTCCCAGCCTTTTTCCACGTCGATGACGTTCCAGCCGAAACTTTCCCAGCGTTTCGCCAGATTTTCATGAGACATGACGTCTTCGGTACAGCCGGAAATCTGCAGACGGTTTCTGTCCACCACTGCACAGAGATTGTCCAGTTTGTAATGGCCGCCTGCCATCGCGCCTTCCCAGACGGAGCCTTCCGCCAGCTCTCCGTCGCCCATGACCACATAGGTGCGGTAATCCTTCTTATCCATGCGGCCTGCCAGCGCCATGCCGACGCCGACGCTCAGGCCGTGGCCCAAAGAACCGGAATTCATCTCAATCCCGTTAATCTTATTGTAGGGATGTCCGATATAATTGGATCCGAACTGCGAATAGGTCTCCAGAGCCGATTTCGGGAAAAATCCCTGATCCGCCAGCACCGCGTACAGCGCCTCCACCGAATGTCCCTTGCTTAAAATAAAGCGGTCCCGGTCGGGGGAGCTGACATTGTCAGGCCTTGTGTTCATCTGTTTTTCATACAGCGTCAGAATGATATTCAATACGCTGAAATCGCCGCCGATATGGCCGGTTTTCGCCCGGTAAATCATATTGAGGACGTCCTGCCTGAGGGCAAACGATTTGGCTGTTAAATTGTCCATAATTCTTTTTCTCCTGTCCGATTTTGCGCTCATTCGCCGCGCAGATAAGCCTTTACCTTTTCTTCAACGGGATCGTAAAGATCCGGTTTGACGCCGATGTATTTGCATGCTTCATAAAGCACCGGAACCACATCCTTGTGGATACCGACGCAATGATGAATGTAAGGTCCGCAGACCAGTTTTTCTTCCAGGCGCTTGAGGTTTTCCACTTCAACCCAGACATAGGTTCCCTTGGTATACGGGCCGTCGATGCCTTTTGCATTGCCCAGCAGCAGCGAATATTCCCCGTTGTCGCCGTCAAATCTGGCCAGTGTCATCAGGCCGTGTTTTGCCTCGGCTGCCACCGAACCGGGATGATCAAATGCCAGAGGATATTCGATGGTGGGTTTTTCCTTTGCGCAGGAAATGGGCCAGGGACCGCAGTGCTGCAGCAGTTCTCCGTTTTCATTGTCCGGATGGCGCACAGTCCAGTCGGCAAAAAAGCTCCGGGTTTCGTTCATGCCCGCCGCTTCCGTCATCAGAGCCGTAATGGCACCGTGAATATCGGTTTCGCAGACCACCGGAATGCCTTCCTCGTTCAGCAGAGAATTGGCCGCGCAGGGCATAATGCCCAGTACGCTCTGCAGTGCGTTCCAGCACTGAATGGCAATGGCATTGCAGCCGTATTTCTTTGCAAGGCTCTTCATAGCCACTTTCAGCGCCGCCACATTTTCCAGCTCATTGTCCTTGATGCACACGTTCATGTTCGCCCGGACATAGGCCAGCACTTCGTCCACTTCGGTACGCTCCGCAAGCGCCGCTTTTACCGCGTCTTCCAGCTCCGGCATGGGAATGGGCGCCAGATGAATGTTGAATTTCTCCAGCAGTTCTCCTTCATTGCACATAGTAGACCAGAAATCGAAGGGTCTGGGCGCAATCTGGAGAATCCGGATATTGCGGAAGGTTTTTACCACGTTGCAGACCGCCAGGAAATCCCGGATGCCCCGTTCAAATTCCGGATCATCCAGCCGGCAGTTGGTCATATAGGTAAAGGGCACCTGAAATCTGCGCAGCACCTTTCCGGTGGCAAACAGGCCGCACTGGCTGTCTCTTAAGCGCACACCGTTTTCATCCGGACGTTCATCCCTGGGCCCCCACAGCAGCACCGGCAGATTCATTTCTCTTGCCAGACGGGCTACCACATATTCGGTTCCGAAATTACAATGCGGGAAAAAGAGGCCGTCCACCCCTTCTTTCCGGAATTTAGCAGCAATTTTTTCCCGGTCGTTTTCATCATAGAACAGACCTTCTTCGTTGATATCGGTAATATCAACAAACTCCACGCCCAGACTTTTCAGCTTTTCTCTCGTCAGATTGCTGTACTTGATTGCGTCAGGCGCGCTGAAAATACTTCTTCTTGTCGGCGCGAACCCCAGTTTTATCTTTGCCATAAGTGTATCCTCCTCCTTATATGATTTAAATAATGCCACAGGGCTGTTTTACATGTTTCTCACTGTCTTGTGATTGCAAATGCATATGCGTACCGGCAGGCAGGTTCCTTCGGCAGACAGATATGCAGGCCTTCCCGGTCTCTGGTGAATGCCAGTTTTTCTTCCGCTCCCAGCATGTGAACCTCTGTGACGGTTTCCGGCGTCTTTCCTTCCGCCAGGCTGCGGATGGAAAGGCGTCCGTTTTCCGGCCAGCCGTATGCAATGGCATATATTATATTTCCTTTTTGGGTAAAACGAATGTCCTTTTTGGAAAAACCGCTGTCTTTTACCGCGCCTTCATCGCCGCTCTCATTGGCCAGCTGTTCTTCTACCTTTGCAATGTCATAATCGCTGTCTTTCATGTGGGTGGGTCCTTCTCCCGCAACCACGAAAGGTCTGGTTCCATAAATGGCTTCTCCGTTGATCTGCAGCCAGTCGCCGATTTCATACAATGTTTTCTTCGCTTCGGGATGGAAAGAGCCGTCTGCGTAAGGTCCCACGTTCAAAAGCAGGTTGCCGTTTTTAGACACGATATCACAGAGCTGGTAAATCACGTCTTGTGCGGACCTGTACTTCGGATTCTGCACCATACACCAGGTCACATTGTCCTCCAGCCGGTCGTCAGTCTGCCAGGCCCCGGGCTGAATATTTTCAAACTGTCCCCGTTCGATGTCCGGAATGCCGATACCTGCCGGGAAATCCTCCTGCTTATAGCTGATGATCGCATCCGGATTTTCATAGACCCCTGCGGTCATTTCCTTACGGAAAGCCTCGTCAATGATACAGGACCTGCTGTCAAAATAAATGATATCCGGCGCGTATTTCTTCGCTACCTCCAGTACCTTGTCCCGCCACATGGTATTAAATTCCGCATCCGGCAGCCGGTAGGGAAGATAGCGGTTCGTTTCCAGCGGCAGCGCCTTCCAGTAATACTTTTCATTGGCGGGATCATAGACGTCTGCGTCGGGATCCGTGGACATGAACCAGCCCCAGAGCCATTGATGGTGGAAGGTGGCCAGCAGCTTAATACCCCGTTTTCGAAACGCCGCAGCGCATTCTCCGTACACGTCTCTGTGGGGGCCGTAGTTGACACAGTTCACCTCGTTGACCTTGCTGTCCCACATGGAAAAATTATCGGAATGCTCCGTTACCGGTCCCGCATACTTCGCGCCGGAACGTTCCACCAGTTCCGCCCATTCTTCCGGATCAAACTTCTCGCCTTTCATCATCGGGTAAAAGTCTTTATATCCGAATGTATTCAGCGGGCCGTATTTCTCCACATGATATTTGTTGATGTTATTTTTTTTCGCATACATGTTCCTGGAATACCACTCGTTTTTGTATGCCGGAACGCTGTAAGGTCCCCAATGGAAAAAGAGACCGAACTTCGCGTCCCGAAACCAGTCCGGCGCTTCGCGCTTTAAGGCATCCCATTCCAGATTCTGCATTACTTCGTCCTCTTTTCCACTTTATATTTATAAAAACTTAAAATCGGCAGAAAAGTTCCGCTATCATAAGGCGGCGTCATCGTAGGATTGGCTTCCCATGCAAAGGAAACGTGCATAAATCCGATGGGCGGACGGGATAATTCCATGGAAATCTGCGACGGATCTTCTTTGGAAAAACAGATCCGTTCGTAAGGCATCACGCCGGTTTCATCTTCCACCGTAAAGCCGCTGACAACCGCGTCCGTACCCTGGGCACAGAGACTGCCCTGCACATGGTCAAAATGCAGGGTCAAAACGCCGTCGTCATATACCGCATCCCGGATATCCGGCGCAAAAAAGGCTTCGGTTCCGCACAGGACATGGGCGCAGAGCCGGGCCATGATTTCTCCCAGATGAATACAGGAATGAGCGCAGTTGTGAATGCCGTCGCACAGCTTTTCCGCCGTCGTGGGCAGTATGTAGATCTGCGGAATCTCGTGTGTCGCTTCTCGCTGGGCTTCCCGCACCATACCCCAGCCGGGATCATTTTCACCGCAGACCTGGCGGTTCAGCTGGAAAGTAAAGAAAGGCACCTCATAGCCCAGTTCCTTACGGAACCGTTCGATCAATGAAAAATAGCGTTCCCGGTACAGCATACAGTTTTCTGGATCGGTATCGGAACAGCCCTGATACCACAAAACCCCGGCAATTTTCTTCTGCTGTTTCGCACGGGTGCACATATTCACATACATGGGGGACACGTCTCTGTCCCATTTCCGTATGCTCAATCCGCCTTCCGCAGTCTGGATCAGCCCCACCGGATATCCGCTGTACTGCATAAAGGCTTTTCCAAATGCAAGAAAAGGACTGACCCCCGGGTTGCCCCGTTCGGCATTGGGCGCATCCGCCGCTTTCGTAGCTTCATTCATCGGATGTGACGCAATATCCCAGCTGCCCCGGTTCCTGTACAGATGCACGCCCATCATCGGCGGATCATACGCGGTATCCCGCGCATATCCGGCCGCATTGGACTGGCCGGCAATGACAAAGAGATTCCCCACGCCGATATGCAGGCAGGCGTCTCCCCGAAAGGTCCATTCCAGTCCTGCTTTATCGGATCTGGCGTACAGACCGGTTTCCACCCGGTACAGTCCGCCGGCAGGAATCTGTATTTCCACACTCCATTCGCCGGTCCAGGCGTCCTCGTCTTTAGTAAACGAAGCATCTACCCAGTCCACAACCACTTCATTGTTGTCTTCCCGATATACTCTGATTTTTGGCTGCAGCGCCGAAACGCCCAGCTTGACCGCGTCCTTGATCAAAATCCAGGTGCCGGAAAAGGACGCCGCAGCGTACCCGTTTTCCTGCTGCAGAATCTGCCAGTCCGCAAGTCCTTCCTCAATAAACATACCATGAATTCTCATTTTATATCACTCTTCTCCACAGCTGCCAGATCTGTCGTTTCATTTCCATAGAAACGTACCTGTCAGCAAAGTTGTCTGCTCTTTTGCCACACAAAGCAGTCCGCCTTCCACGTGTCCGGTTTTCTCCTGCCCGTCTGCCGTTTCCAGAATACAGTCACAGGGCTGCACCGACGTCACAAAAGGGGCGTGGCCGGCCAGAACCGCCAGATCGCCCTCACTTCCCCGCAGCAGAATGCTTCTCACCTGTTCATCCAGCACATTGCCGTCCGGGGTGGAAATAATCAAATGATAGCTTTTCACGACGCCACCTGCTTTGCTTTTTCAATGGCCTCATCGATGGTTCCCACAAACAGGAACGCCGACTCCGGCAGTTCGTCGTGCTTGCCTTCGATGATCTCTTTAAAGCCCCGGATGGTCTCGGCCAACGGCACATAGGTGCCCGGAATACCGGTGAATTTTTCCGATACAAAGAAGGGCTGGGACATAAAACGCTGTACCTTTCTGGCCCGCTGTACCAGCTGTTTGTCTTCATCCGAAAGCTCATCCATACCCATGATCGCGATGATATCCATCAGTTCATTGTACCTTTGCAGGATACGCTGTACTTCTTTGGCCACTGCGTAATGTTCCTCCCCAAGAATCTCAGGGGAAAGGATACGGCTGGTGGATTCCAGCGGATCTACCGCCGGATAAATACCCTGCGAAGCAATGTTTCTGGACAAAACCGTGGTTGCATCCAGATGGGCAAATGTGGTTGCAGGCGCGGGGTCCGTCAGGTCATCTGCCGGAACGTAAACCGCCTGAACAGAGGTAATGGATCCCGTTTTCGTGGATGTGATTCGTTCCTGCAGCGCACCCATTTCATTGGCCAGCGTCGGCTGATAGCCTACGGCCGAAGGCATACGGCCCAGCAGCGCGGAAACCTCGCTGCCCGCCTGGGTAAACCGGAAAATATTGTCAATAAAGAGCAGCACATCCTGTTCTTCTTTGTCCCGGAAGTATTCGGCCATGGTCAGACCGGACAGGGCCACACGCATTCTCGCGCCGGGAGGCTCGTTCATCTGTCCGTACACCAGTGACGTATTATTCAAAACGCCGGACTGTTTCATTTCGTAATAAAGATCGTTTCCCTCACGGGTACGCTCACCCACGCCCGTAAAGACCGACAGTCCGCCATGCTGCTTTGCAACATTGTTGATCAGCTCCATAATCAGAACGGTTTTGCCGACGCCTGCGCCGCCAAACAGACCGATTTTTCCGCCCTTGGCATAGGGGCAGAGCAGATCTACCACTTTAATGCCCGTTTCCAGTATTTCCGTTACGGAAGACAGGTCCTCGAATTTGGGCGCGGGACGATGAATATCCCAGCGTTCTTCAATATCCGGCGCGGGCTGATTGTCAACCACATCTCCCAGCACATTAAAGATTCTGCCCAGTGTTTTTCTTCCCACCGGCACACTGATGGGTTTTCCGGTATCCGTGGCAGGAAGACCCCTGCGCAGACCGTCCGTCGATGCCATAGCGATACAGCGCACCGTATTGTCTCCGATATGCTGGGCGGCTTCCACCGTAAGCAATTTATCTCCGTTGGGAATCGTCAGTGCATTGTTGATAGCCGGAAGATCTCCCTCCTCAAAACGAACGTCTACCACAGGTCCCATGACCTGCGATACCACGCCGGTTCTTTTCTCTGTCATTTTATTCTCCATTCTGCTGCGTTATGCAGCCTGAAAATCTCATGCTTTAACTGCCGCTGCCGGCAACAATTTCGGTAATCTCCTGCGTGATGGCGCCCTGTCTTGCACGATTGTACAGCAGTTTCAGATCGTCAATCATCTCCTGGGCGTTCTTTCCGGCGGAATCCATGGCCATTCTTCTGGCCGTCACTTCACAGGCAAAACTTTCCCGCAAAGCCGCAATCAGCACCCCGCCCACGTAGGACGGTACCGCAGCATTGATGATGGTCTGCTCGTCTGGTTCAAAGGTAGTCACTGCCCGGTCGGCGCTTTCACTCCGTTCCAGCGGAAGCACCCACTGGATCTGCGCATCCTGGGTCATCATGGAAACGTACTTTGTACTGATGATGCCCAGACGGTCATACTCTCCGGCCGCAAAGGAAGCACAAAGATCCTGTGCCATCTGCAGCGCATCGGCCGTGGCAAGGCGCTCGGAAGAAACCGTCGGTTTTCCGAAACGATCGCAGACACGTTTGCCGATGGGAATCACTTCCGCATCGGGATACTGCTGCAGCAGCCGGAAAATATTGGCATTATAGCCGCCCGCAAGACCACGGTCTCCCGCAATTACTACGAGTTTCGTCCGGTTTGTCTCCCGCTTTGCCAGATAGGGGCTTTTGGCACATTCCGGCGAGGCCATCAGCTGCTCCATGGCCGATGCAAAGGCATCCGCATAGCTGCGGCTCTGCTGCATGGCAATGCCTGCTTTCCTGATTTTGGAAGAAGCTACCAGTCCCATGGCCTTGGTCAGATGCAGGGTAGAATCTACGCTTTTGATTCTTGTCCGGAGGCTTTTAATATCTGCTCCCATAATGTCACTCCTGCATTTCCTTTAAAGCCGCCTGCAGCTGTGCTTTATCTTCATCATCATAAAATCCGTCTTCAAAGCGCTTCAACAGCGGCGCATAATCCTTCTGCAGCAGGGCGTAGAGCCGTTTTTCATAATCTCCCACCTGTTCCACCGGAACGTCATCCAGATAGCCGTTGATGACCGCATATACGATCGCCACCTGGCAGCCTACAGGCACCGGGGCGTTTCGCTTCTGTTTCAGCACTTCCACGATACGCTCGCCCAACGCCAGCCGGCGCTTCGTATCACTGTCCAGATCACTGCCAAACTGGGCGAAAGACTGCAGTTCCCTGTACTGGGCGTACAGGAGCTTTAATTCGCCGGCTACCGCTTTCATCGCCTTTAACTGGGCGGAACCGCCTACACGGCTGACGGAAATACCCGGATTGATGGCGGGAATAATGCCTGCATGGAACATTTCCGTCTCCAGGAAAATCTGTCCGTCCGTAATGGAAATGACGTTGGTCGGAATATAAGCGGACACGTCGCCGGCCTGGGTTTCAATAATAGGCAGGGCCGTAATGGAGCCGCCGCCGTATTCTTCCGCAACACAGGCCGCCCGTTCCAGCAGCCTGGAATGCAGATAGAAGACGTCGCCGGGATAGGCTTCCCGGCCGGGCGGACGGCGGATCAGCAGCGAAAGCGCACGATACGCCACCGCGTGCTTGGACAGATCGTCATAAATAATCAGAACGTCTTTTCCCTGTTCCCGGAAATACTCCGCCATGGCGCAGCCTGCATAGGGGGCGATATACTGCAGCGGCGCGCTTTCCGAAGCGGATGCGGATACGATAATTGTATAATCCATGGCGCCCGCTTCTGTCAGTTCGTTTGCAATCTGCACAACAGAAGTACTCTTCTGTCCAATGGCAACATAGATACAGAGTACATTGCTGTTTTTCTGATTCATGATCGTATCGATGGCAATTTCCGTTTTACCGGTCTGCCGGTCGCCGATCAAAAGTTCTCTTTGCCCGCGGCCGATGGGAATCATACTGTCAATGGCCTTGATTCCGGTCTGCAGCGGAACGGAAACGCTTTTCCGCTCAATGATGCCGGGGGCTTCTGATTCAATGGGCCTGGTTTCGGTACATTCCGCGGGACCTTTGCCGTCCACGGGGATACCCAAAGCATTGACCACGCGGCCAAGCAAAGCTTCGCCTACCGGCACGGAAAGCACTTTTCCGGTTCTTTTCACTTCCATCCCTTCACTGATGGAATTCTCATTGGCAAGAATGGCAACGGAAACCGTCTCTTCTTCCAGGTTCTGGGCCATACCGAAGCTGCCGTCGGCAAACTCTAACAACTCGTTTGCCATACAGTTCTTCAGTCCGTATACTGTAGCAATGCCATCCCCTGCAACTACCACGGTACCGACTTCCGCCATTTCTATTTTTGACTGATATGTTTTAATCTGTTCTTTCAGAATATTGCTGATTTCTTCCGGCCTTCTGTTCATTTACTGATCACTTCCTTTATATTCTGCAAACGGTGCTTCAGACTTCCGTCATAGCAGACACCGTCCATTTCCACAATCATTCCGCCCAGGATCGACGCGTCGATCTCGTATTCTACTCTGACCTTCCGGCCGCTTAGTTTCTCCAGCCGCGCGCACAGCCGGTCTTTTTCCTGATCTGTCAGCGCAACCGCAGAGCGGACATGCGCACTGGTTCTGTGTACGCTGTCCGTATAGAGTTCTTCAAATTCACTTCTGCATTCTTTGAAAATATGCGCGTTTCGATGGGCGCAGAGAATTTGCAGAAACGAAAGAAAATACGCCGGTACCTCCTTCGCAAGCGTATGCCTGACCATGGCAGAACGCTCCGAAAAAGGAATCGCCGGAGAATCCAGAAACGCTATAAGCTCCGGACATGATGCGAAAATCTCCCCGACAAAGGCGAAGGCCTCATACAATTCTTCATTGTTTGCGCTTTCTTTGCCCAGTTCAAACAGAGCCAGCGCATATTCCTTACTGCTTACCGTCATGATCCTCACCCATCTCATCCAGGAACGAATTGATAATCGCATGGTGATCCTCTGTATTGATTTCCCTTCCGATGATCTTTTCGGAAATCTTTGCAGAAACATCGATAATCTCCTGTTTCATCTGATCTTCCGCTTTTTTATAGGCAAATGCAGCATCCGCCTTTGCCTGACGCACCATCTGATCCGCTTTTTCCCGGGTTTCGTTTAAAATGGTTTCCCGGTCTGCTTCCGCGCGTTTCTCTGCTTTTTCCATAATAGCCTTTGCTTCCGCATCCGCGCTGCGCATCCGTGATTTCCACTCTTTTTTCAGGGAATCCGCTTCTGTTTTGGCTGCGTCTGCCGCTTCATAGGCAGCGTCCAGTGTCTTGCGGCGTTGTTCCAGCATCTTTTTCACCGGACGGTACAGAAAATGTTTCAATATCAGGAACAGGAGCAGCAGATTTATGAGAGAAATCAAAATTTGCCATATATTCACCGATATGACGTCTAAGGTCTGCATGATAACTTTCTCCTACCTCTTTTTCTTCCCGTTTATTTGCCAAGCGTATTCATTAAGATATTTACCAGACGTCCGGGTGCAACAAAAATCAGCAGAATCGCGATAACCAGCGCATAAAGACCGGTGGTCTCCGCAATGGCGCAGCCCATCAGCATTGTCGTGGTAACTTCCGATTTGCTTTCCGGCTGACGGCCAATAGCCTCACAGGCCTTCGCTACCGCATTTCCTTCACCAATACCGGGGCCGATGCCTGCGATCATGGCAGCGCCTGCACCCAGTGCACAACAACCCAGTATAATACCTAAACTCAACTCCAACATTTTTTAACATCCTCCCTTTGCTTGTGTAACAGTTCTCTTTTTCCTTGCTTTGTAAGCATTATATTCATCCGGAGAAAATGATCCGGAAATATACAACATCGTCAGCATGGCGAATATAAATGCCTGCAGACAGCCGCTGAACAGATCAAAATAGACGGACAGAACCGCCGGAAGTCCGATCTGAAACAGCGGAAATTTGGCCAATGCGCCCGGCAGCCACCGTAAAAGCAACAGAGACAGCCCCTGCAGCGCGGAAGCCACCAGCGTGGAAACCACTGCGCCGGACATGACATTTCCGTAATGACGGAAGGCCATGGAAATGGGCGTTGCAATTTCGCTGATGACATTTAAAGGCGTCAGGAATGACACAGGCTCCGTAAAACTTTTCAGATAATGCAGCGGACCGCATTTCATTTTGTAGTAACTGATCAGCAGAAAGACCAGAAGGGCCCAGCCTGCAACGATATTCAAATCCGAAGTCGGGGGAAAGAGTCCCAGTAAAGACAGCAGACTCGAAAATGCGGACAGTGCCAGCATGGCTCCGATGAAGGGAGAAAAACCGGCAAAATAGGGTCCCATGTTTTTCTGTACCAGATCGTCTGTTTTTTCAACGATCCACTCCGCAATCAGCTGCCGTTTCTTCTCTGCCTTTTCTTTCAGGCCATGGGTCAGAAACAGGCACAAAAACAGGATCGATATCATAACCAGCCAGGAATTCACCTGGGATTCCGTAATCAAAAGATCCTGTACCGGCAGTTTCAGGCGAAAAAAAATCCTCGCTCCGGTGATTTCAATACCATCGGAGGCAGGGGTCGTCAACACTTTGATCACAATACCTGCCGCCAGAGGAAGGATCATCCCCAGCAGCAGCAAAATATCTTTAATTTTAAAAGAATGATTTTTTCCCTTCATTGTTTCAGTCCTGTTCATTCTTCCTTTGTTTCTTCAGATTTCACACGGTTATTGAACAGCGGTCTGCACGCAATGGCAATCCGCGGAAAAAACAGCGGCAGCAAAACCGCAACGATGTTGAAACATGGCAGCAGAAGTCCTGCCGCCGCAACAGCGAACAAAAACAGCATGCGAAGCGTCTGGGAAAGCTTCACAAAGTTTGTCCGCTGTTTTTCTTCTTTGTCCAGCGCCTTCTGCACGGTCAGTCCCATCAAAAAGAAATTACATACCGACGCCGCACCGCTTAAAAGATTGCCGAAGAGAACACCGGTATTCCATTTTCCGATGATCAAAAAGACCGAATGCATCAAAAGGCTCAAAATCAGTACAAACAGCGCGATATAGGCGGTTTCCCGCTTCACTGTCGTATCAATCTGTTTCAATGTTTTCCATTCCTTCCTGCCGGTTTACTGGTTGAAATACTGATTCAGCCCCTCGACGATTCCCTGTACAAGCTTATTCTGATAGTCTTCGGTCACCAGTTGCTGTTCTTCCTCTGCATTGGTCAGGTAGCCCATTTCCAAAATCGTTACGGGAACGGTGGACCAGTTCAGTCCGGTCATGGTATCTGTCTGCCAGATACCGGCATTGACAGCGCCTGCCGATGCAGCCACCGCATTGACAACGGCATTGGACAGCCGGTAAGAATTGTTATAAATCGCGGTGCAATAGGGATTGGCCGCCGTCGGACAAACCGTCATAACACCTTTGACGGAAGGATCCGTGGAGCTGTTGGCATGAATGGAAATACAGGCGTTGGCACTGGCGTTATTTGCAATCTGCGCCCTTTCCGCGTTGCTGATATTTACACTCTGGGATTCTCTGGTCATGACCACCTGATAACCTGCTGCTTCCAGCGCGGCTTTCAATTTCAACGCCACTTCCAGATTCAGCTCGGATTCCGCTTTGCCGGTGGCAGTTCCTGTGGTTCCCTGACTGACGCGCGCCTTCTGCTCTGCCGCATTCGGCCCGATGGGCTCTGTTGCAGGATCTGACGCCATCTGATGTCCGGGATCAATTGCAATGATCTTGCCTGCGCCGATCTGCGCCGCAGCCACCGGCTGGGTGTAAGGCGATACAAATTCATTTTTGACATACCCCGTCTGTCCCTCACAGACCACGCTGGACCATTCTGCATCCGCGTAAATCAGCTGCAGAACCGTATTGGCCGGAACTTTCACAATCACTGCTGTATTCGTTCCCGGTCCCTGACGCAGATTCACCGTATCATTGGTAATAACGAACTGCTGCTGCACCGGTTCCTCGGTGGGCGTCACTACAGGAATTTCCGAAACTTCCGGCGTCGGTGTCGGCGGCGCCGGCGTTGCCGAATTTCTGCCGTTAAAAAATCTGCCCTGTACATAATAGATCAAAAATCCGCATCCCAGCGACAGAACGATAATCAGCAGGCTCAGCCCCAGTTTCTTTAATACGTTCATTTTTATCTCCTTGTTGACCCGAAAAGTTCTGTACCGGCCTTACTCATCCCAGTTGTGATAAACGCTTTCCACATCGTCGTCTTCATCCAGCAAATCCAGAATCCGGTTGATTCGTTTAATATCTTCCTCATCCGTCAGCGTAACATAGGTCTGCGGAATCATCGTAACCTCCGCCTGCTCCATCGGTATATTTGCCGCTTCCAGCGCTTCACGCAGGGCACTGAAGGCATCCGGATCGCTGATGATTTCGTAGCTGTCCTCTTCTTCCACGAAATCCTCTGCGCCCGCATCCAGCACCATCATCATCAGTTCGTCGGCATCCATGTCGCATTCTTCTTTATCGATCATGATCTGCCCTTTCTGATCAAACATATAGGATACGCAGCCCTGGGTACCGATATTGCCGCCGCCTTTGGTAAAGGCGCTTCTGACATTGGCCGCTGTTCTGTTTTTGTTGTCGGTCAGGGCATTGACAATGATTGCGGTACCGGAAGGGCCGTATCCTTCATAGGTAACCACTTCATAATTGACGGAATTGGCGTCTCCCGCCGCCTTTTTAATACCACGGTCGATAGTGTCATTGGGCATATTATTGGCTTTTGCCTTTGCGATGACGTCACGCAGCTTGCTGTTGTTCGCGGGGTCTGCGCCGCCTTCTTTTACGGCGACTGCAATTTCACGGCCGATGACCGTAAAGATTTTTCCCTTTGCCGCGTCGTTTTTTTCTTTTTTATGTTTGATATTTGCAAATTTGGAATGTCCGGACATACCTGCTTATCTCCTGTTCTTTACTTTACCACGAAATTAATGATTTTGTTGGGAACATAAATTTCCTTTACTATAGTTCCGCTCAGTTTTGCGCCCAGCGCCGCTTTGGCTGCCGCAAGCGCGGTTTCCTTATCGCTGCCGGCGGCAATGGAAATGACCGTTCTGGTCTTTCCGTTGACCTGGCAGGGAATCTTTACGCTGTCTTCCTTCAGCGCTTCCTGATCGCAGACCGGCCATCCGCCGGCAAAGATGCTTTCCGAATTGCCGTACAATTCGTTCAGTTCCTCCGCGATATGGGGTGCAAAAGGCGCCAGCAGCCGCACGGCCGTCATGACGGTTTCCTTATCCACACCGCTGGTTTTGGTCAGTTCCACCATCTTATTGTTGTATTCCATAAAACCGGAAATGACCGTATTCAGACTGAAGGATTCCAGACGCTGGGTAATGTCGCTGATCATTTTGTTGCGCAGACGCAGGGTTTCCGGCGTTTCGGGCGCATTCTTTTCCAGATTTTCCAACGCCATCTTCCAGAACCGGCACATAAACCGGTATACACCGTCAATCCCTCTGTCGTCCCACTCGGAATCCAGTTCCGGCGGCCCTACAAAAAGCTCATACAGCCGCAGAGAATCACAGCCGTAATTTTCCACCAGATCATCCGGAGAAACCACATTCCCTTTGGATTTGCTCATCTTGATGCCGTTCTTTCCGGTGATCATGCCCTGGTTAAAGAGCTTGGTAAAAGGTTCGTCAAAATCAATTACGCCGATATCATACAGGAATTTGGTATAGAATCTGGAATACAAAAGATGCAGTACCGCATGTTCTACGCCGCCGATGTACATGTCCACCGGCAGATACTGATCTGCTTTTTCTCTGGATACCAGTTCCTGATCATTTTTGTTGTCAATATAGCGCAGGAAATACCAGGAAGATCCTGCCCACTGGGGCATGGTATTGGTTTCCCGTTTTGCCGGCGCGCCGCAGACCGGACAGGTAGTATTGACCCACTCCGGGATATCCGCCAGCGGCGATTCTCCGGTACCGGTGGGCTGGTATTTCTCCACTTCAGGCAGAAGCAGCGGCAGCTGATCTTCCGGCAGCGGTACCGCGCCGCAGTGCGGGCAGTGTACGATGGGGATCGGTTCGCCCCAGTAACGCTGTCTGGAAAATACCCAGTCACGCAGTTTGAAATTGACAGTAATCTTCGCAAGTCCGCGTTTTTCCAGCATTTCGGGCAGCTTCTTTTTGGCGTCTTCCGAAGACATACCGTTAAATTCGCCGGAATTAATCATCACACCGGGCTGGGTATAAGCTTCCGTCAGTTCTGTTTCCACGCCGTCTTTGGCAATGACCTGAATGATGGGAATGTCAAATTTCTTTGCAAATTCAAAATCTCTGTCGTCATGGGCCGGTACGCACATGATGGCGCCTGTGCCGTAATCCGCAAGCACATAATCGGAAAGCCAGATGGGGATTTTTGCATTGTTAATGGGATTGATGGCATAGCTTCCCGTGAAAACCCCCGTCTTTTCCTTGTCCTGCATACGATCCACATTGGAGCGCATTGAAGTTTTATATATGTATTCGTCTACCGCCTGTTTCGTTTCCGGCGTCGCCAGTCCGGCTGCCAGTGCATGTTCCGGCGCCAGTACCATAAACGTCGCGCCGTAGAGCGTGTCCGGTCTGGTGGTAAAGACCCTGATGGAAGCGTCCTGCCCGTCCACGGCAAAATCCACTTCCGCACCGATGGACTTGCCAATCCATTCGGTCTGCATCTTTTTGACCTTTTCCGGCCAGTCCAGTTTATCCAGATCATTCAGCAGCCGGTCCGCATATTTTGTGATACGCAGCATCCACTGTTTGAGATTTTTCTTAGTTACCGGCGCACCGCAGCGGTCGCAGCAGCCGTTGACAACTTCCTCGTTGGCCAGACCGGTTTTACAGCTGGGGCACCAGTTAATGGGCATTTCTTTTTCGTATGCCAGTCCCTCTTTGAACATTTTTACAAAAATCCACTGGGTCCACTTATAAAATGCGGGATCCGTGGTATTCACTTCCATATCCCAGTCATAGATGGCTGCGATCTGCTCAATCTGCCGCTTAATATTCTTAATATTTTCCTTTGTTGTGGCAGCGGGATGGGTTCCCATTTTAATCGCATAGTTTTCCGCCGGAAGCCCGAAAGCATCCCAGCCCATGGGATGAATCAGATAATATCCCTGCATGAGTTTGTATCTGCTCCATACGTCGCTGATCACATAGCCCCGCCAGTGACCGACATGCAGTCCGTTGGCGGAAGGATACGGAAACATATCCAGACAATAATACTTTTTCTTATTGGGATCCGGTTTGTTGACCGGATGCTCCGCCCATTTTTTCGTCCATTTCTGTTCAATGGCTTTGTAATTGTAGTTCACCGACATCTTTATTCCTCCGACTCTTTATTCTCATCCTCATCTTCTCCCGGTGCGGGCGATGTACTCGGTTCGGGTTTGCTTTCTTTCAGCGTCACAACCCGGACTGCGGTCGCTGTTTTTGTGCCCAGCGGAGAAGTATAGTCATAGCTGTAAGTAACTTCGTATTGATTCCCTGCCTGGATTTTACTCGAAACTTTGATCTGATCCACTGTATAGGTATTTCCGAGGGTATCCGCAAGCTGTACGCCCTTCAAAAGGGAAAGATTGGTCAGATCATCCACTGTTTTTTCTTCCGGCAGAATAATGGCATACATCGGATACGTTACCGCGTTTGAAAACTCCGTCGTCAGACCGCTGTTGTCTGAAACAATATAATGGAAGGTATAGCCCCATTCATTTCGAATGATATCCACGCCGATGTGATCACCTGACAGGTGCTGTCCCATGTCCACGGCCTCAATCCGGCTAAGGGCAAAAGCTTCATCCACCACCTGATCTGTGCCGATAACCCCGGAAACGCCTTCCCGCAGATAAACCTGCGGCGGCGTGGTATCCACGGTACAGGCCACCTGCATCATAGTTTCATTGCCGTAAGCATCCGCCACGCGGAAAGTAATCAGATCTCCGTCCGCTACTTCTGCAGGAATATCCACCTGAACATTTTCAGTGGGCAAAAACTGATTGTTGTCAATCACATAGACCCCTTCCAGAAGTTCCATCCGGGTAATTTCCTTTCCGGCAGGCAGTGTCAGCCGGGTCGGAATCCCGGAAAATACCGGTTTCATGGTATCAACCACCTTAAATGTGGCAGTCTGCTGCACCGTTTCGCCGGAGCCGTTGCTGACCGAATAGGTCACTTTGTATTCTCCGCACTTGAAAATTTCCACAGTGCTTTCCACATCAATTTCCATATCCACTTCAAGACCGGCCTGGTTTACAACCCGAACCCCGTCCAGGTAATCCACGGCAATACCGCGTTCCACCGTTCTGTCGGATACGCCTTCAAGTTTTATACCATATCCTTTCCAGGGATTTGCCTCATCCGGATCCGACGGATCCCAGGTTTCATCCTCGCTGAGCCGCGCCAGATTCGGCTTGCCCAAAGGACCGATCTTATCGTTTTCGATAACTTCTACTTTGGTGCCCTCCGGCGCATTTTCCACAATCCATTTTGCATCCGCGACGCAAAGCCGAATGGCAGACGCACTGCAGCTGCTGCCCAGCTGATTGTAGTATTTTACAATCAAAGTATCCTTTTTCTTTTCACGAAAGGGCACGGACTGAAACATGATTGCGCCGTCCAGCCGGGTAGCATACTGCGCCCATACGTCGGAATTGACATATTTCCACAGGTACCGCTCACCGGTTTTATAGCTGCCGGTGGGTACATCCCTGCCCACGGAACAACACATGGATCTGAAGGCTTCGGACAAATTGCCGTCGTCGCCCCTCTGATATACAACAATCACATTGTTGGTTTTATTGACTTCAATCCGATATTTTCCTTTTTTTTCTTTTCCATCGCTGCGATACAGCGCATCTCCGTCAGAATAAGGTTCGGATTCCGCATTGAGAATCTGCTCCACCTCATTCATCTGTCCCTTCTGCGCATCGTCCCCGCCGCGATAAAACAGCGCCCGGGCCAGCAATGCCACCAGTACCAGCACAATCAGAGAAGGAACCGTAATCAGTAAAACTTTATGTCTTTTTATCATTGAAATTTTTCCGTCCGGATTCATGACCTGTCCCCTGTGTTGCACATGCGTATACAGTTTATTATCATAGCACTTTGTACCTGTTTTGTCAAAATGAACCGTACTTCTTTTACAACTGCAGACTGACCTTCAGCGCATTTTCCACCCGGAGCAAAATTTTAGGATCCAGATGACAGACCTTATCTTTCAGTCTGGTTTTATCGATGGTACGCAGCTGTTCCAGAAGGATGACGGAATCCTTCACCATCCTGTCACTGTTGGCAGAAACCTCCACATGTGTGGGCAGCTTTGCTTTATTCTGTCTGGATGTAATTGCCGCACAAATGATGGTCGGACTATGTTTGTTCCCCACATCGTTCTGAATCACCAGAACCGGCCGGATGCCGCCCTGTTCCGAACCGACCACCGGCCTTAAATCCGCATAGAATACATCGCCGCGCGTTACCTCCATTGATACACACTCCTTCTTTCTTTACGGTCCAGCATATATGTTTCTGTACCGACAGAACCTTATAAACGTTCTGTTATTTAGAAGTATTTCCTTATTTTTCAGCGTGTATACATGCCGCGATGAAAAAGCATCTGCAAAGGTTTTTCAGATTTCCTTTCCGTTTTTGATATAAACTCTGGGAAGGCGTTTTCCCAGATCACAAACGAATTCATAAGAAAAGCGATGTGAAATTTCCGCCAGTGTATCCACGCTCAGATACGCATCTTCGCTATAGCCGATCAGCGTCGCCGTATCGCCGCATTTCACATCGTCAATATCCGTCACATCCACCATCATCAGGTCCATGCAGACTCTGCCGCAGATTGGCGCCTTTTTTCCGTGAATCAGCACATAGCCGCTGCCTGACAGGGATCTGGGATAGCCGTCGCCGTATCCGATGGAAACGGTAGCGATTTTTGTGGGATGTTCTGCCGTAAAGACCGAACCGTATCCGACGGATTCTCCCGCTTCAATTTCCTTCACATGTATGACAGATGCATACAGGCTCAGGGCCGGTTTCAGATCCAGGGCATCCCGATCCACCACATCGGAAGGATACAGACCGTAAAGGGAAATGCCCAGCCGGACAGCTTCACAGTCCGTACAGGGCAAATCGAGGATGCAGGCGCTGTTGGCATAATGATGCAGGCCAAAATCCACGCCGCCCACATGCAGCAGACGGATAAAATCCTGAAATTCCTGCAGCTTTTCCATGGTATCGGTCTTATCTGCCGTATCGGCATTGGGAAAATGGGTGAAAATGCCTGCCATTTCCAGACCGTCCATGGCAGCAATGTCCTGTACCAGGGCAATGGTTTCCACACAAGGGTGAATGCCGATCCGGTTCATGCCCGTATCCACCTTCACATGCACTTTCGCTTTTTTGTGCAGCCGGAGGGCCGCTTTCGAAAGATCCTCTGCCGCTTCATATGTAAAAATCGTAAAAGAAATGTCCTGCTGCAGCGCTTCCTCAAAATGCTGCGCAAAGATATATCCCAGAACCAGAATATCCTTCCGGATGCCTGCCGCTCTTAAATCAAGGGCTTCTTCCAGCGTAGCCACTGCAAACCCCCAGACCTTGGATTCCTCTTCCAGCAGTCGGGCAATGGGCACGGCGCCATGGCCGTATCCGTCGGCTTTGATTACCGGAATAATGCCTGCCGATCCTGACAGCTTTTCTGCCGCTGCCCGCAGATTGTACAGGATGTGATCCAGATTGACCGTAATATATGCTCTGTCCCGATAAAGTTTCATCCCTTCAGTTCCTCGATTCCTTCTATCAGATTTCGGGCCAGCAGCGAATAGGCGCCAAGACTTGCGGCTTTGTTGTCTCCTGCCAGTCCGTGCAGATATACGCCCAGCGCCGCGGCATGGTACGGATCCGTTTTCTGGGCCAGCAGCGCCGCAATCAGGCCGGCAAGCACATCGCCGCTTCCGGCTTTGGCCATAGCCGCATTGCCGGTATCATTAATATACGTGTTCTCTTGCGGCGACGCAACCACACTGACCGCATCCTTTAAAGCAAGGGTCACCTGATACCGCGCCGCAAATGCATTGGCAGTTTCAATCAGATCCGCTTTGATTTCCGAAACCGGCCGGCCGTTCAGACGGCTCATTTCCATGACATGAGGTGTCAGAATGCAGGGTCTGCCCTGCAGTCGGTCCTGCAGTTGTTCTTTTGCAATGATATTCAATGCGTCTGCATCCAGTACCAGCGGTTTTTTCGTGTCCAGTATTTCCGAAACCAATGCAGCGGATACCGGATTGACCCCGAGTCCCGGACCTGCCAGCACCACATCGCAGGCAGGAAGGAGACCGCGGAGCAGTTCCTGCGCCTGCCGCATATCATCCTGATCATAAATATGCAGAATGGCCTCCGGCAGCATCTGCTGGAGACTGATCCGGTTGTTTTGTTCCGTCAGGATATGCACCATTCCGCAGCCGCTTTTGTAAGCAGCCATGGCGCAAAGATAGGCCGCCCCGTAAATTTCACGGGAGCCGGCCGCCACCAGCAGTTTTCCGAAGCTTCCTTTGTTGCCGTCCGGCGCACGCTTTGGCAGATGATTTTCCCGGTCAAACAGACCGGCGACGCAATAAGAGGTGCTTTCCTTTTCCAACGCCGGAATACCGATATCCGCTGTCAGAAGTTTTCCGCAGTAAAGTCTTCCCGGATACAGCAGCTGTCCCCGTTTCCGAAAAGCGAAGGTCACCGTGGCAGAAGCCTGCACCGCGCAGCCGAGTACCTGTCCGTTGTCTGCCGAAATGCCAGTAGGCATATCAACAGAAAGGATATCCGTTCCTGCAGCGTTGATCCAGGCCACCATATCGGTGGTTTTTCCTTCGATGTTGCGGGAAAGCCCCACGCCGAACAAAGCGTCGATGATCAATGTATATTTTTTACGGTTTACTGCCTCAGTCAGTTCCGAAAAGTGCAGAATTTTTGATTTTTTCAGTTTTTCTTTATAATAAGCGCCTTCTTGGGAAAGCGCTCTCTCTGTATCTGCATATATCACGGTAACGTCATATTTCGTTTCCAGTTTCCCGGCAATGGCAGCGCCGTCCGCCCCGTTATTTCCGCAGCCGCAGAAAATCAGCGTTACGGAAGGATCGAACCCAAGCTCTGCAATCGCGTCTGTGCAGGACACAGCCGCCGCATTGATCAGCGCAAGGGATTTCTGCAGATTGTTTTGTATGACCGCCGCGTCACAGGCTTTCGTCTGGGCGGCATTCAGAATATAATTCATGTTCCCTCATTCGATAGGAAAGCACCATCAGGCTTTCCGATAAGTGTACGTTTTGCACGGTGATCCCTTCCGGAAAAGGCAGATCCGTATGGGAAAAATTCCAGACGGCTTTGATGCCCGCTCTGGTCAGCGGTTCCACCAACTTCAATGCTTCCTGTTTCGGAATGGCAATCACCGCGATGTCCACGGGATGCTCTTCCAGAAAAGATTCCACGGTTTCAATCATATAAACCGGCGCGCCTGCAATCACGGTGCCTTCCAGTTCTTTTTTTACATCAAACAATCCCAGAATCCGAAACCCTCTGAGACGGAAATTGCCGTAATTGGCAAGCGCCTTTCCCAGATTGCCGCAGCCGATGATAATCAGGCTGTGTTCCCGTTCCAGATCCAAGATCCGTCCGATCTCTTTGTGCAGCTGCGCGACATTATATCCATATCCCTGTTGCCCGAAGCCGCCGAACTGATTGAGATCCTGCCGGATCTGTGATGCGGTTACATGCATCATTTCACTGAGTCTGGAAGAAGAGACCCGTTCCACCCCTTCTTCCTTCAATTCTTCCAAATACCTGAAATACCGCGGCAGTCTCGCGATGACCGCAGATGAGATATTTTTCTGACGCATTCTGCTTCTCCTTTATCCTACACCGATATATAAATAAATCCACATATTTCTTAATAATCTCTGTTTCTCCGTAACAAAGGCGATATGCTTTTTCGCTGTTTCGCAGACGAAAGCGGCTTCCTCGTCGGTTCCCGCTTCATTCGAAAATGCATTTTTTTCACATATCTGTAAAAACTGCTGCAGTTCTGCCTGCTGCCCTTCGTCCAGCATCTGACGGTACTTCGAAAAAATTTCTTCCAAATTTTGTCCGCTGCATAAAAGCCTGCATGCGCGCAGCACACTGCACAAATACTCGTAGGCGGCCAGAACGGCAGCTGTTTTGTCTTCGCCTTCCATTTTTCTTTTTCGTTTCCGGATGATTCTGCCCCGGCGGACAAATACTGCCGCAACAGCCAGCACAAAGACGACCGCAAACAGAAGTACACAGCGTGAGATTCTCCCCCGCAGATCCGCGGCGGTCGCTCCCTGATTGGGATACGCTGTACCGGCGGCAGTCTCCGCCTCTCCTGCATTTGGGGTCGAATTGGCCTCCGGATGGGGATTGTTTTCCGCTGTCTGCGCCGGGAACATCATATTTTCAAACGATGGCAGCACCTCTACCGGCATCCATCCCACACGGTCCAGATACAGTTCTGTCCACGCATGGGCAGCCCGCGGACCAAAAGGCGCAGATGTATCGCTTTTCATCTGCAGCGCATTCGCCGGGGTAATCAGATAACCCTCTACATAGCGGGACGGATAGCCCAGCATCCGAAACAGCAGCGTAGCCAGTGTGGCAAAATGAATATCTCTCCCCTTTTTCTCCTGCTCCAGCAGTGTTTCCGCAGCCGAACCGCTGGAACGGGGAAGCGTTTCATCCGGGTCATATTCCAGTTCCAAATTCAGTATTTCCTGTACCTTCTGAATCGCTGTTCTGTAATCCTTCAGATCCGCAGCGTTCAGCTGGTACTTCTTCAGCAGCGCCTGCAGCGCTTTCTTTTCGGTTTCCGGAACATTCCGATAGGTTTGATTGACATAAACCCCGTAATTTCCCTCTGCCAGCAGATACTGATCGTATGCTTCTCCGGAGAGGCTGGGGATTTTTGTCTCTTCAAAATCAAGCAGTTCCGTGTAAGAAAGTCCGCCGACGGAAAAACTATAGGTCTGGGCCTGCTTCGGCCGGCGCAGCAGCGCATCTGCCCGGAACAAAACCTCCTCCGGCTTATCCAGTGAAGCTGTCCCGTAAGGCAGCAGCATATACTGATCGCCGCTTCCGGCAAGGGTAATTTCCACTGTCTCAGCTGTGTTTTCCTCTGTTTCCGTCTGGCTGATTTCCGATAGACCAGCGCTCTGGTACAGGGGTGAAAATGCATTCTGCCCGAACCTGTAATACAGTTCCCGGCTGTCGTAAACCGCCCGGTTGTCCAGGGTCTGCCATTTTTCACCGTCAAACTCCGCACCCACAAAACCTTTCAGGTACATCATCTGCGGATGGGACATACGGATATAAAAAGCCGTACCGCCCTCTGCCGCAGGTTTTCTACCGGCAATGACCCCCTGATTCCACGCTTCAGCGCTGTTTTCCCGATATTGTCTCGCCCGCAGAATCCGTTCATAGGGCGATGCTTCACTTAAAACCGGACGGGCGGCATGCTCCGCAAGCTGCAGGGCGCCAAACATCAACACCAGGGTCATTGCAAAGGGCAGCACGATGGTAAGCCTGGCCCAACGGGAAGATGTATAAAAAGAAACCGCAAAAACAGCAAAAAAACAAAGAACAGCTTCCGGGACACCGATATCCAGCCGATGCCGGACCGCAAAAAAGCCCATGACCAACGCAAACAAACTGATAAAAAAATATTTTCCTTCAAATACGGTAAAAGCGCTGACAGCTGCAGCCAGCCCTGCGCCAAAGAAAAGCGTAAACGTAGCGTACAGCGGATAGGCACTTTCCGCCGCCGTTACCTGAAACTTCTCAAAAATGGTCAGATCGCTGCGGCCGATGGTGTCCGCAATCTGATTGATGCAGACCAGCAGTCCGTTGACCGCATAGTCATTTCCGATCAGAAAGCCGAATAAAAACAGCCCAAATACCGACGCCAGTATCACATACAGTGTTTCCCGTTTCCGCCATTCCATCCAGAACAGCAGACAGATGAGGGCGCCGAAGCCAAGCACCGGCAGCACATAGCAGGAAATGCCGCCGATACGCACAAACAGTAAAATCATCGCCGCCATCAGCAAAATACAAAGGGCCAGTTCCAGAAAACTGTTTTTCATCCGCTGTCTGCTGCCCGGTTTATTTTTCGATATGTGATTTTTACCTGTTTTTACAGACAGGAATAATCCATTGTTCATTCGGTAATTCTCCCTGGTCATAGGACAATGTATCTGTTACATATGCCATGATGCTGACGGCTTCTTCCGTTCTGACCGGATCAAATTCTTTCAGGCTGGGCCGGTCACTGATGCGGAAACGAATATCCAGCAGTGCATACAGTGCCTGCTGCAGCATTTGATTGTCTGTCACGGATATTTCCTGAAACGCCTCTTCTGCTTCCGCATAAAAAATAAATTTATGCGGAATGCCCATACTACACAAATCCGCAGAAAGCTGATAGGCAGTTTCCATCCGTTCGTCCGCAATTTCCGCAAACTGCGCTTTGCTGCTTTCATCGATGGATGTTTCTATAAAAATGCCGGAATACACCATCCCGGCCCGGTTGTCGTCTCTGGCAAAAATATCCTCTGTTTTCGTAGACAGCTTCCAGTGAATATAACGGTAGGACATTTGCTCCGTATACGCCGTGATTTCCGATTTTTCATTGCCCTTGTTCCTGCCGTTCTCCGCCTGCATCGCGTAAGCCGTATTCTGAAAAGCGATCCGGTCATAGGACGGCACGACAAAAACTTCTTCCGATTCCTCTGTCTTTGATTTTGCGGAAAAAACGCCGAAAAGATCCATGCAGCAAACCCCGGTGAGGTACAGCTGCACCTTTCCGCAATGCACGGATCCCAGTTCCAGCATTATCGTATCGGTTTCTTTCGGTCCCAGATAAAAATGTACTTCTGTCTCCTGCGTTTCGCCGGTCATCGTATTCCGGGATTGAAATACACCTCTTCCTCGAAAAACAGGAAGCAAAGACCCGTTGGCAACCTGCAGTTTCAGCGCTGTTCGTGTGCCTTTGCTCATTTGTTCCGGGCCGCTGATGTAAAATGAAAGTTTCTTTCGCACCAGCACTGCCCCCAGCAGGGACACTACAAAGACCAGCGCCGTTGCCGTCAGCAGAAATACAGCGGCGGCATTCCATGCGAAACACAGATACAGAATCACAAACAGACACCACAAAGAAAACAGGATTCGCCGCTTAAGCATCTTCTTCTCCGATCTTCGGCGCCTCAATTTCACTTAAGATCAAATTGAGCACCCGCTGTGCACTGATGCGCTTCATTCTGGATTTTGCATTGAGAATCACACGGTGGGCGCAGACATCGATATAGCATTTCTGCACGTCCTCGGGCACACAATAATTTCTGCCTGCCATATAGGCGGAAGCCTTGGCCATCCGCATCAGCGCCTGCACACCACGGGGGGATACACCCAGTTCGATATTGCCCTGCCTGCGGGTCGCCTCACACAGACGAATGATATAATCCAGTATCGTATCCGAAACAAAGACCTTCGCCGTTTCCTGCCGCATCTGCAGGATTTCTTTGGCATTGGAAACCTTTTTTACTGTCTGCATCGGATTGTCCGATTCATAGGTCCGCAGGATTTCCATTTGTTTTTCCCGGTCCGGATAACCTACGCTCAGACAGATCATGAAGCGATCCAGCTGTGATTCCGGCAAAAGGGCGGTTCCGGCTGCCCCCACCGGATTAGAAGTGGCGAACACAATAAAGGGATCCGGCAAATCGTAAGTCTTGCCGTCCACTGTCACCTTCTGTTCCTGCATGGCTTCCAGCAGGGCCGACTGGGTTTTGCTGTAGCCCCGGTTGATTTCGTCTGCCAGGAGAATATTGCACATGGCCGCGCCGGCTTTAAATTCAAATTTTCCGGTGTTTCTGTTGTATACCGTAAAGCCGGTAATATCCCCCGGCAGCACATCCGGATTAAAGGATACCCGGTTGCAGCTCAGCTCCGTAGCCTTTGCAAAAGCCGTGGCCAGGGTGGTCTTTCCCACGCCCGGAATATCTTCCAGCAAAATATGGCCGCCCGCCAGCACCGCCATCAGAACCTTGTCAATGACTTCGTCCTTTCCGATCAAAACTTTCTGAATTTCTTCCTTAATCTTTCCGTTCATCTTAGGATTTACCTTTCTATTTTGTGAATCAGCAGACCGCTGCGCAGTTTCGGTTCAAACCATGTGGATTTCGGCGGCATCAGTCTGCCCGCATCCGCCACCGCAAACAGTTCCCCGATGCCGGTGGGATACATGGCAAATGCCACCGTATCGGATGCGCTGACACGTTTTTCCAGTTCCTTTAAGCCCCGGATTCCGCCGATAAAAGAAATCCGCTGATCGGTTTTGGGATCCGTAATTCCAAGCAATGGCGCCAGAATTTCATTCTGTAAAATGGAAACATCCAGCCCGTCCACCGGATCGGTGCTCTGAACCTGTGGTTTCGCCGTCAGACAATACCAGGTATCAATCAGAAACATACCGATTTCCCCTTTTTTCTGCGGACGATACGCTTCGGTGCCCTTGTTTTCTATTTCAAATTTTTCTCCCACTTTGTCCAGAAATGCCTGTACGGAATACGCCGCCAAATCTTTTACCACCCGGTTGTAATCCATAATCATCAGCTCCGCATCCGGGAAAAGCACCGACAGGAAATAGTTGAACTCTTCTTCTCCGGTATAATCCGGATGCGCCGCTCTGCGCATCAGACCGACCCGGACCGCACTGGCCGCCCGGTGGTGCCCGTCTGCAATATAGAGATGGCCGATGGCTTCCAGCGCCCTGGTAACGCCTGCAATATCCGCATCCTGATCAATGACCCATACCGCATGACGGATGCCGTCTTCGGAAACAAAATCATACAGCGGAGCTTTTTTCTGATTTTCGGCAATGATTGCCGCAAGCACCGCATCCGACCGGTACGCCAGAAAGATGGGGCCGGTCTGGGCGCTTAAAGCATCCACATGACGGACCCGGTCTTCCTCCTTTTCGGCTCTCGTGTTTTCATGTTTTAAAATCACACCGTTTTGATAATCGTCAATGGAAGCGCAAAGCACCAGACCAGTCTGTGTCCGCCCGTTCATGGTCAGGGCGTAAATATAATAGACCGGCTTTTCTTCTTCCACAAAGTACCCCTGCTCTGTCATTTCCTGAAACAGACGGTTTGCCTGTTCATAGACCTTAGGATCATAGGTATCGACAGATTCATCAAATGCGGTTTCCGCCCGGTCGATCCGTAAAAAAGATAAGGGTCTGTCCTTAACCGCCGCACAGGCCTCGCTTCTGTTGTAAACGTCATAGGGCAGCGCCGCAATGTCGGCTGCATAGGCCGCGGCGGGACGACAGGCCGCAAATGGTCTGACCTTTGCCATAAAAAACTCCTTTCCGATAAAAGTGATTACGGATTGTTACGCTGTAATCATAAATACCCCGCAGCATAGTGCTGCGGGGTATACAGACTTATTGTATCGTTCTGACTTTGATGACACCCGCAATGGATTTCAGTGCTTCCAGCGCTTGTTCTGTTGCCGGTTTATCGATATCGATCAGTGTATACGCAAATTCGCCTCTGCATTTGGAAGACAGATTGGAAATGTTTTCATTCACACTGCCAAAGACATTGGTGAACTGAACCAGCATATTGGCCACATTCTTGTGGAAGATGGCGATTCTGCCGCCGGTCTTGCTGCAGGGTCCCAGATCCACCTTCGGGAAATTGACACTGTTGTTGATATTTCCGTTTTCCAGATAATCCTTCAGTTCCTTCACTGCCATAACAGCGCAGTTGTCTTCCGACTCCGCCGTTGAAGCGCCCAGATGCGGCGTAATGATACAGCCGGGTGCGCCTGCCGTAATGGGATTTGCAAAATCGGAAACATAAGCCCTGATCTTCTTTTCCTTTAAGGCTTCTACCATATCCTTTTCATTGACCAGCACATCCCGGGCAAAATTCAGAACCACGGCGCCTTCATGCATCAGCGCGATGGCGTCCTTATTGATCATGCCCCTCGTTTCATCCAGCAGCGGCACATGAATCGTAATGTAATCACAGGTGGAATAAATATCATTTACATTATTGAAATGCACGATCTTTCTGGAAATCTGCCATGCCGCGTCAACTGACATATACGGATCATAACCGTACACGTCCATGCCCAGCGCCGAAGCCGCATTGGCTACACGGATACCGATGGCGCCCAGTCCGATAACGCCCAGCTTCTTGCCCCGCAGCTCACAGCCTGCAAACTGCTTTTTGGCTTTTTCCATGCTCTTTGCAATATCAGGATCGTCCGCATTGTCTTTGACCCACTGGATACCGTCCACGATACCGCGGGAGGCCAGAAGCATACCGGCAATGACCAGTTCCTTTACGCCGTTGGCATTGGCACCCGGGGTATTGAATACGACAATACCTTTTTCCGTGCAGCGATCCAGCGGAATGTTATTGACGCCGGCGCCGGCTCTGGCAATGGCTTTCAGATTATCCGAAAATTCCATTTCATGCATCGAAGCGCTGCGCACCAGAATCGCATCCGCATCCTCTGTATTATCACATTTTTTGTAGCAATCGTTAAATTTATTCAGACCCACTTCCGCAATCGGGTTCAGACAGCTGTATAAAAACATAATTCTCTCCTCTTAATTGTTCTTTTCAAATTCCTTCATAAATGCCACCAGTTTCTCCACGCCTTCAATGGGCATCGCATTGTAAATGCTGGCGCGCATACCGCCCACGGTACGGTGGCCTTTCAGGTTTTCAAAACCTGCCGCTTTGGATTCCGCGATGAACCTGGCATCCAGATCCTTGTCGCCGGTAATGAACGGCACGTTCATCAGCGAACGGTCCTCTTTTCTGACCGTTCCTTTGAACAATGTGCTTTCATCCAGAAAATCATAGAGAATTTTTGCTTTCTGGATATTGATTTTCTGAATAGCTTCCAGACCGCCCTGTTTTTTCAGCCACTTGAAGACTTTGCCGCAGATATAAATGCCGTATGCAGGCGGCGTGTTATAGAGAGAACCCGCATCTGCATGGGTCTTGTATTTCAGCATCGTGGGTGTGCCCGGCAGCACGTCGTCGGTAATCAGATCCTCCCGCATAATCACAATGACCACGCCTGCAGGACCGATGTTTTTCTGTACGCCGCCGTACATTACCGCGTATTTGGTAATATCAGCAGGCTCTGACAGGAAGCAGGATGAAACGTCCGCTACCAGATCTTTGCCTTTCGTGTTGGGAAGTGTTTTGAACTTGGTTCCGTAAATGGTATTGTTTTCGCAGATATATACATAATCCGCATCCTTGCTGATGGGCAGATCGCTGCAGTCAGGGATATAACTGAAGGTCTGATCCTCGGAAGATGCGATTTTGTTTGCCGTACCGAACTTGCAGGCTTCGCTGTATGCCTTCTTCGCCCACTGGCCGGTCACAATATAATCCGCCACTCTGTTTTTCATCAGATTCATGGGAATCATGGCAAACTGCTGGCTGGCGCCGCCCTGCAAAAACATGACCTTGTAATTTTCAGGAATGTGCAGCAGATCTCTCAGATCCTGTTCCGCCTCCGTAATAATCGACGCATAGATCGCAGATCGATGGCTCATCTCCATAACGGACATGCCTGATCCATGATAATCCAGCATTTCAGCTGCCGCCTCTTTCAAAACTTCCTCCGGAAGTACCGCAGGACCCGCAGAAAAATTATATACTCTGCTCATTTTCATTCCTCCTGAATTCTTTTCAACATATATATTTTATTTGTTATCCTTTTTAGTATCTTTTTTTGTTTCTTTTTCTTCTTCCTGAGGCATATTTTCTTCTGCCTTTTCTACCTGTACGATGGATGACTTCTGCATCGGGATACGGCAGTTTTTGTTGTTTCCGAATTCCACAATTACGGTATCGTCCGCAATATCAATCAATACGCCGTAAAATCCGCCGGATGTGACGACACAGTCGCCTACCTGCATTTCGCTCAGCATCATACGCACACGTTTCTGTTCCTTCCGCTGCGGACGAATCAGAATAAAATAAAATACAAGGCCGATAATGACCAGATAAACCAGCATGCCCACGCCTGCTGTTCCTGCACTTGCCAAAATAAAATGATTTAACATGAAAGGTTCCTCCCTTGTTCATAGTTCATAGCTCAATAGACTAAATATACATGAAGCCTCCCGGTATTTCAAGATAAATTTTTAACAAAGTTCGCCCTGCACGGCAGATAATTTTCGTTTTTTGTACTCCGCAAAACAGCCGCCGTCAATGGCGTCCCGGATTTCCGTCATCATCTGATTGTAAAAATAGAGATTGTGCAGTACGCAAAGGCGCATGCCCAGCATTTCTCCCGCTTTCAGCAAATGCCGGATATAGGCCCTGGAATAGCTCTGACAGGCAGGGCAGCCGCAGCCCTCTTCGATGGGACGCATATCCCTTTCGTATTGCTTATTGAACAGATTTAACTTGCCGGAATTGGTATAGACGTGGCCATGTCTGCCGTTTCTGGACGGATAAACACAGTCAAAGAAATCGATGCCCCGCGCCACGCCTTCCAGGATATTGGCCGGGGTCCCGACACCCATCAGATATCTGGGCTTGTTTTCCGGCAGATGCGGCAGGGTCACATCCAGAATTTCATACATCTGGGCGTGGGTTTCCCCTACGGCCAGACCGCCCACGGCGTAGCCGTCCAGATCCAGTTCGCTGATTCGTTTGGCGTGCTCAATCCGGATATCTGCAAAAGTGGTGCCCTGATTGATGCCGAACAACATCTGATGGGGGTTGATGGTATCCTCCCGCCCATTTAATTCCCGCAGTTTGTCCCTGCAGCGGATCAGCCATCTGGTGGTTCTGGCGACAGAAGCCTCCACATAGTCTCTGGACGCGTCGTGGGGCGCGCATTCATCAAAGGCCATGGCTATGGTGGATCCTAAGTTGGACTGAATCTGTATGCTTTCCTCCGGCCCCATGAAAATGCGTCTGCCGTCGATATGAGAATTGAAATAAACGCCTTCTTCTTTGATTTTACGAAGGCCTGCAAGAGAAAATACCTGAAACCCGCCGCTGTCCGTCAGAATCGGCCGGCTCCAGTTCATAAATTTGTGCAGTCCTCCCAGCGACTTGATCAGTTCGTCGCCGGGCCTGACGTGCAGATGATAGGTATTGGACAGTTCCACCTGGGTGCCGATGGTTTCCAGATCCATGGTGGACACGGCGCCTTTGATGGCCCCCGCCGTTCCCACATTCATAAAGACCGGCGTCTGTATCGTACCGTGTACGGTCTCAAATGACCCTCTTCTGGCTCTGCCCTCCTGCTTGTGTAAATGAAACATACTTTAATCCTTTGCCGCAAATAATTTTTCCAGATCCACAATCACTGCGGAATTGGGTGCGCTGATCTTCACCGGTTTCGCGCACATGGAAAACAGCTTTTCCTGATAATCCATCCGGAAAGTGGTAATAGAATTTTCATCATGGTTCACTGCATAGAGATACCTGTGATCCGGAGACAGCAGCGCATCTTTGGGATATTTCCCGCTGATGGGCAGCACGCAGTAAAGAATCAGCGTACCCTCCGGCTCCCTTTCATAAAACGCCACCGTATTGTCGCCGTCGTTGGAGACAATCACATATTTTTCCGACGCGGCGAGACGCAGCGAACAGGCATAAGTGGCCGCGGTATGATATACGCCGATGGTGGAAATCTTCTGCAACAGCGTAAATACCGGGGTGTTGTCCTTTTCCTCATACCGATAAACGGAAATCTGCTTCATGCTTTCGCTTAAAAGATATGCGTTTTGTCCGTCCTTCGTAAATACGATGCGGGCCGGATCATAATCCAGATCACAGCGCAGCACATCCGACAGTTCCAGACCCGGCAGATCCGGATCCACTTTATAGATCATGACCTGATCCAAGCCGCTGTCCGACGCGCAGAGATATTTGTCGTCGCTGGTCAGGTTGATACAGGTTACGTGACACATATCGTTGCGGTTAATGCCGGTGCCCGGATTTCTGTGCCGCTTCCGGTCCACAACGCTGCCGATGCTTCCATCTTCATTCAGAGACAGCATGGTAATCTTGCCGTCGTGAAAACCGCCGGCAAACAGATATTTTCCGGCGCTGTCACAGCACAGATAGCACCCGCGCATCGCTTTGGTGGGCACTTCATTCATCAGGGTCAGCATACCGTCTTTGGCGATGGCATAGGCGGCCACGCCCATATCCGTGATGGAATAAATCACAGGTTTCACCGGCGAACGAAGCAGATACGAAGAATTCGACGCTTCGGCGCTGCCTGCTTCCGACAGTTTTCCGGTCTCCTCATCCAGTGCAAAGATATGTATGCCGTCTTCCGTTTCATCAGTGTAGCAGCCCACATACATCATCCACTTTGCCATTGCAATACCCTCCTTTTTTATTTCCCCATACTTGTTTTCCCAGCCGTTTATCGTACAATTTCCGGAAAGCCGATCTTTTTCCGCACTTTTCTGAGGGTTTTTTCCGCATAATACCGTGCAGTTTCCGCATTTTCCTTAATCAGCGCGTCCACGTATGCCTTGTCTTTGGAAAGTCTCTCATATTCCTGACGCACCGGATCCAGTTCGCTGCAGACTGCCTCGCCTACCGCGGTTTTAAACTCGCCGTAGCCTTTTCCCTCAAACTCCTTTTCCACTTCTTCCGGCGTCTTTCCGGTCATGGACGTATAAATATCGATCAGATTTTTGATGCCGGGCTTGTCGTCCGAATATAAAACTTCGCTGCCGGAGTCCGTAATCGCCCGTTTGCATTTCCGCATGATTGTGTCGTGATCATCCAGAATGTAAATGCAGCCGTTGGGATTTTCGTCCGATTTCGACATTTTCTGGGTGGGATCCTGCAGGGATTTGATCCGCGCGCCGTGCTTGCCCAGATAAGGCTCCGGCACCGTAAATACATCCCCGTATACATGGTTGAAGCGCAGTGCGATGTCTCTGGCCAGTTCCAGATGCTGCAGCTGATCGTTTCCCACCGGGACCACATCCGCCTGATACAGCAGAATATCCGCTGCCATCAATACGGGATAGGTGAAAAGTCCTGCATTAATATTGTCCGCATGCTTTGCGGATTTGTCTTTAAACTGGGTCATGCGGTTCAGCTCGCCCATATAGGTAAAACAGTCCAGCATCCAGGCCAGTTCGGCATGGGCGCTGACATGAGACTGGTAATAAATACAGTTTTTCTTCGGATCCAGTCCGGAAGCAATGTAGGTCATCAGTACGTCCCGTGCGTTCTTACGAAGCGCCGCAGGATCCTGCCGCACCGTAATGGAATGCAGATCCGCCACGCTGTAAAAGCAGCGGTACTCCTCCGTCAGTTTTCCCCAGTTTTTCAGTGCGCCTACATAATTCCCCAGCGTCAGTTTCCCGGTGGACTGCATCGCACTGAATAATATTTTTTCTCCGTTCAGCATTCTTTTATCTCCTCACTGCTTATTTCAGTTTTCCCCGAATCCCCGAAAAAATCTTTACGCTGTGCCCGGTCAGCAAAACACTGGAGGTTTTGTCGACTGCATTCGCATCGGCAGCGCATTCTGCTTCCGCCGCGGTGTCCATCTGCAGCTTCCATGTGAAGCCTTCCGGCAGATGGGGCATGGCAAGGCTTTTCGGTTCTTCTTCGAAATTGACACATACATATAAATACCGGTCTTCATTGGCAAACAAAAAACCGGCATGGCGGCTGACATTGTCCAGCGCCGCGTCCCAGGCATAGCTTCCGTGTACCGAAACCGCCGGAATCCCCCGGTAATTGATCCGCGACTGCTCTGTCGTCTGCTGAAACAGTCCGGTCTGCATACGAAGGGCAATCATATCCTTCACGGTTTTTTTGAGTTCCTCCGCAAAAGGACCACCGTACTGAATCCAGGAAATTGCATTGTCCTGGCAATAAGCGTTGTTGTTGCCGCCCTGGGAATTCCCCTCCTCGTCTCCCGCCAGAAATACGGGAAGGCCGTTGGAAAGGAACAGCATACATATGGCATTTTTGATATATTGAAGCCGCTTCTGCAAAATCTTTGGATCCTCTGTGGCGCCTTCCACGCCGCAGTTGTCGGAAAAATTGTAATCTTCCCCGTCTTTGTTGGATTCTCCGTTGGCTTCGTTATGTTTTCTGGAATAACTGTACAGATCCGCCAGTGTAAAGCCGTTATGGGAAGCCGCGCAGATCAGGTGGGTAAAAGGATCCTGCCGGCTGGTCAGAAGATCGGCGAAGCTGCGCAGTCCGTCTTCGTCTCCCCGCAGCATTTTCCGCAAATGCACCCGGTAGGCGGGATCATAAACCGCGATCCGCTCCGGATTGGTGTAAGGCAGACTGCGATCCAGTTCATACACATACAGTTTTGTTTTCTTTAAATATTTCTGGTCGGAAATCACCTTGAGATACCAGGAATTGACATTCAGGAAAAAACCGTCCACATGAAAATGCCGGACCCAGTGATTCAGCGCATCCAGCATCACCTGGGTGTCCCCATCCGGATCAAAATGCATCATCATGACGATTTCCATTTCCCGGGCATGGGCCGCATCGATCAGGTCCAGAAACTCCTGATCCGCATCCTGCGTTCCATAGTATGCTTTCGCATGAAAATAGTCTCCGGATTTAAATCCCCAGTAATTGGCCGCACCCACTACTTCTTTTTCTTTCAGGTTGACGTGGGAGGGCACGCCGTAGATTTTTAAAGGCGAAGCCTGATATTCATAGACAGGCATCAGGATCAGCTGATTAAATCCCAGTGCTTTGATATCGTCCAGTTTTTCAATGACTCCGGCAAAAGTACCTTTGTATTTCACGCCGGAAGACGAATCTTTGGTCAGTCCTCTGACGTGACACTCATAAGCCCGCACCTCATTTAAGGCCAGGTGCGGCACGCCCTTTTTATTGGAATAACTGCTTTTCATATTTCCTGCTTTCTGTAAAAAACAACTTGGAAGCGCTGTTATTATATCAAAAAAACAGACCAATGTATAGCGAAAAAAGAAGAATCTGCAAAAGAAAAGAATTGGCAAGCGGCAAAGATTGGTGTATGATGAAACACGATGAATTGAGAAAAGCTGAAAGGAAGCCGAGCCTATGTCCGACATTATGACAAATATCAATCTGAGCAGCCAGAGCAATCTGCTGGAATTTGATCCCTATGAATATAATCTGCAGGATGTGGCCAATCCCGAATTGTTCCGGGAGATTTACCCCTACTCCGAAATTCCGAAAATTGCTTATAACCACAGACATGTGCCCATCAATATGCCGGAGCACATCTACATTACGGATACCACCTTCCGCGACGGGCAGCAGTCCCGTTCTCCTTATACCGCGGCGCAGATGATCGAAATTTATAAAATGCTGCACCGGCTGAGCGGCGAACAGGGCATTATCCGCCAGACAGAGTTTTTCGTCTACTCTCCCAACGACCGGGAGGCGCTGGAACGCTGCCTGGAGCTGGGATATACTTTTCCGGAAATTACGACATGGATCCGCGCTTCCAAACAGGACTTCGAACTGGTGAAAAACATCGGCGTCAGGGAAACCGGCGTACTGGTTTCCTGCTCCGATTATCATATTTTCAATAAAATGGGGCTGACCCGGAAGCAGGCTCTGGACAAGTATCTGGGTATTGTAAAAGACTGCATCGAATCGGGCCTTAGGCCCCGCTGCCATTTTGAGGATATCACCCGGGCCGACTTTTACGGCTTCGTGATTCCCTTTGCCATTGCGCTGCGCAAACTGTCGGAGGAAAGCGGCGTGCCCATTAAGATCCGGGCCTGCGATACCATGGGATTCGGGGTTCCCTATCCCGGCGTCGCCCTGCCCCGCAGCGTTCCGGGCATCATTTACGGTCTGCAGCACTACGCGGGATTTACCAGCGATCTGATTGAATGGCACGGCCACAACGATTTTTATAAAGGCGTGGTCAATGCGTCCACCGCATGGCTGTACGGCGCAGGCGCCGTCAACTGCTCTTTGCTGGGTATCGGCGAGCGGACCGGCAACGTGCCGCTGGAAGCCATGGTCTTCGAATATGCTTCTCTGAAAGGCAGCCTAGACGGCATGAATCCTGCGGTCATCACGGAAATCGCCGACTACATTGTGACCCAAACCGGCTATGACCTGCCGCCCATGACCCCCTTTGTGGGCCGTAATTTCAATGTGACCCGGGCGGGCATCCACGCTGACGGTCTGATGAAAGACGAGGAAATTTACAATATCTTTGATACCACGGCGCTGTTAAACCGGCCGCCGCTGGTAGCGGTCAGCTCCGTTTCCGGCCTGGCCGGCATCGCCTGCTGGATCAACAATTATTATCACCTGAGCGAGGAAAACGCCGTAACGAAGAAACACCCCTGCGTGGCGGAAATCAAAAAATGGGTGGATCAGGAATATGCCAACGGCCGGGTTACCCTGATCAGTGATGAAGAACTGGATTCTCTGATGCGGGTCTACGGAAAAGATGTATTAAGCGAAGCCGGCGTGCATCATTCCCATTATCACGCGGAAAAATAAATCATGGCATGTAAAAACGCCCTGCATTGGCTGCAGGGCGTTATATTTTTGCGGGATTATTCTCTCACGTCTTTGATACTGAAGCTGACCCGTCCCATCTTGTCTTTTCCGAGACAGACCACCTTCACTTCATCGCCGATGGACAGTACGTCTTCTACCTTGTCGATCCGCTTCTTGCAGATCTTGGAGATATGCACCATGCCTTCTTTGCCCGGCGCAAATTCGATGAATGCGCCGAATTCCTTGATGCTGACGACCGTACCTTTGTAAATCGCACCGGCTTCAAACTCTGTTACGATCATCATAATCATTTCGATGGCCTTATGGATCATATCCATATCAGTGCCGCAGATATCCACCGCACCGTCGTCGGTAATATCGATCTTGACGCCGGTTCTCTCAATAATCGTATTGATGGTCTTGCCGCGCTGACCCACAACGTCGCCAATCTTCTCCGGATCAATCTGAATCTGCTGGATCTTCGGCGCATAGGGGCTGATTTCCGGACGGGGCGCATCGATGGCCTTGGCCATAACTTCATGCAAAATGTAAGTTCTGGCTTTTTTGGTCTTTGCAATGGCTTCTTCCACGATGGGTCTGGTAAGGCCGTGGATCTTGATATCCATCTGAATCGCGGTAATACCGTCGTCGGTACCGGCCACTTTAAAGTCCATATCACCGAAAAAGTCTTCCAGTCCCTGAATATCCGTCAGGACGATGTAGTCATCGTCTGTATCGCCGGTCACCAGACCACAGGAAATACCCGCCACCGGTTTCTTAATGGGTACGCCGGCCGCCATCAGCGACATACTGGAGGCACAGATACTGGCCTGGGATGTGGAGCCGTTGGATTCCATAGTTTCCGAAACGGTACGGATGGCGTAAGGAAACTCTTCTTCTGACGGAATCACCGGTACCAGTGCTCTTTCCGCCAGCGCGCCGTGTCCGATTTCCCGTCTGCCCGGTCCTCTGGATGGTTTAGTTTCTCCCACGGAATAGCTGGGGAAATTGTAATGATGGATGTAGCGTTTGGAAGTTACCAGCTCGTCCAGTCCGTCCAGACGCTGTGCATCGCTCAAAGGCGCCAGGGTGGTTACATTGATGATCTGGGTCTGGCCACGGGTAAACATGGCTGAACCATGGACTCTCGGCACAATATCCACTTCTGCCGCCAGCGGGCGGATCTCCTCGATCTGTCTGCCGTCGGGACGCTTGTGGTCTTTTAAGATCATCTTCCTGACAGTCTTTTTTTCATACTGATAAACAGCTTCGCCCAGAAGCTCGATCCAGTCTTCATGCTCCTCGGCAAAAGCTTCCGTCAGTTCTTCAGTAATCTGCGCGATATTTTCCTCTCTGGTCTGCTTATCATCCGTAAATACCGCGGTTTCCATCCGTTCCGGCGGTATAAGGCGCATGATTTCCTCCGTCAGTTCCGCGGGAACCGCGCAGGAAACATAGCTGTGTTTGGGTTTGCCGCATTCCGCGACGATCTGCTCGATAAAAGCGATAATCTGCTGGTTCAGATCATGGGCAGCGTAAATGGCTTCCACCATTTTATCCTCCGGCACCTCTTTGGCGCCTGCCTCGATCATGATAACCTTTTCCTTCGTAGAAGCCACCGTCAGCTGCAAATCGCTGATCTGCTTCTGCTCCGCCGTCGGGTTGAAAATCAGTTCTCCGTCAATCAAGCCTACCATGGTGGAAGCGCAGGGTCCGTCAAAAGGAATATCCGAAATGCTGGCAGCAATGGAGGAACCCAGCATGGCCGTCAGTTCCGGCGAACAGGTGGGATCCACCGACATCACCAGATTATTTAATGTAACGTCGTTGCGGTAATCCTTCGGGAACAAAGGGCGCATGGGCCGGTCAATGACACGGGAGGTCAGCACCGCGTTTTCGCTTGCCTTGCCTTCCCGCTTGTTGAATCCGCCGGGAATTTTACCTACGGCGTACATTTTTTCCTCATATTCCACGCTCAGCGGGAAGAAATCGATGCCCTCTCTGGGCTTGTCGCTGGCGGTTGCCGTGGAAACCACAACGGTATCGCCGTAGTGCATGAAAGCGGCGCCGTTTGCCTGTGCCGCCACGCGTCCGATATCTACCGTCAGCGTTCTGCCTGCCAGTTCCATTGAGTAACTTTTGAACATAATAACCTCTCCTTTTCTTTATTTTTACAAAGGAGCGGTCCGAAACTACTGAAAAACACACTTTGCAAATATGCTTTTCAGAAGTCTCGGCGGCCTGTCTCCTTTGTTTTTTACACAACAAAACGGAATTTGCCATAGCGTAAGCCAAAAAACCTGCACTGTACAAATTCCGTTTTCCGCGCCGGCAACGCCGGATCTTTACTTACGAATACCGAGTCTTTCAATCAGTGTACGGTATCTTTCAATATCAACCTTCTTCAGATATGTCAGAAGACCTCTTCTCTGACCTACCATTTTCAGAAGTCCTCTTCTGGAATGATGGTCTTTTTGATTTTTCTTCAGGTGCTCGGTCAGTTCCTGAATACGCGCCGTCAAAATCGCAATCTGTACCTCGGGCGAACCTGTATCGCCGGGGGTCCGGGCATATTCGTTGATAATTGCAGTTTTCTTTTCTTTTGAAATCATGTGATATCCTCCTGTTTTTTTCATCGCGGCATACCAGGTAAGGGTCGGAGCGTCCGTATACCGGGTATTCGCTTAAATCAGCGCGATAATCATATCATACCGCCGGCTGTATGTCAATTTCTTTCAAAGATTCTTTTGCGCAGGCAATGTCTGCATGAATCTGCGCTGCCAGCGCATCCAGCGATGCAAATTTTTGTTCCGGACGCACAAAGGAAAGCAGTGTCACTTCCACAAAACGGCCGTAGAGATCCTCATCGCAGTCAAACAGATTTGCTTCCAGCAGAATGTCTTCCCCGCCGGAAACCGTAGGTTTGACGCCATAATTGGCAATGCCTGCAAACCGCCCCGTTTCCGTTGCTGCCGTGATCACATAGACTCCGAAAGGAATCAGCGTCTTTCCGGCACAGGACAGATTGATCGTAGGGATCTGCAGACGATGTCCGATCCGGTTGCCGTGGATCACGAAGCCGCTGATCTTATAATCGCTGCCCAGCAGCTGTTTTGCTTTTTCCAGATGGCCTTCCCGCAGTTCTTCCCGGATCCAGCTGCTGCTGATCTTTCGTCCGTCCAGCTGCTGTTCCTCCACCACATAAGATGTAAAATCATACCTTACGCCGGCTTCCTGTAAGAACGCCACGTCGCCGCTGCGCTCCCGTCCGAATCGAAAATCACTGCCCACCACCAGATGCCTGGTATGAAACCGCCGTACAATGATATCTTTGACAAAATCCTCCGGTGTCATACGCATAAACACCGGATCCATCCGAATGGTCTCAATATGGCGGATTCCATATTCCGATGCGCAGAGAAACCGCTCTTCTTCTGACAAAATATGAGTTTCTCCCGCATCAATCACCAGCAGCATGCTTTCCGTTCCGGTTTCTTCGGAAATTTCCTGCAGTTTCTGAAATAACGTCCGATGGCCTTTGTGACAGCCGTCAAACTTGCCCACCGCCACAGAACGGTAAATGGGCGACAAAGTCTCCAGAAACATTTTTTCGGGATACAGCCGCCATTGTTTCCGGTCCGTCCGGTACAGCCCCGCAAAGCCCGTATCACTGAAATACATCCGGAAAATTTCCTGCGGCTGTACATTTGTTTTCAACTCCTGCGGCACAGCGCTCCAGGGCACCGGATTTCCGTTATATAAGCAGCGGTCGCCTTCCGGCAGTACCTGTAACTGCCGGTATGATGAAAACAACGCGTCTGTTTTCACAAGATACTGCTGCAGCGTACCGATGCGGTGCAGGGTTCTGATCTGTTCCAGACGCAGGGCGTCCTTTTTTTCAAACATGCCCACCGCCGTGCGTTCCAGTTCCTTCATACAGCCGCCGCAGCCCAGCTTTTCGCCGATATCCCGGCATAAAGAACGGATATATGTGCCTCTGCCGCAGCAGACTTCAAAGGTGACCTCCGGCAGCGATATATTTTCAATCCGGATATCCAGAATCTCCACGTTCCGTTTTTTCCGTTCCACCTGCCTGCCGCTTCTGGCCACATCGCAAAGTTTCTGTCCGTTGACTTTAATCGCAGAATACATGGGCGGCAGCTGTTCATAAGTTCCGATAAAGGAAAGCACGGCACGTTCCACTTCCGCTTCCGTCGCCTGCACTTCTTTTCTTTGCAGCACCTGGCCGAAGATATCCTCCGTATCGGTGGCGACGCCCAGAAGCAGCACCGCCCGATAGGTTTTGGTGTGGTCCACCAGCAGATCGCAGGTTTTGGTGGCTACGCCCAGGCACACCGGCAGCACCCCTTTCGCGCCGGGATCCAGGGTTCCCGTATGACCGATTTTGCGCTGTCCTAAAATTGTACGAAGCCTTGCAATCACATCAAAGGATGTGCAGCCGGCTTCTTTATATACATTAATAATACCATGATACATCATGTAAAATTCTCTTCTATGTCCTTTAAAAGCTTTTCGTAAACAACCGCGGCCGTTCCGTACATCGTACAGCCGGCTGCCACCCTGTGCCCGCCGCCACCGTTGGCTGCCGCAATGGGAATCAGGTCGATCTTTCCCTTCGAGCGCATACTGACGCGCCATTCGCCCGCTTTGCTCTCATGCATCAGCACCGCCATCTGACACTCTTCTGTCAGCCGCAGCTGGCTCACAATGCCTTCGAAATCCTCGTCCGCCGCGCCGATCTGTGCCTGTTCCTCCATCGATACCATGGAAATGATGCAGTTGTTTTCCAGCACCAGCCGGCTTTTGGAAAGGGACAGTCCTAACAGCAGATTCTGCACGTAAGTTTTGCTGTAAAAACTTTTTTCAATAATTTCCGAAAAAGGAATATCAAATTCCAGAAGGGCCGCAACCGTCTTTAAGGTCTGGGGTTTCGTATTGGAATACTGCAGTACGCCGGTATCGTGAATGATGCCCGTATAAAGACTGACAGCAGTTTTTTGGTTCATTTTCGAAAAATCCATCAGGGTACAGAGCAGTTCACAGGTAGAACTGATAGCTCCGTCAATGATATTCATCTGCGCATATCCCGGATTGGAAATATGATGGTCGATACAGACCCTTGCCGCCGCCGCATCAAATACGGATTCCGCCGCGCCCAGCCGCTTGCTGTCCGCGCAGTCCAACGCAATAAACAGATCATAATTACCAGCATGTTTTCTGCAAAGAAAATCCTCCTCCGTCAGAAACGCAAGGGCCGCCGGTACATTTTCTACGAAACAGTCCACGGTCTTTCCCTGATAATTGATCCGGATATATTCTTTCACCGCCGCAAGCGCGCCGATGCAGTCTCCATCCGGACGCACGTGTCCCCCCAGGGCAATGGAAGACGCTGCCTCAATCACTGCTTTCAGGTTCTTCATTCTCCTCCTCCGGCATCTGTTCCATGACTTCATCGATCAGTTTATTCATTTTCATACCGTAATCAAGGGAATGATCCGGTACAAAGATCAGCTCCGGCGTATTGCGCAGGTTAAGGGTTTTTGCCAGCTGTCTGCGCAGATAGCCTTCCGCGCTCTGCAGCCCGGCCATGGTGTCGCTCTTCGCTTTTTCATCCCCGTAAGCGCTGATATACACCTTGCACTGCTTCAAATCTGTGGTTACTTCTGCGTCCGTAACGGAAGTAAGGGCGGACACCCTCGGGTCTTTCAGACCGCCCCGGATGATGTCCGCCAGAACTTTTTGTATTTCACCGTTAATCCGCATATATTTAATGCTGTTTTTTTTCAATTTGACTCCATTTCCGGCACTCTGTCTCTGCCTATCTGGGTACCTCTACCATTTTATAAGCTTCAAATTGATCGCCTTCTTTGACGTCGTTGAAGTTCTCAAATACCAGACCGCATTCGAAGCCTGATTTTACTTCTCTGACATCGTCTTTGAAACGCTTGAGAGAGGTCAGCGGACCGTCAAAGATCTGCTCTCCTTCTCTTGTGACACGGATCTTGCAGTCTCTTGTAAATATGCCGTCCAGCACATAGGAACCTGCAATGGTACCTACGCCGCTGGCCTTGAAGGTCTGCCGGCACTCGCCATGTCCGATGATCTGTTCTTCGTAAACCGGATCCAGCATGCCCTTCATGGCGGCTTCCACATCCGCAATGGCATCGTAAATGACTCTGTACAGCCGCACATCCACGCCTTCCCGTTCCGCCGTGGCTTTGGCCATGGCATCCGGCTTGCTGTTGAATCCGATAATAATCGCGTTGGATGCGGACGCCAGTATGACATCGGATTCATTGATGGCGCCTGCGGCGCTGTGAATGACTTTCACTACCACTTCATCATTGGAAAGTTTGATCAGACTGCTCTTAACCGCTTCCACGGAACCCTGCACATCTGCCTTGACAATCAGATTCAGTTCCTTGACGTTGCCCGCCTTGATTTCCGAGAACAGGTCTTCCAGCGACATACTGGACTTCGTGTCTTCCAGAAGTTTCTCCTTGTTCTGGGCGATAAAGGTTTCCGCAAAATGTTTGGCTTCCTTATCGGTAGCAGGATTCACAAAGACGTCGCCTGCCTGAGGCACGTCATTAAATCCGAGGATTTCCACCGGCGTAGAAGGACCTACCTGTTTTACCTGCTGACCCTTGTCATTTAACATCGCCCGGACTCTGCCGTAACAGGAGCCGGCCGCGATGAAATCGCCCACATGCAGCGTACCTTTCTGCACAAGAATGGTAGCCACGGGGCCTTTCCCCTTATCCAGTTTTGCTTCGATCACGATACCACGGGCCCGGCGATTGGGATTGGCTTTCAGCTCCAGAATATCGGCGCTTAACAGAACCATTTCCAGCAGATTATCGATACCTTCCCGGGTTTTTGCGGATACCGGCACAACAATGGTGGATCCGCCGTATTCCTCCGGTACCAGATCGTACTCTGTCAATTGCTGCATAACGCGCGATACATTGGCATCCGGTTTATCAATTTTGTTGATAGCGACAATGATTTCCACTTCCGCCGCTTTTGCATGATTGATGGCCTCAATAGTCTGGGGCATGATACCGTCATCCGCAGACACCACCAGAATCGCGATATCCGTAGCATTGGCGCCGCGCATACGCATGGCCGTAAAGGCTTCATGTCCGGGAGTATCCAAAAACGTAATGTCCCGCCCGTTGCATTCGACCACATAAGCGCCGATGGCCTGGGTGATGCCGCCTGCCTCTTTGTCGGTCACTCTCGTATTTCTGATAGCATCCAGCAGCGAGGTTTTACCATGATCGACATGCCCCATGACACAGACCACCGGTGCGCGTTTCTCCAGCGTTGCCGGATCTTCCTCTTCTTCTTTCAGAAGTTCCGCAATGACGTCTACCTTGACTTCCGGTTCCGCGATGCAGTTGAACTCCAGCGCGATTTCCTCTGCCGTATCATAATCGATTTCCGCGTTGACCGTCACCATGGTGCCCTGCAGGAACAGCTTTTTAACGATCACTGCCGGCTGAATCTTCATTTTTTCCGCCAGTTCACGAATCGTCAGTTTTTCCGGAAGGATAATGGACTTAATCACTTCCTCTTCCGGCTCTTTCTTTACCGGTTTTGCCACAGGCGCCTTGATCTGATTTTTGTTGCTTCTGACCTTGCTGCTCTGATGTTCAAAGCGGTCGTGATCCTTCTTTACCCGGTCTTTGTCTTTATCCTTTCGCTGATTGCTCCGCTCGTTTTTCTGCTGCTGCATCGCAAAATCAGAGGAAAGCCGGTCTTTCTTTCTGTCCTGGTCCCTGCCGCCGGAAAAACGGCCCTGCTTCTGCTGTTCATTTCGCGGATCTCTTCTGGCATTATCGTGAAATGCGCCTCTGGGCCTGTCTTTCTGCTGGCCGTCCCTGCTTTCTCTGGCCGGGCGATTATTTGCGTCTTTCCGTGTAAAAGAGGCATCTCTGTCTCTTCTTGCTCCTTCCGGCCTTGTACCGCGCTGTCCGTCATTTCTCACCGGACGCTGGCCATCGCCTCTGCCGCCGCGAGCCCCGTCACTACGTACCGGTTTCTGCATACGCGGGCGTTCTGACGCTTTCGAATCTGTCTGCCCGGCCGCGGTTTTTCCGGTTTCAGCCGATGCCACAACCGTTTCCCGTGTCTTTTCCGGCGCTGTTTCCGGTTCCGGTTTCTGCGCATTCTTTACAGGTGTCTCCGCGGAGGCTGCCGGCTGGGTTTTGGGTGCAGCGTCTTTCCCCTTTGGCTGCTCTTCCGGCGCATCTGCCTTCAGTCGCTGGGCGATCTTCGCCAGCGTTGCTTCTCTGGCCAGCGCAGCCTGCCGTTCCGCTTCCTGCCGCTGTTCTTCCTGTTTCCTGCGCTTATATTCTTCCTCCGCCTTCTGCTCCGCGGCTTTCTTTTTCAGACGTTCATCCGGACCGCCGCTCATTCTGGAATTGTGCGGATTGAATACCTGAATGATATTTTTACGCTTTTTCTCAGGAGGTCTCCTCTTTCTGGCCAGAATATGCTTTACACGGGCAACTTCCTCTTCGGAAAGCATGCTCGCATGCGTTTTATCCGTGATTTTCATTTTATTCAGGAGCTCTATCAGTTCCGCGCTTGTTTTATTTATTTCCTTCGCTAACTCGTGTACTCTCATTTTAGGCATGCTTTTTTCCTCCTGTTTTCTCTTCTTTCTCATCCAGATACTTCATCATGGCATTGCTCAATCCAAAATCGGTACAAGCCATACATGCCCGCATCTCTTTTCCGATACAGTGTCCCAGGCTTTCTTTTGTATGAGAACAATAAAAAGGTACTTGATAATATGCGCACATATCCGAAAAATGCTTTCTGGTGTTTTCCGAAGCGTCCTCCGCGCACAAAACCAGATATGCCTTTCCGGACTTTACGGCTTTTTCGGTACAAAATTCCCCGCTTTCCACTTTTGCGCCCCTGGCCGCAATGGACAGCAGACCGTCCATTCTATTGTTTTTCATTCATATTCTCCACTTGACATTTTAATTGTTCGATCTCTTCTTCCGACATGTTGATCTGAAAAGCCCGGTTCAGCGCGCCGCTTTTGACAGCCTTTTCCAGACAGCGCAAATCTCTGCACAGATAGGCGCCTCTGCCATTTTTTCTGCCGCTTTCATCTGCCAGCACTTCCCCCTCCGGCGTGCGTACCATTCGTATCAGATTTTTCTTCTCTTTTCTTTCTCTGCAGCCGATACATTGCCGCATCGGAATTTTTTTTACTTTCTGCAACGTATCCGCCTCCCCAAAGGTTTATTCCGTCATTGTTTCTGCAAATTCCTCATCCGAAGGCTCTTCGATTTCATTTTCCGTATCCTCATCGAAGTCAAAATCTTCGTCAAAGAATTCATCGTCATCGTAATACTCGTCGTCATAATATTCATCTTCGTAATCATCATACCAGTCTTCCGCTTCTCTGGCCTGAGATTCACTCTTAATATCGATTTTGAATCCGGTCAGCCGGGCCGCCAGTCTTGCATTCTGTCCTTCCTTGCCGATGGCCAGCGAGAGCTGGTAATCCGGGACTACCACCTTGGCTGTTTTTTCATCCGGATCCGCCATGACCGATACAACCTTGGCGGGACTCAGCGCATTTTCAATCAGAATCGCCGGATTGTCCGACCAGTTAATAATATCAATCTTTTCTCCGTTCAGTTCGGAAACCACTGCATTGACACGGCTGCCGTTGATGCCGACGCAGGCGCCCACCGGATCTACGTCCGGATCGTTGGAGCGAACCGCCATCTTGGTTCTGGAACCGGCTTCTCTGGAAATGCTGACGATCTCCACGATGCCTTCCCGGGCCTCGGTGACTTCCGATTCAAACAGCTTTTTCACCAGTTCCGGATGCGTTCTGGAAACCATGACTCTGGGGCCTTTTGTCGTATCCTTCACTTCAAGCACATAGAGTTTGATCCTGTCATTGGGATGCAGCACTTCATTTCTGACCTGCTCTTTTTCCACCAGCAGCGCATCCAGTTTTCCGATATTGATCGTATAATTTTTGCCGTTCTGCCGCTGTACCACCCCGGTAATGACGGTCTTTTCCTTATCAAAATACTGATTGAACAGGGATTTTCTTTCTTCTTCTCTGATCTTCTGCAAAATCACATTTTTCGCATTCATGGTTGCGATTCTGCCGAACTGCTTTGACTGTACCTCCACCTGTACCACATCGCCAAGCGTATACCTGCTGTCTTTGTTCTGCGCCGCTTCCAGACTGATCTCACAGACCGGATCGGTGACTTCTTCCACGACGGTCTTTTCCATAATCACCTGAAAATCGCCGGTATCTCTGTTGATTGTTACTTTTGCATTGTCCGCTTTTCCGAAATGATTCCTGCAGGCTGTGATCAGGCTGTTTTCAATGGCCTCCAGCAATGTATCTTTGCTGATGTCTTTTTCCTTTTCCAGAACATCCAAAGCTTCAATCAGTTCCTTATTCATTTTCTCCTATCCTCCAAAAATTTAAAAATCCAGTGCCAGCCGCACCAACGCAGTCTCTGTTCTTTTGAAACTGAGCGATCTTCCGTCCTCCGTCATAATCGTAATCAGTCCGTTTTCATATGCAGTCAAGATTCCCGTATATTCTTTTTTGCCGTCGACCGGCGCAAATAATCTGACCTCAATCTCTTTCCCGGTTTCCCGCTGAAAATCCTTCTCTTTTTTCAAGGGTCTTCCCAGCCCCGGCGATGAAACCTCCAGTATGTAAGAATCTTCTATAAAATCCTTTTCATCCAGCAGATCGCTGAAACTTCTGCTGACGGTCTCACAGTCGTCAATGGTGATTCCGCCCGGCTTATCGATATACGCCCGCAGATAATATGCGCCGGCCTCTTTGATATATTCCATATCCACAAGTTCAAACCCCAGCGCTTCCACCACAGGCATAATCAGCGTTTCCGCCTGCTGTTCAATGGTTTCTTTTCTGGTCATTTTACGCCTCCGTACAACAAACGAGAGTGGGAACAAACCCACTCTCATCATTAGACATCTTAAACTGAACATACTTTAGCACGATTTGTGCATACTGTCAAGCAATTATTTTTTACTGCGCATCTGCATCTTTAATACGGTATTGATTGAGCCCCAGCGGCATTTTTTCCAGTTCGGAAACAATATAATCCGTAATCATCCGGGCGCCTTTTTCACTGTAATGCGTCGTATCCTTGTACCACTGGCCCCAGGACGGCTGCCCCAGTCCATGATACAGCATGGCTTCTTCTTCCGTCAGCGTCGAATACAGATCATACGTATACTTCTGCGCGTCGATCAGATAAACGGTAATGCCCTCTGCGGCATACTCCTCCACCAGCTCGCGCATGGCCCGGCCGTATTCCAGATGAATGTCTTCCTCCTTAAACACGCCGTCGCTGTAGAAACATCTTACAACCGCGGTCATCAGAATCGGCGTCACACCTTTTTCCAGTGCCGGATCGATATAATCATGCTTCAGATAATATTTAAAGGAGCCTTCTTCATCCGAACCGCCGTAAGGATCGGTCAGTCTGCTGGTGCCTCCGGTGGAATTGTGATCATTGTGTCCGAAGGAAATGAGCACATAATCTCCCTGCTTCATGCTGGTATAGGTAATCCGGTAATTCGACTCATTCAAATAACTTTTGCTGCTCTGACTGGACACCGCTCTGTTCTGGAATCTGATATCCCTTGTATAATATTTCGGAATAATCTCACCCCAGCCGTACAACGGACGCTCATACCCCTCCTTTTCATGCGGCGCAGCAATAGAATCTCCCACAATCCAGAACCGCGGCGTCGGTGTTTCCGTAGCTTCCGGCGTGGGCGTGGGTTCCGGTGTCGCCGCGGGTTCCGGTGTGGGCGTAACCTGTTCCTGCTGTGCGGGGAAACTGTCTATTATGCCCGCTGCATACTGTAAAACCAAAAGGGCATCTTCCGCCGTAATACTGCCATCCGCATTGGTATCCGCAGTCGTTTCCAGATCGCCGGCTTCCTTCAGTTTCGCGGCACAATTTAATACTTCCAGCGCGTCATCGGCGGTGATATGTCCGTCCCCTGTCATATCGCCAATGGTCTTTTCTGTCTGATCGGCTGCAAATCCGGTCATATGCGGAAGCACGCAGAAGATCAGCGCTGCTGCCATCAATAAAGCAATTCCTTTTTTGATCCGGTTCATCCTGTACACCTGTCTTTCGAATATTTTTATAAAATTCACACTATCAGCCACAGGAATAAAAGTCAATTGACATATCTTCCGAATATTTTTTAGAAAATGCTTGCTTTTTTCTGATACTTCCCGTATAATAGCACTTGTCTCTGGACAAAATCGACATGGCTCATTGGTCAAGCGGTTAAGACGCCGCCCTCTCACGGCGGAAACAGCGGTTCGATTCCGCTATGAGCTGTTCTCAAAAGCTGAAAGTGTCTGCTTTCAGCTTTTTCTATTCTTCCGTCAGGTCTTCCGCCTCCGCCCGCCGGATGCGCTCGGAAATCGCTTCCTGATGCCCGGTCAGTGCCGCAAAGGCGGAAAACTGTGCCGCCCGTTCCTGATTTGACATGTGGGGATGCCGCCTGGACTGATGGTGCGGCAAATCCAGAATGTCCGCATACGCCCATTTCTGATTTTCTTTCATTTTCTTCCGCCTCCCGGATATCTATGCCTTGTGCCCGCCGATCTGTTGATTTCGCTGCGCCGCAGTGGCGCCTTCTTTCAAATTCATGCCCCGCAGCACTGCATTTTTCCCGTAGCGTTTTTTGACTTCCAATACGGCCTTCTGTACATTTTTCTCCCGCTCCAGTGCGAGACGTTCTTCCTCCCTGCGCCGGTTCCTGCCGTCGTCATCGTCAAACAGGCGCATCTGCTCGTAATGTCCGGCAGACCTTGCCGTCTGTTCGTCCACCACATGATTTGCCGTCAGATTGATTCGCCGCACCAGCAGCTTTTGATCTGTGATCCGGTCATACAGCGCCATTACCGCATCCGCAATCAAATGAAACGAAGACGTATGCCGCCCCAGATTCTGTGTGCCGTGGGCGTGTTTCGGGACTTTGCGGCCATAATGATCCGTGGTCACTTCTCCCCGATACCCTTTTTGCTTCTTCACATCCGAGAGATTTTCCACATCATATCCGATGGTCAGCACCACCTGATCGCACACCAGCCCCTTATCTACCAGATCCAGCGCCAGCAAATCCGTCATTTCCTGCACCACCAGCCGCGCTTCCTGTACGGAATAGGGACGTGTCAGCACCTGCCCGGAACTTAAACCTCTGTTCTCCGGCCGGTATGCTTTGATATCCGCGATGGTGCAGGGTTCCCAGCCCCAGGCGTGGTCGATCAAAAGCTCCGCATTGATGCCGAACAGCCGGTACAGCAGTTCTTCATTATAATATTCCTCCGGCTTTCCAATGGAACATCTTGCAATATCGCCCATGGTATACAGCCCGTTTTCCTGCAGCTTCGCCGCATAGCCTCTGCCCACCCGCCAGAAATCCGTCAGGGGCTGATGCGCCCACAGCTGTCTGCGGTAAGACGATTCATCCAGTTCGGCAATACGCACGCCGTTTTCATCCGGCGCCGTATGTTTGGCGACGATATCCATGGCCACCTTGCAAAGATACAGATTGGTGCCGATGCCTGCCGTGGCCGTAATACCTGTAGCCTCCAGAACCTCCCGGATCATGGTTCTGGCCAGCTCTCTGGCTGTCATATGATAGATCTTCAGATAGGAAGTGACGTCCATAAACACTTCGTCGATGGAATAGACGTGGATATCCTCCGGCGCGATATATTTCAGGTAAATATCAAAGATCCGGGTACTGTATTCCATATAATACGCCATCCGCGGTACGGCCACGATATAATCCAGTTCCAGCGCGGGATCCGCTTCCAGCTGGTTCGCGTCGATGGATTTTCCGGTAAATGTACGTCCCGGCGCATGTTCCCGCCGCTGCTGATTGACTTCCCGCAGCCGCTGTGTGACTTCAAAGAGTCTGGGACGGCCGGGAATACCGTAAGCTTTCAGGGACGGCGACACTGCCAGGCAAATGGTCTTTTCCGTCCGGCTCTGATCCGCCACCACCAGATGGGTGGTCAGCGGATCCAGTCCCCGCTCCGCACATTCCACGGAAGCATAAAAGGATTTCAGATCAATGGCGATATAGCTTTTGGTTTCCATTTCAGTTTCCTGCTTTCTGGTTCTCTGCGTTCCGCAGTTCTTCCGTAATGCTTTGCTGCTGGGCCTTCGTCGGTTCCATGCGCAGCGATACAACGGCCAGCCGGTCCGGGTAACAAAGCAGATACCGGTTTTCTGCCGTTCCGTCTTTGTTATGGATGCGGTAGACCTGCTTTGCCTGCCAGCCGGGCGCATCTGTCAGCACATACTGTTCCTCAAAAACTTCGAGACTATCCTGCTGCAGCAGACTGGATTTGCAGGTTTCATACAGGAACCGCAGTTTCGGAATGAACACCTGATACCGATCGCAGACAGCGGCGGTTCCTTCCGGTTCTTCTTTGCTGCAGGAAGTCAGCAAAACGGAAGACTTTGTCGCTGTGTTTCCCGGTTCTTTGTCTGCTTCGTACCGAATGAGTCCCACTGCGCCTGTAAACGCGATCAGCAGATACATTACCACAAAAACGGAAATCGAAATCAGCAGTTTGCCCCTTGCTGCCTTATGTCTTTTCTTCAGCCAGCATCCCACCAGAAACGCCGCAAGAAGCGGTATCACAGCTAAGACAATCCCAAAAATGTTCTCGACTGCATCCATGCTGCCGGCAGTCAGCGCCAGTGCGGCGATGAGCAGTATCCAGCAAACGTCGCCGATCCATGCAAACGGCCTGCCCTTCATCGGCAGTTTCAGATGCTGCAGGGCGGCCTTTTTGGTTCTGTCAAACCAGACGGCATAGGAAATCATTTCTCCCAGGGTGCTCAGCATCATTCCCAGCCAGATCAGACCCGAGCTTAATTCCGTATTCGACGCCAGTGTGCCGATCGCATCGCGCTGCAGTCCATACAGAAATCCCACACACTGCAGCACTGCAATCAAAAACAGGATTAACAGGCCGGGCAGGTATTTTCGTTTCATCGCCTTATGCAGAATTTCCAGATCTACCACCGGATCTGTTTCGATGGGCACCGGATCTTCCCGCAGATTGTAAAAAATCTGCAGCTGTCCGGATGTCGCCGCCAGATGCCAGCCGCTGCGGGCACAGAAATCATAAAAGGTTTCCAGTGATTTCGAAGGTTTTGCCGCATAATCGGACGCTCCTGCAAACAGACTGACTGCAAAATGCGCCTGCTGCGGCGTACTGCGGCGATATATCCAGATACATCCGGAAATCGACGACAGCATCCAGCCTTTCTCCGCCTGTTGTTCCAGGTAGGTTTCGATATCCTTTCGAAGGTATGGATATATAAATTCTATACGATGTTTGACATCCTTCATACCTGTTTTTCTCCTTCCTCCTCTGCTTTTCCGAGCATTTTCTGATAATCCTCCATCTGCCTGCGCAGCCGGCGGTATTCCGCGTCCAGCGCCGCATAGCCCTTTTCCGTCAAAACATAACTGCGCCTGCGGCCCTCTGCCTTGGTTTCCCGGATCATCTTCGCATCTGCAAACTGTTCCAGCAGGTTGTAGAGGGTTCCGGATCCCACTTTGACCCTTCCGCCGGTCATGGCAGAAACCTGGTCCATGATATCCAGACCATAACATTCCTTGCTCAGGCAAAGCAGAATATAATACATTTGCTCTGTTAATGTTTTAAACTTTTCCCTTGGCATAGATAAAACGCTCCTTCTATTGTCGAATATCGATATTCTATGGCTATACTATATTATCGATTATCGATAATATCAAGCACTTTTTCAAATAAAAAAGCTCCTGAGACCGCAGGTTCAGAAACTTTTCCAGATGATGATTCTGTTGTTTAATTTAAAGAATATTTTGACTTTTTAAGTAATCTTCAATCCAGTGCAGAAAGATTTCTGCCCGATGAATCTGCTCGCTGGCATCCTCTTTGGATGCTATATAAAAATCCAGATAATCTGCATATTCCCTTTTTTCTGAAGCCAGCTTAATTTGTTTCGATGCTTCTTTGGGAAATACACCTGTTTTCACATATTTTTGATTAAAATGCGCTATCACGCCACTATGCTTACTGCTGTCAAATCCGTCCAGTGCATTAACCGCGCGAATTCCATAAAAAATAGAATAATACGCGCGATTCAACGCATTTTTATATCTCCCGGCTTCATACATTATTTTCGCATCTTCCAATGCTTCTGTACAACAATAAAATCGATATGCGGATAAATCATTTACGCTGCGCTCCATAACTTAATCCCGTCTTTCTGAACATTTTTGTAAAATGGAAGCACAGTCTCCCATTCTTTAAACTGATTTGAATCAATCAATAATACAGACAAAATTACATTATACTCCAATTCCAAATCAACCGTATAATCAATCATTTTATCATGCATTTCTTTGGTATAAGGACGTAGAATCACCGCAATATCTATATCAGACTCTTCCGTATGCGTACCTCTTGCAGCAGATCCATATAAAATAATCTGTTCTAACGCATTTCCGAAAATATTTTGAAATACCGGAATCATCTTATCAAAGATTTCCTTTAGATTGTTCATATGCAAATACCTTTCAAAATCTTAATCCTTTTATATTGTACTATAGGATAAAAAATAATTCCATAGTTTTTCTGCACCGGATGTCCGGAATTTACCACAACTTTCCGCTTGCGTATCGAACGCATGTTCGATATAATAAGGTCAAGGAGGCCATCAAAAATGGAACAGGATATGCGGCAGGAGCCCGCCGTCAAAGGGCATTATAAAAAAGTTGCGGTTGGGTGCTGGTTCACTTCCACCGGCCGGGCCATTCCGCAAATGCTGAAATATGAAGATGAAGAAGGGGTGCGTCATACCATCGGGCAGATCCAGGTACGAAAGACCAATCAGGAGCAGGCTGCCGGTTTTCTGCTGCAGCGTTATGAGTGCAGCGCACTGATTTACGGCACATACAAAACCTTTTATCTGCTCTATCATCCGGGGGAAAACACCTGGGATATGGTACTGCTTTAAAACAATATCAAACAGATAACCCCGGTCTGTACTTGAAAAGATATGTCCTCGTATGTTATCCTTTTTCGGGAAACAGACGACTCAGCGGATACAAACAAGTATCCGCAGATGAAATATTTTACGGTCTTTCAGACAGGAAAGGAACTATTATGGAAATGCATATTACAGAAACCATCGTTCGCCTGCTTAAGGAGCAGCACCGAAGCGTCAGCTTTGCAGAATCCCTGACCGGCGGCCTGATCGCATCGACGCTGGTCTCCGTCAGCGGCGCTTCCGAGGTTTTCGGCTATGGTTTCGTCACTTATTCCGATGACGCAAAGCACCGCCTGCTGGGCGTAGATCAGCAGATTTTAAACGAACACGGCAGTGTCAGCCCACAGTGCGCGGCAGCCATGGCTGCAGGCGCGCTTTCCCACAGCGGCGCGGACATTGCCCTGTCTGTCACAGGCTTTGCCGGCCCTGCAGGCCCAAAGGACTATCATCCGGTGGGCACCGTCTTTATGGGACTTGTCTGCCGGGAAACGCAGCAGGTCAAAGAGCTGCATTTTACCGGATCCCGCAATGAAATCCGCAGCCGTACCATGGAAGAAGCCTTTGCAGCACTGCTGGATTTTCTGCGTTCAGGCGATACGACGCCTTAAGCATCCGCGTCCGTACCGATTTGAAGTACCTGCCCGGAAGCCTGCTGTAAGGTTTTATCATGGGAAATAAAGATCACGGTTTCTTTGCACTGACGAATGAAGTCCGCCATCCACTGCACGGCCGCCGCATCCAGATGATTGCCCGGCTCGTCAAAAATCAACAGACGCGGATGCTTCAACAAAGCTCTGGCCAGAGAAATCCGCTGTTTTTCCCCGCCGGACAGTGATTTATCCTGAAAGGACACGGATCGGTCTGCCAGATGGGCAATGCCCAGCCGTTCCATGACTGCGCTGATCTCCTCTTCCTTCGCCTGCAGATTGCCGATGCTGATATTTTCCCGGACGCTGCCTTCAAACAGAAAGGGATCCTGCTGTACCAGCGCGAACTGACGGCGCCATTGCCCCGGTTCGATCTGCTTTAATTCCCTGCCGTTCATTCTGACGCTGCCTTTATAACTGCCAAGCAGACCGCACAGAATGAAAATCAGCGTGGATTTTCCGCTGCCATTGGGGCCGATGACCGCCAGCTTATCGCCTTTCCTGACGGAAAAAGAAAGATTTTGAAGCACCGGTTCTGTTCCATAGCAAAATCCAAGCTGCTGTACCGAAATACTGTCAAATGTATCGACAGATTCGCCTTCTTTGATTTCAGCATCGCTGTAAAGGATCGCCACCCGGTCCACGTCATTTTGATAATCCGGTATCATCCGGATCACTTCCGTCAACTTCGCAATCATCGAATTGTATATGCCGAAATATCCTGCCATGACGGCCACCGCGCCTGCGCTGATTTTTCCGCGGCTCACCAGAAGCGCTCCCACAAACAGAATCAGCAGCACGCAAAAGGTGTCCAGAAACGCCAGGATTTTGTCCGCAATGGTTTTATATCGGCTGTTCTTTCTGACCACTTTTTGAAAATAGTCTGAAAACAGCCTGTTTTGCCGTTCGGGAACCGCTTTTCCAAGTCCATACATTTTGACCATATGGGGCTGCCCGGCAATTTCCATCTCCATACTGCGCAGCTTGGTTTTGTATGCCTTTTCTTCCAGCTTGTATTTTGCCAGTGTCCGCTTTGTTGCCACCGGCACCACCAGCTTCAGCATACAGACGCCCAGCGTCAGGAGGCTGAACAGGATACTGATGGTGAAAGAACGATACAAAAGGACCACCAGGGTCACCGGAATCAAAACCATATTTTCCGCCAGCGTCACCCAGTCGCAGCGCAGCGAAATGGCGTCATCTTCCAGGCGGTACTGCGCCTCTCCCGCTTCGATTTTGGATGCGCTTTCATAGGTTTTATCCAGAAATCTGCCGAGACAAACCCTGTCGTGCCGCAGCGCATTGGAAAACATGTTCAATTCTCCCGCCATGCTGATCAGGGGAACCAGCGCCAGATTGATCAGAAGGCAAAGCAGCAGAATCCAAAACTGCCGCATGCCGCCGGAAAGATCCAGCCGCAGTACCGCATCCGCAAAACTGCCTAAAATCCCTGCGGTATAGATATTCAAAAGGCTGCCCAGCAGATCCCCTGCGGTATAGCCGACGACCGCAGGCCACATCGCTTTTCTGCAGTCCTTCCGCACCAGTCTTTTCCATGGATCAGCTCTGTGCATATGTGATCCCTCCTTTTCCTATGGAGTAACACTGGGCAGGCAGCGCATTGAGCGCCGGATCATGGCTGATAATGAAGGTCAGACCCTTTCTTTTCTGCAGTTCCGACAGCAAAAGCCTTTTGGAATCCTCGTCCAGCGCATTGGTAGGCTCGTCCAGCAGGAGAATCTTCGGATTCGCGGCAAACGCCAGGGCGAGAAATACTTTCTTTCGTTCTCCGCCGGACAGATCGCAGATATTCGTTTCTTCCAGCTGTCTGTCCTGCAGACCGAAACGATACGCCAGCTCCATAACACGATCCACGGCAGCTTCATCTACCATTTCATAAAACATGCGCGGCGGAAATGCAAACGCCGCATCTTCCTGGGGAAGATAAAACAACTCCCTGACAAAAACGGCATCGGACAGCGCATCCGGCGAAACGTCTCCCAGCCGGACTTCTCCTTCATCTGCACGAATAAGCCCCGCCATCAGCCGAAACAGCGTAGATTTTCCGGCGCCGTTGGCGCCCCGGATCAGGCAAATGCCCTGTGTCGGAAAACACATCCGCACATGATCAAAAAGCTTTCTGTCCGCAAAGGAAAGGGAAACGTCCTGCAGCCGGATCTGCGTGCTTTCAATTGATCCGGTTTCTTCTTCCGGTATATCCGACATACAGTCCGCCAGACGCTTCCGGGCCTGTTTTGTCACCGCCAGCCGGGTCAGGGAAGAAAAGACCGTGTTGACTGCCGCAAAAAAGCTGCCGGACAAAGCAATCGCTTCCACACCCGCATCCAGCGAAACCACCTGCCGCAGCGCCAAAATCCCTGCCAGCGCGCAGGCGCCGTATTTGAGCACCATGGCGACAAAATCATTCAGGACCCCTTCCGCCGTAGAGGTGTAAATACCGGTGCTTCCGATTTTTTTGTACTCTTTGTGCAGTTTTTTCAATTTTTCCAGATACCATTCCTTCAGCTGATACAGTTTCAGCACTGCAAATCCGTGGTGCGCCTCCACAGTCAGGTCAGTCAGCCGGGCTTCAATATCACGGGTATCTTTATAATTCTTTTCAAAATATCCTTTGACCAGCAGCGGAGGCACCAGCTGAATCAGTGAAATCAGCATCAAAAGTCCTGCCATCAGCAGACTGCTCCGGCCAATATAAACAAAGTAAGCCGCCGCCGTGAGCAATCCCGTACAAATGCCCGGAAAAACCGACAGAATCCTGTCACAGGCCATGTCAAAATCATCGGTCAGACACTCCTTCCACTGCCCGCGGTCATCGCTATACAGCGCAGAGAGCGGTTTCGATAAGAACCGTCGATACAATTCCTGCCTGCAGCGCTGCTGTGCCCGCGCCCTGCCGCGTTCCAGATACATCCGGCCAACCGCTTCCAGCACTTGATATCCCACCAAAAGCAGCACCAGCCGGCCGCCGCCGGCAAGAACTGCTTTGGTATCCCCTGCCGTCGCAGACAGCACAATATCCGCCAGCCATGCCGCGCTCAGCAGACTGACCGGAATCCGTAACAGGTCCAGTATGGCGCCGCCAACGGCGGTTTTCCGTAAATGGTGATGAAAAAATGATAAGTTCATAATTCTCCAATCATGCAATAAAATCTATTTCCATTTTTTGATTATACCAAGCCTGTATTGTGCATTCAAGCACCTATTTGTTTAGAAAAAATCACGCAGCGCGTATATTTTCCATGGAACAAAACACAGAATCAGACAATATAAACATTTACGATTTCCATAATAATCGCTATAATTCTATGGAGAAAAAGTTTAAAATGCGGAACAGGTTTCTTTTTTGGGCGAATACAGCCAACCTTTTTCTATTTTCCGACACTATATGATTAACAGCGCTGGAGTAATAAAAATGGATAAACAACAAGCGGACAAACTCATAACAGAATATTTTCAGAAGATTTATGGCTTTGCCGTCAGCAAATCTTTTTCCTATGCGGAGGCAGAGGATTTATGCGGAGATATCGTGCAGGAAGTGTACCTTTCTCTGCTGCGGGCCCAGGAGGTAATCTGCCCGGATCATTATATCCGGCGGATTGCCGCCCATGTCTACGCAAAGTTTGTATCCCGGAAAAAGAAGCATGAGGGGGTTTCCATCGATATGGTGCAGCTCTCTTATGAAGAAGACTTCCTTCCGGCAGATACAGAAGAAGAACTCTGCAGGCTGCGCCGGGAGATTGCCTTTCTCACCGAAAGGCGCCGCCAAATCGTTTATCTGTTTTATTACGAGAATAAATCGATTTCCTCTATTTCTAAGACTACGGGGATCCCTGAAGGAACCATAAAATGGCATCTGAACAAAGCAAGAATTGAATTAAAGGAGCGTTTTACAATGGAACGGAAAATAGGAAAACTGGGAATTGCGCCTGTCAGCGCAGAAAGTATCGGCCATGGCGGCACGCCGGGACCGGAAGGCGGGCCGGAATATTATCTGGGAGATAAACTGAATCTGAACATCGTTTACAGCGTCTATTTCACGCCGAAAACACCGGAAGAAATTGCGGAGGAACTTGGCTGCACGCCGGTCTTTATCGAAGATAAAGTGCAGTTTCTGGAAGAAAACGGGTATCTGATCCGCACACGCGGGAACCGCTTTACCACGTATGTCAGTTTCAGTCCCCGGGTATATGCCGCAGAATGGGAAGATACCAAGCTGAAAAAACGGATGGAGATTGCAAAGAAACTGGCGGAAGTTTACGTGCCTGCGGTGCAGAAGTCCATTGCAGATATACAGGACGTATATATCCCCGGCGGCAACCGGCAGCTTTTGGAGGCCGCGGCCATATTTTACGGCGTCACCGAAAATTGCGGCGGCTATACAGACAAGGATTTGTCCTTGTATAATATCAAAACCAGCACTGGCGGCAAGTATCTGGCATTTGTGGACCTGGAAGCCGAATGTACGGATCCGGACTATGTTCCCCAGATGCATCAAAGCGAATGGACCGTCTGCGGAGCCATGGAACGATCTTCCGACAAATATCCGGAAATCTATTCCTGGGCCGTCAATTCCAAACTGGATTCCCGTACCGGCGGATGGAAAGATAATCTGTATACGGATTATGAATATCTCTACGAATACATGCGCGGCAGTATCCGGGATGACACCGCCAACGCAGAAAAATTCCACCGGCTGCGCAAAAGAGGCTTTCTGACGGAGGACAATCAAATCAACGTGATGATTGTCCGGTCTAAGCCGAGAGAATTTTTCCGGCGGATTCCGCCCCTTGCGGAAGAATATAAGCAGATGTTTGCGGATTTTATACTGGAAACCGCCGCCCAGGAGGCGAAACAATATCCGCCGCAGATGCAGGATCTGGTCATAGGCCTGACAGCCAATGGCTTCATCGGTTCCGGCGTGGCGGTCATGCTGCTGGATGAATTATATAAAAACGGCACCTTCCGGCCGCTGACCGAACAGGAAAGGGCCGCTGCGAATCTGATCATGTTCAGCGATATTCTGCCGGAAGACAATATGCATTTGCTTTTTTCGTGAGAACAGCTATAATGAAGGTGACACAGACTGTGTTAATCTTCATGAAACGAGGTAATTCCCATGAGAAAAAATGTCAAGATCACAGAAGGCATTTTCCCGATGCCGGTGCTGATGATTGCTACTTATAATGCAGACGGCAGCGTCAATGTCATGAATGCTGCCTGGGGCACGATGCAGGAACGCAACATGGTCGCCTTAAACCTGACGGAATCTCACAAGACCGTAGAAAACATCAAAGCAAGAGGCGCCTTTACCGTCAGCATCGCAGATGCTGCCCACGTTGTGGAAGCCGATTATTTCGGCGTTATTTCCGGCAATCAGGAGCCCCGCAAATTTGAAAAAAGCGGCCTGTCCGCCAGCAAATCGGAAACGGTAGACGCCCCGGTTATCAACGAATTTCCGCTGTGTCTGGAGTGCGAATTTGTAGAATACCAGCACAATCCCTATGGATGCGGCGTCATCGGTAAGGTGGTGAATGTCACGGCCGACGAACGGGTGATGCCGGACGGAAAACTGGACATGGCTCTTGTGAGCGCTATCGCCTTCGACCCTTATACCCATGGCTATTACAAAGTCACGGAACGGGTCGGAGAAGCCTTCCGCGACGGGCTGAAATTAAAATAAATCCGCTGCTGTGAGCGAAAGAAAAAGAAACTGCATAGAAAAAGGAGTCGGGGGTGCGGACATAAAGTTGGACTAATCATACGACCAATCCTAAACTCTGTCGGTACTCCCAAGGACTCATATTT
>CANRJG010000003.1 GCA_947630875.1 uncultured Lachnospiraceae bacterium
CGGTTGGAAGGCAGAAAAAAAGCAGAGAAAAGAACGAAGTGTCCTTTCTCTGCTTTTCATTTCTGTCAGGAAAAGGGGATTATACAATACCCTGTGCTGTCATCGCGGTGGCAACCTTCTCAAATCCGGCAATGTTTGCACCTGCAACATAGTTGCCTGCGCAGCCGTATTTCTTTGCGGCATTGTCCAGGTTGTGGAAGATGTTGACCATGATGTTTTTCAGCTTCGCGTCTACTTCTTCGAAGGTCCAGGAGAGACGTTCGGAGTTCTGGCTCATTTCCAGCGCAGAGGTAGCTACGCCGCCTGCGTTTGCAGCCTTGCCGGGGGCAAACAGGACGCCGTTTTTCTGCAGATATTCCGTCGCTTCAATGGTGGTAGGCATGTTGGCGCCTTCTGCAACTGCGATGCAGCCGTTGGCAACCAGTGCTTTTGCGTCTTCCAGATGCAGCTCGTTCTGAGTTGCGCAGGGAAGGGCGATGTCCACTTTGACGTTCCACACGCCGCGGCCGTCGTGATATTCGCTGTTGGGACGGTATTTTGCATATTCGGTCAGTCTGCCGCGTTCTACTTCCTTGATCTGCTTGATGGCAGCCAGGTCGATGCCTTCCGCGTCATAGACCCATCCGGTGGAATCCGACATGGTAACGACCTTAGCGCCCAGCTGCATGGCTTTTTCTGCCGCGTAAATCGCAACGTTGCCGCTGCCGCTGATGGCGACGGTTTTGCCTTTGATGTCGATGCCGTTGGTCTTTAACATTTCATCGGTCAGATAGAGGAGACCATAGCCGGTAGCTTCCGTTCTGACGAGGGAACCGCCGAAGGTCAGGCCTTTTCCTGTAAGTACGCCTTCATATAAGCCGCGGATTCTCTTGTACTGGCCGTACATATAGCCGATTTCACGTGCGCCTGTGCCGATATCGCCGGCAGGAACGTCCGTATCTGCGCCGATGTGCTTCTGCAGTTCGGTCATAAAACTCTGGCAGAAAGCCATAACTTCACGATCAGATTTGCCCTTGGGATCAAAATCGGAACCGCCCTTGCCGCCGCCGATGGGCAGGCCTGTGAGGGAATTTTTGAAGATCTGTTCAAATCCCAGGAATTTGATGATACCTAAGTTTACACTGGGATGCAGACGCAGACCGCCCTTGTAGGGGCCGATGGCGCTGTTGAACTGTACACGGTAACCGGTGTTGACCTGTACGTTGCCCTTGTCGTCTACCCAGGGAACGCGGAACATCAGCTGGCGTTCGGGATTGACAAGCCGCTCCAGCAGGGCGTCTTTGCGATAAGCTTCTTCGTTCTGCTCGATGACAACTCTCAGAGATTCGAGCACTTCTCTGACTGCCTGATGAAATTCAGGCTGTGCGGGATTTTTCTCAATGACGAGATCAATCACTTCATCAACATAAGACATAATCATTTTCCTCCGTAATTTTTAATGGACAAAATTATACAGCAAAAGAAAGTAAAATGGAATAGTTTTTTTTCATGAAATTTGATATGATGAACAAAATATAAAAAAATAATGCATAAAAATTCATCTGAAATGGGGATAAATCTGTGAAACGGCTGCTGAAATATCTGAAGGAATACAAAAAAGACTGCTTCATCGGCTCCACCTTTAAGCTGATTGAAGTCATTTTTGAACTGATCGTGCCGCTGGTGGTGGCAAAGATCATTGATACGGGCATCGGAAATGCGGACAGCGCATATATCTGGCGGATGGCAGGGGTGCTGGTGCTTTTGGGACTGGGCGGTATGCTGTTCAGCATCACGGCCCAGTATTTCAGCGCCAACGCGGCCACCGGCTTCGCGGCGAAAATCCGGATGCAGATTTTTCAAAAGGTGGAAAAGCTGACATTTTCCAACCTGGACCGGGTGGGGGCTTCCACCATTCTGACCCGGATTACCTCCGACGTCAATCAGCTGCAGAGCGGCGTAAATCTGGCGCTGCGGCTGCTGCTGCGGTCCCCCTTTATCGTCTTCGGCGCCATGGCCATGGCCTTTACCGTAGACGTCCGTTCCGCGTTGGTTTTTACCGTGGTGATTCCGATTCTGTTTGCCGTGGTATTTTCGCTGATGATTGCCGGCATTTACCTGTATAAAAAGGTACAGGCCCGGCTGGACGTGGTGACAAACGCGTTTCGTGAAAATCTGAAAGGCATCCGGGTGCTGCGGGCTTTCCGAAAAGAAGAGAGCGAAAAAAATCTGTTTGAGAAGGACAATGCGGTTTTTGAGCGCTGGCAGATGATCTCCGGCCGGATCATGTCCGCCATGAATCCCCTGACCCTGCTGATTGTCAATCTCGGCATCATTATGCTGCTGAAAACCGGGGCGGTTTCGGTGGGAAACGGCGTGATCAGCCAGGGCGACGTGATAGCCCTGATCAACTATATGTCCCAGATTCTGGTGGAACTGCTGAAATTTGCGAATCTGATCATTACCCTGTCCAAATCTTTCGCGGGGGCTTCCCGCATCGCGGATTTTCTGGAACTGGAAAACGGCAGTGCAAAGACGTTTTCGGAGATTCATGGGAAAGAAACCGAAGATTATATCCGGTTTGACCATGTGACTTTTTCTTATCGCAGCGCGGATGCGGACGTGCTTTCCGATCTATGCTTTTCTATTGAAAGGGGACAGCGTATCGGCATCATCGGCGGCACCGGCAGCGGCAAGACCACCCTGGTCAGCCTGCTGTGCGGTTTTTACGCGCCCACGGAGGGAACCATTTATTATAAAGGGAAAGATTTGTCCGTATACAGCAAGGAAGCCCGGATGCAGGACATGACCATCGTGATGCAGAAAAGCGTGCTGTTTTCCGGGACCATCGAAAGCAATCTCCGCTGGGGCAAAGAGGACGCCACCCGGGAGGAAATGATTGCCGCTTTAAAAGACGCCCAGGCGGAGTTCGCCCTGGAAAAAGGGCTGGATGCGCCGGTAGAGCAGGAAGGCAGGAATTTTTCCGGCGGCCAGCGCCAGCGGCTTTCCATTGCCCGGGCCCTGATAAAAGATGCGGATATCCTGATTTTAGACGACAGCGCTTCCGCTTTGGATTATCTGACGGAGGCAAGACTCAACCGCTCCATCGAAAAGGCCAGGGCGGGGAAGACCACCATTACCATATCTCAGCGGGTGTCCAGCATCCTCCACTGTGATCAGATTCTGGTGCTGGAAGACGGCAGGATTGAAGGTGCAGGCACCCACGGGCAGCTGCTGAAAAACTGCCCCGTATATCAGGAAATTTATTATGCCCAGTTCCCGAAAAACGGAGGTGAATCTCATGAAAAATAAAATGCGCGGCTCCATGCAGACCTTTGTCCGTATTTTACGGTTTGTGGCAAAAGAAAAATGGCTGCTGTTCCTTTCCCTGCTGTTTACGGCGGGGACGGCGGCGCTGACCCTGTATTTTCCCGTACTGACCGGCCGGGCGGTGGATACGCTGGCAGGCGGCAATATCGACATCGGCCGGCTGTATGACATTCTGATTGCCATGGCCCAGGTGGTGCTTGCCAACACCGTGCTGCAGTGGGCGGTGAGCCTCTTAAACAACCGGGTGACCTACCGGACGTTATCGGCCCTGCGGCGGGCCATGTTTGATAAACTGTGGCGTCTGCCCCTTTCCTATATCGAACGGCATCAGGCAGGAGAACTTTTAAGCGTAGCCATGGCGGATGCGGAAGCGGTTTCCGAAGGGCTGCTGCTGGGCCTGTCCCAGCTGTTTCAGGGGGTACTGATGATACTGGGTACTTTGATTTTTATGATCGCCCTGAATGTAAAGGTCGCGGTGTTTGTCATATTGATTACGCCCCTTTCGTTGTTTACCGCCGCGTTTATTGCCGGGAGAACCCATGCCATGTTTCTGGATCAGGCCCAGGCAAGGGCGAAGCAGACCGGCTTTATGGAGGAAATCATCAGCAATCAGAAAGTGGCGGCCGCTTACTGCAGAGAGGCAGAACTGATCAGGGAATTTCAGACCCTGAATGACCGGCTGCGGAAATGTTCCTGCAAAGCCACATTCTTTTCTTCTCTGACCAACCCCACCACCCGTTTCGTCAACAGCATGGTGTATGCCGGCGTCTGCGTATTCGGCGCGTTTTCCGTGCTGCGCGGGGGGTTAAGCGTGGGCGAACTGTCCGCCTTTTTAAGCTACGCCACCCAGTACACCAAACCATTTAATGAAATTTCATCGGTAATTACGGAGCTTCAGAATTCCATTGCCTGTGCGGACCGGATTTTCCGGCTGCTGGATGAGGCGGAGGAGACCAATGGGTCAAAACAGCTGGGGGATATCGACGGCAGTCTGCGGCTGGAGCATCTGTATTTTTCCTATCTCCCGGAAAAGCCGCTGATCGAGGATCTGAATCTGCAGGTGGCGGCGGGGAAACGGATTGCCATCGTCGGCCCCACCGGCTGCGGCAAGACGACGCTGATCAATCTGCTGATGCGCTTTTACGACCCGCAGCAGGGCAAACTGTATATTTCCGGCGTTGATGCGGAAACCGTATCCAGAGAAAGCATTCGCAGCAATTTCGGTATGGTGCTGCAGGAAACCTGGCTGAAAAACGCCAGTATACGGGACAATCTGCTGCTGGCAAAGGAAGATGCCACGGAAGCGGAACTGATTGAGGCGGCCAAAAAGAGCCGTGCTTATGGATTTATCCGGCATCTGCCGGACAAACTGGATACCATTATCAGCGAGGATGCCCTTTCCGCAGGACAGCGGCAGCTGCTGTGTATCGCCCGGATCATGCTGGCCCTGCCGCCGATGCTGATTCTGGACGAAGCCACGTCCTCCATCGATACCCGTATGGAAATGCAGATTCAGACGGCCTTTTCCTATATGATGCAGGGACGGACCAGCTTCATTGTGGCCCACCGGCTTTCCACGATACGCAATGCCGACTGGATTCTGTTTATGCAGGACGGAAAGATCGTGGAACAGGGCACCCATGAGATGCTGCTTGCGAAAAAGGGCCGGTACAGCGAAATGTACCTCAGCCAGACGGCGCTGATGCAGGAGTAGCAGGCATTTTTGACAAGACAGGAGAAATATGTTAAAATAAAATCCGTTTTTGCAAATTGTGGAAATGGAGGGAACTGATGTTAAAACAGAAAATCCAGGTCTTAGTTTTATGTTGTCTGATTCTTGTCTGTACGGTTTTTACGGTGCATGCGGAGGCCGCAGGCCGGCTGCTGCCGCTGGATCGGGAAAAACTGCAGGCAGTGGGAAAGCAGGACAGCAGGGGAGAAGCCTGTTCCTGTTATGCGCTGGCATATTGCAGGACCATTTTGGATGGAATCGTACATTCGTTCAGTGAATACAATCAAAACGGCAATACGGAATTCAACGTGCTCTGTGTCTGGTCAAAAGGCGGCTATGCGTCCGTGACGGCAGAAAACAGGCAGCAGGTATTGCAGGCGTGTTATGATTCGATTAACGCGGGCAGACCGCTGATTCTTCATGTGAAGACGAAATATTCCCAGCACTGGGTGACGGTGGTGGGATACCGGAATGTGGAAAATGTAAAGGAAATGACGGAAGAAAATCTTCTGATTATAGATCCTTTGTCCAGATATGACGGCGAGATTCTGGTCAATCCCTATTCCCTGTATGATTACAGATATATAAAAACAGACAAAGGAAGCGCGGTGGTTTCCGATACACAAACAGCAGTACCGTCTGTGAATACACCGTCAGCAGATGCGCCGTCAGCAGACCTTCCGACGGGCAATGTGCAGGAAGCGGAACAGAAGCAGCTGACCGGCGATGTGGATGAAAACGGAACGGTAAACGCCGTGGATGCACTGATGATCCTCAGGCATGCCGCGCAGATCGGGCAGCTTCCGGCACAGGCACTGGAAACATCGGATGTCAACGGGGACGGCGTTGTGGATGCAAAGGACGCGCTGGAAATTTTGCAGCACTGTGCAAAACTGACAGATGCCTTTTCGAAGAATCTGCATGCTGTCGTCAGCGACGAGATTTCATTGTCTTACGAATGAAGGGATTTTTTTCTTGACAAATATAACGGGGCACGGTATGATAGTTGCAATCGTATCGCTTTAGCATACTAAAGCGATAACAAGTCAAAGAAAAAAGGAGAAAAAAATGAAGAAAATTTGGGCACTGCTGCTTGCTGCGATTCTGGCATTTTCTTTTGCAGGCTGCGGCACAGAGAAAGAAACGAAGCAGGATACGGACGACAACACAAAGAATGAAACCGAGACCACGGAATTTAAAGTGGGATTTGACGCGGAGTACCCGCCTTACGGATATATGGACGACGACGGTTCCTATACGGGATTTGATCTGGAACTGGCCGCCGCGGTCTGCGATTACTGGGACTGGGAGATCAAGTATGTGCCCATCGACTGGGATTCCAAAGACAATGAGCTTTCATCGGGTATGATCGACTGCATCTGGTCTGGATTTACCATCAACGGCAGGGAAGACGACTATACATGGAGCGATCCTTATGTAGAGAACAGCCAGGTGGTGGTTGTGGCGGAAGATTCCGGCATTGACGACCTGTCAGGACTGGCGGACAAAGTAGTGGCCGTACAGGCAGACAGCGCCGCCCTTTCTCTGCTGCAGGATGAAGAAGGACAGAAGGAACTGGCCGATACCTTCAAAGAGCTGAGAGAATTCGGTGATTACAATACCGCATTTGCGGAGCTGCTGGCAGGTACGGTGGACGCGGTTGCCATGGATATTGGCGTCGCCAAGTATCAGCTGCAGTCCCGGGGCGAAGGCTACAAGATGCTGGATGAATATCTGAACGAGGAACAGTACGGCATCGGTTTCAGAAAGGGTGATACCGAACTTCGGGATTCCGTACAGGAAGCCATCGATTCGCTGAAGAAGGACGGAACCTTTGATCAGCTGGCAGAGAAATACGATATCGCTGATCTGGTCATTTCTGAATAAGCGGCTGCTGCGCAAGCGGCCTTAAACCATGAGGGCGTCTCCCGCATCGGGCAACAGTGCCCCGGGAGGCGCCCTTCTTTCTATTTTTTCAGACGGGGGAATCTTATGAGTTTTATGACGATGCTTCAGGTCATGGGAAACGGTATGCTTAAGTCCATCGGCATTTTTTTATGGACCCTGCTGCTGTCGCTTCCCCTGGGCCTTGTGATTGCGGTGATCCGGCAGAAAAAGCTGCCGGTGATTACGCAGATTATCAAAATATACATTTCTCTGATGCGCGGGACGCCGCTGATGCTGCAGCTGCTGGTGGTGTTTTTCGGGCCTTTTTATCTTTTTAAAATACGTTTGTCGGACGGATACCGTTTTATTGCGGTGCTGATCGCTTTTGTATTGAATTATGCCGCGTATTTTGCGGAAATTTACCGTTCCGGCATCGAATCCATGCCCATCGGACAGTATGAGGCTGCCACCGTGCTGGGCTATTCCAAATCCCAGACCTTTCTCAAAATCATTCTGCCCCAGGTCATTAAACGGATCTTCCCGGCGCTGACCAATGAAGTCATTACGTTGGTGAAGGACACCTCCCTGGCCTTTTCCATTGCCTATGTAGAGATGTTTACGGTGGCCAAGCAGATCGCCGCGAAGGAAACTACCATGCTGCCCTTTGTGATTGCCGGGGTTTTTTATTATGTATTTAATTTTCTGGTGGCATTCTTAAGTGAATGGATCGAAAAGAAAATGAATTACTACAGGTAGGGGTAAGAGATGAATATTCTGAACATAGAACATATTTCAAAATCATTTGACGATCTGTGCGTGCTGAAAGACATTTCCTTTTCGGTCAGCGAAGGGGAAATCGTATCCATTATCGGGCCCAGCGGCTCGGGAAAATCCACGCTGCTTCGCTGCGCGACGATGCTGGAACATGTGGATAAAGGCACAATTGCTTATATGGGACAGGAAATGTGCAGTATGGATGGCGGCGGAAAGCCGGTGTATGTCCGGGGCAGAGAAGAGAAGGAAATCCGGTCCAGATTCGGACTGGTATTTCAGAATTTCAATCTGTTTCCCCATTTTTCCGTGCTGAAAAATATTATGGATGCGCCGGTGAAGGTGCAGAAGCGAAGCCCGGAAGAGGTCAGAAAACAGGCGTATGAATTGTTGGAAAAGATGGGCCTGAAAGATAAGGCGGACGCCTATCCCTGTCAGCTTTCCGGCGGACAGCAGCAGCGGGTTTCCATTGCCAGAGCTCTGGCAATGCAGCCGAAAATTCTGTTCTTTGACGAACCCACCAGCGCGCTGGATCCGGAGCTGACCATTGAGATTCTGAAGGTCATCCGTCAGCTGGCGGCCGAAAAAATGACCATGGTGATCGTAACCCATGAGATGAATTTTGCAAAAGAAGTTTCCCATAAAATGATTTTCATGGACAAAGGTGTGATTGTAGAGGAAACCACGCCGGAGGAACTGTTCCGTTCGGACAACGAAAGAACGAAGCGGTTTTTAGGACAGTATGCGCTGCGCTGAAATCTTTAAAAGCAGCAGGAGGACGGCAGAATGAAGAAATTCGAATGGAAATCAGAAGAGGGTGAAGGCATCGATACCCGCTACATTGACGTGCTGGACGGTGTCCGCGCCATTGCCGTTATATTTGTGCTGATCTTTCATTTTTGGCAGCAGACCTGGATTACGCCGGGAATCAGGATTCCGTTCCTGAAGTTTCTGGGACTGGACAATTTCAGTGCCTACCATATAATTAACGCAGGCTACGAGCTGGTGGATCTGATGATTTTCCTCAGCGGATTCTGCCTGTTTCTGCCCTATGCCAGTGCAATGATACAGGGAGGAAAAACAGACAGCATCCGCACTTTTTACAAAAAGCGGATGGCCCGGATCCTCCCGTCCTATTATTTTTGCGTACTGGTCTTTTTTATTTACAATCTGGCGGCGGGGACATACACCGATACGGCCTATATGCTGAAAGATCTGTTTACCCATCTGACCTTTACCCAGATGTTTTTCTTTGATACCTATATTTCCACAAAGCTGAATGTGGTGCTCTGGACCATCTGTATTGAGGTCTGGTTCTATATTCTGTTTCCGTTTCTGGCAAGAGCTTTTCAGAAAAAACCGGTGCTTACTTACGGCGGCATGACGCTGGTTTCCCTGGGGTATATTCAGTTTTACGCGCTGGCGCATACCGATAATATGCGGATGCTGGTCAATTCTTTCCCCAGTTTTCTCTGTGTATTTGCCAACGGTATGATGGGCGCTTTGATCGTCGTGGCGCTGTCCAGACGGCTCAAAAGGGAAAAATACACCGGCCTGTTTTTTACCGGTCTGTGTATATTAAGTATGGCCTTTATTTACTGGCTGCTGCAGTATCAGCTGGGAGCGCTTGCAGTTTCGGACGCCCAGGTATGGCAGATCAAATACCGCTGGATGGTATCTTTCGTATACGCCGTATTTGTGATTTCTCTGATCTTTTCCTGCCGGGGACTGCGCTGTATTTTTGCCAACCGGCTGATGCGTTTTCTGGCGGGAATTTCCATGAATCTGTATATCTGGCATCAGCAGATTGCCGTATATCTCAAGCAGTGGCGCGTGCCGTACTGGGAAGGCGATACGCCGCCGAATCAGCTGGGCGATACGGCGTGGCAGTGGAAATATGCGGTTTTGATTACGGTGGTTTCTTTTGCTGTGGCAATTCTGACCACTTATCTGATTGAAAAGCCCTGTGCAAACCTGATTTTGAAGAAGAACGGCAGGAAAAGACCCTGCCTTTCCACGGAGGATAAGAAAGAATGAAAAAAGTAACGGTTCATGCTTCTTTAGAATATGACTGTCTGATCGGAAGCGGTCTGCTGGCAGAATGCGGACCGCGCTTTCAGGCGTTTGGAGGTTCGGATAAGATCATGCTGGTGACGGACGACAAAGTGGCGTCCTATTATCTGGAACCCTGCGAAAAAAATCTCCGGCAGGCCGGATTCCGCGTGTTTTCCTTTGTAATTGAAAACGGAGAAAAGTCCAAAAACAGCGATTCCTATCTGAGGCTCTTAAATACACTGGCGGAGCATCATTTTACCAGAACGGACAGTATCGCGGCGCTGGGCGGCGGTGTGACAGGGGATTTAAGCGGTTTTGCCGCCGCAACATATCTGCGGGGCATCCATTATTTTCAGATACCCACCTCTTTGCTTGCTATGGTGGATTCTTCAGTGGGGGGAAAGACCGCCATTGACCTGCCGGCGGGTAAAAATCTGGCAGGCGCCTTTTATCAGCCTTCGCTGGTGCTTTGCGATACGGATACCTTAGATACACTGGAAGATCAGATTTTCCGGGAAGGCTGCGCCGAGGTTATCAAATATGCGGTGATTGCGGATGAAGCGCTGTTTGCTTCCCTGGAAAAGACGGGGGTTAATTTTGACCGGGAATCTGTCATTGCCAGATGCATTGAAATGAAAAAGGACGTTGTGGAGAACGATGAATTTGACACCGGCAAACGGCAGCTGCTGAATTTCGGCCATACCATCGGACACGCGGTGGAACGCTGTTCAGGCCTTTCCATCCGTCACGGACAGGCGGTGGCCATCGGTATGGCGCTGATGGCAAAGACCCTGCTGCCGGCGGCAGAAGCGGGCAGACTTATCGCTCTGCTTGAAAAATTCCAATTGCCGGTCAGCTGCGATTATTCTGCGGAGGAGATCTTTGATGCCATCCGCTCAGATAAAAAACGAAAAGGGGACAGTCTGACCCTGGTGGTGCCGGAGCGAATCGGGAGCTGCGTGCTGCAGCAGATGCCGCTGGAAGACTTAAAAAGCCTTTGTGCTCAGGCGTTAAGCGGCGGCCATTTGGAAAAATAGATAAAAAACAACTGATAATGTATACAAAAGTGCCATTGTTTTTGTCCGCATTTTTTAGTAAAATGCTTAATAGAATTTTATGGACGGAGGCAGTACTATGAACAATTATTCCAGCGAGAAGATTCGCAACATCGTGTTGTTGGGACACGGCGGCTGTGGCAAGACCAGCCTTGTGGAAGCCATGGCAAAACAGGCAGGGTTGATTTCACGTATTGGTAAAGTAACTGACGGCAATACCATCAGTGATTACGATAAAGAAGAAATTAAAAGAAAATTTTCAATTAATTCCACGATCATTCCCATCGAATGGAACGGCTGCAAGATCAATGTGATCGACAGCCCGGGATACTTTGACTTTGTGGGTCAGGTGGAAGAGGCCATTCGTGTGGCCGACGCCGCCATTATCGTTATCAACGGCAAGGCGGGCATCGAAGTCGGTACGGAAAAAGCGTGGGAGATTTGTGAGAAGTTTAATAAACCCCGTATGTTTTTCGTTACAGCCATGGATACGGACCACGCGTCCTATGTGAAGCCGGTGGCGGCGTTGAAAGACCTGTACGGCAGCCGCATCGCGCCTTTCCATCTGCCGATTCGTGAAAATGAAAAACTCACCGGATATGTGAATATCATCAAAAATGCCGGGCGTAAGTTTACGGCAGGCGGCGGACACGTAGAGTGCGAGATTCCCGATTCCGTCAAGGCCGATCTGGAATCTGCCAGAGAGACGCTGATGGAAGCGGTGGCGGAGACCAGTGAGGAGTTTATGGATCGTTTCTTTGAGGGCGATGCGTTTACGCCGGAAGAAATCGACGGCGCGGTTCGCGGTGCGATTCTCGACGGCAGCATGGTTCCCGTGACTATGGGATCTTCCTTTGAATTCCAGGGCATTGAAAATCTTCTGAACGATATCATTGCGTATCTGCCCAATCCGACGATGCGCAAAGAGAGCGGCGTCAATATCAAAACAGGAGAGCCTTTTGAGGCGAACTTTGACGCATCCAGGCCTTTCAGCGCCTATATTTACAAGACGATCAACGATCCTTTCCTCGGAAAGTATTCCATGATCAAGATTCGTTCCGGCGTACTGAAGAGCAATGCCACGATTTACAATTCCAGAACGGAATCCGAAGAAAAGCTCAGCAAGCTGTATATCCTGCGGGGCAATAAGCCCATCGAGGTATCGGAACTGACGGCCGGAGATATCGGCGCGCTGACCAAGGTGCCCAATTTAAAGACCGGCGATACGCTTTCCACGAAGGGAAATCCGATACGTTATGAGCCCACGGAGGTTTCAAAGCCTTATACTTATAAGCGGTACGAAGCGGTCAACAAGGGCGATGTGGACAAGATTGCCCAGTCCCTTTCCAAGATGATGCAGGAAGACCAGACGCTGAAAGTCGTACACGACGCGGACAACCGTCAGACCCTGCTGTACGGTATCGGCGACCAGCATCTGGACGTGGTGGTTTCCAAACTGAAAGACGTTTACAAAGTTGCGGTGACGCTGGCAGAACCCAAGGTTGCCTTCCGTGAGACCATCCGCAAGAAATCCGATGTGGAATACAAGTACAAAAAACAGTCCGGCGGTCACGGACAGTACGGACATGTTAAGATGAGATATGAGCCGCTGGGCGACACCGATAAAGCCTATGAGTTTGAGCAGGTTGTGGTTGGCGGAACGGTTCCGAAAAACTACTTCCCCGCTGTGGAGAAGGGTATTCAGGAATCCGTAGTCAGTGGACCCCTGGCCGGGTATCCGGTGGTTGGCGTGAAAGCGATTCTCTACGATGGATCCTACCATCCGGTAGATTCTTCGGAAATGGCTTTCAAGACCGCTTCTTCCCAGGCCTTCAAGAAAGGTTTTATGGAAGCTTCGCCGGTACTTCTGGAGCCTATTGCTTCTCTGAAAGTGGTGGTACCCGATTCCTTTACGGGAGACGTCATGGGCGATCTGAACAAGAGAAGAGGCCGTGTGTTGGGCATGAATCCCTGCGGTAAGGGAAAGACCTGTGTGGAAGCCGATATTCCGATGCTGGAGCTGTTTGGCTACAATACGGATCTTCGTTCCATGACGGGCGGCAGAGGCGATTACTCCTATGAATTTGCCCGCTATGAGCAGGCGCCTGCGGATATTCAGGAAAAACAGATTGCGGCAAGAGCTGCGGAAAAAGAAGACTGATCCTTTCAGGGGACAGGAATATAGATGGGGCAGCGGCTGTCGGCGGAGGATACGTCCGACAGCGCAAAAAGAGAACGCCGAATGAGATCCGGGATTTCATTCGGCGTTCTCTTTTATCTTCAGGAGGAAGGCTTTGCGAAGCAAACTTTAAATGCCTTCCGACGACTTGGCAGGTGCGCTCCCCGAGCGCGCGTGCCGTTACCTTAGGACGTCTGTGACATGTAGTTTTCAAAAAGACTGCGCTGCTCCGGCGTCAGCATATTTTTCAGCTGACTGACGGGATCGCCGGAGGCGTCCATGCCGGACATGGCCTGGCTGTATGTATTGTACAGATTGTACATGTTGATGAAGTTCAGCATGGAATCGATGGTTTCCTGGTCCCGTTTCGGACAGAAGCGTTTGATATCCGAAAGCATTTCCAGGGTGGAAAGACTTCTCTTTTCCGTAGAACAGGCATGCAGCGGACCTTCTGATTCCTGAAACAGCAGAAAGGTATTGTGCAGTTCCTGCAGCTTGACCAGCAGGGAAATCAGTTTCTGGCCGGCGGGCTGCATGTAGGGCAGCGCCGCTTTTAAAAGCTGGTGATGCTCGTTTTGGATCATTCCGTCAAATTCGGTAAGGATGGGTTCGTCATTCATATGAAACCTCTTTTTGTTTATCATAAAAAGTATATGTTTCCCTTTCGTTTTTTATGACAGAATATGGTTTCAGACATATATTTATTTTGTAGGATAAAAAGGAGATTGGGGAAATGAAGTACAGACTTGTGGTAGACGGAAACGCGGTCTATGAGATCGACGAAGAATGTATCCGTCAAAAAGAGGAAGAAGAACGAAAAAAAACATATGAAGCAAACCGCCGGGACGTTCCGGTAAGGCACAGACGCCGCCGTCCTTTTCCAATGTAGGCAGATGGCAAAAAGAAAGCCGGGGAAAATCTTCCCGGCTTCCTTTTTACGGTTCCTTTAGCAAATGGAATTTCCGCCGCATCCGCCGCAGAACAGCAGAAGGAGGATGATCAGGCAGCAGTTGTTATCGCCGCAGCCGCTGTTTCCCAATAAACCGGAATCGTTGTTATTGCAAAGGCAGAGCAATAACAGAATCCAGATAATGGAATTGCATCCATTGTTTGATTCGCCACAGGTACATCCGCAATTTGTTGCTGCTAAGTCACTCATTTTTTGTTCCTCCATAAGGATATGTTTACAGTGATATCATATGTGGGTGGGAAGAAATGGTGACAAAAAATCGTTTTTAAATCCGGGGAGCTGCGAAGCAGCGTAACAATCCGTAATCGCTTTTGACGTCCGAATCATAAAATAAGAAAAAAGGGATTTTCTGGCAGAATGGACAGAGTAAGAAAAAAAGTGGGATGCGACGGGTTTATTGCCGAGCAGTATGGCGGCCGGGGCGTGGGCATTGCGGTGCTGGATACCGGTATCAGCCCCCACATGGATTTGAAAGGCAGAGTGCTGACCTTTGTGGATATCATTAACGGCAGCCGGACCATGTATGACGACAACGGACACGGAACCCATATTTCAGGCATTATCTGTGGCAGCGGCGCGGATTCTCTGGGCAAATACCGGGGCATCGCGCCCTTTGCCCATTTAATTGTACTGAAGGTACTGGATCAGAGAGGCGACGGCAATACGACGGACGTACTGAAAGGACTGGACTATGTAATACGAAACAAAGACCGTCTGGGCATCCGGATCGTCAACATTTCCATTGGTTCGATTCCGAAATCAAACGTTAAAGAAAAGACGAGGCTGATCCAGGGCGTGGAAGAGGCCTGGGATAACGGTCTCTGCGTTGTTGTCGCCGCAGGAAACAACGGACCCACGCCTATGTCGGTTACGACCCCCGGCATCAGCAGGAAGGTGATTACGGTAGGCTCCGGAGAAACGGGCGTACCCGGCGGAGAAAACGGCCCCCGCAGTTTTTCCGGCAGAGGCCCCACGCCCTATTGCATCGTCAAGCCGGAAGTGATTGCGCCCGGCGTACAGATCAGAAGCTGTGCGGCTGCAAAAGACGGCTATACCGTAAAAAGCGGATCCTCCATGGCCACGGCAGTGGCCAGCGGCTGTATTGCCCTTTGTATGGAGAAATATCCCCGCCTGAGCAATGCGGAGATGAAGCTTCGTCTCTATGAACGCTGCGTCCGGATGGATATGCCGAAAAATCAGCAGGGTTGGGGCATGATTCATTTGCACAGCTTGTTGTGATTTTGTGTGTTTTGTGTTATACTAATCAATACTTATGATTTTTTACAGCATCCGTTTGTTTTGAAGGAGAAAAACATGTCGGTGGAGGCAAATCCGTACAACGGGCTGACCGCGGAAGAGGTCAGACAAAAAACTGAACAGGGGCTTGTCAACGGAGAAGAGCGTGTTTCGACCAAGACGGTGAAGCAGATTGTTCTGGGCAATCTGATTACGCTGTTTAATGTGCTGAATATTGCGCTGGCGATCCTGGTGCTTTGCATGGGCTCCGTCAAAAACATTATGTTTCTGGGGACGGTGTTCTGTAATCTGGCTATCGGGATTTATCAGGAGATCAAGGCAAAGCGGATTATTGACAAGCTGAAAATCGTTTCCTCCCGAAACGCGGTGGTGGTTCGGGACGGCATCGAACAGGAAATCCGGATTGCGGATCTGGTGCTGGACGATCTGGTGCTGTTAAAGTCGGGGGAGCAGATCGGCGCGGACTGCCGCGTGCTGTCCGGCAGCTGCTATGTCAACGAAAGCCTGGTCACCGGCGAATCCGACGCCATATTAAAAACCGGGGGCATGGAGCTGCGCTCCGGCAGTTTTGTGGTCTCCGGATTTGTCAGATGCAGGGTGATCCGCATTGGAAACGATAATTATGTCAATCAGATTTCCGACGGTGCCCGTTATATTAAGAAACCCAACTCCGAAATCTTAAAAACCACCCGGATGCTGGTACGGATTGCGACAGTCTATCTGCTGGTAATATCCTATTTTCTGTTTGAAAATCAGCTTTCGGTGAACGGAAATACCTTTCGGACGGCTGTGCTCAATACGGTGGCGGCCATTGTCGGCATGATTCCCAGCGGGCTGATTCTGCTGATTACCACGGTGCTTGCCACCAGCGTGGTGCGTCTGAGCAAATATCAGACGCTGGTGCAGGAATTGTACTGTATCGAAACTCTGGCGCGCTGCGACAGTATCTGTCTGGACAAAACCGGGACGATTACCAGCGGGGAAATGCGCGTGGAGGATGTTTATTATGTGAAGGACGACTGCGCCGCCCAGATTCGCCGGTTTATCCTGGCCCAGGAGGACGAAAATCAGACGCTGCGGGCACTGCGGAAGCATTTTACCGGCGGGCAGAAGGAAACCCCGAAATTCGTGACTGCCTTTTCTTCCGACAAAAAATACAGTGCCGCCGGCTTTTCAGACGGAAGCTTTTATCTGGGCGCGCCGGAATTTCTGTTTTCGGAGATTCCGGAAAGTATCCGTTCGCTGCAGCAGGAGTACATGGATGAGGGCTTACGGGTGCTGGTTTTTGCACAGTCGGCAAAGACAGAGGAATCTGAAACGGTACCGGAGGATTTAAAGCCTCTGGCGCTCATTGCCCTTTCCGATGAGCTTAGAAAAAATATCAAAGATACGATTCTTTATTTTGTCCGGCAGGAGGTAAAACTTTTTGTCATTTCCGGAGATCATCCCAGAACCGTGGGCGCTGTTGCAAAGGCCGCGGGGATTCCGGAGGCCGAAAAAGTGATCGATATGTCCGGTGTCAAAGCGGAGGATATCGATGCCATTGCCGGAGAATATACCGTCTACGGCAGAGTGAAGCCGCAGCAGAAACTGGCGCTGATCAAGGCGCTGAAAAAGAAGGGTCACACCGTGGCCATGACAGGAGACGGCGTCAATGACGTACTGGCGCTGAAAGAGGCGGACTGTTCTATTGCCATGCAGTCGGGCAGCAGCGCCGCCCGGTGCGTTTCCCAGATCGTGCTGCTGGATTCCGATTTCTCTTCCATGCCGAAGATTGTGGGAGAAGGCCGGCGCAGCATTAACAATATTCAGCGTTCTTCATCACTGTTTCTGGTCAAGACCATTTATGCCTGTATTCTGGGATTTTTATTCGCGGTGATTTCCAAGACCTATCCCTTTGAACCAGTGCAGCTGACGCTGATTACCACCTTCTTTATCGGCCTGCCCTCTCTGCTGCTGGGCTTTGAGCCCAATTACAAACGCATCAGCGGCAAATTTTTCTCTACCATTATGGCGGCGGCCGCCCCTGGCGGACTGCTGGTGGCCATCAATGTTTTGCTGACCGTATTCGGCGCGGACTGGATCAAAGCCACCAAGGGCGAAATGAGTACGATGGCCTTATATACCACGGCTTTCTGTATGACCATGGTGCTGCTGAAAAACTGTTATCCCTTCAATACCTGGCGGAAAATCATTGCCGTGGGGATGCCGATGCTGTTTATTGCCACGGCTATCTGCTTTCCGTCCTTCTTTAACCTGAAAATCTTAAGTATCTGGAAAATGCTTCTGCTGCTGATCTGGATGGCCATTGATTCGCTGCTGTTTGTGCTGCTGGTGCGGCTGACTTCATACCTGAGCAGTTTCCATATCAGTATTCGGCGGAATAAAACTTGACTTTTCCCGCAGGGAGTGTGAAAATAGAAAAAAATTTTTGAGGGGGGACAGGAAACGATGGAAAAAATTCAGATGCCGGTGCCGCTGGTAGAGATGGACGGCGATGAAATGACAAGGATTCTGTGGAAAATGATCAAGGAGGAGCTGCTGCTTCCGTACATTGATCTGAACACGGAATACTATGATCTGGGACTGGAGCACAGAAATGAAACCGATGATCAGGTAACCGTCGACGCGGCCAACGCCACCAAAAAATACAAAGTGGCCGTAAAATGCGCCACCATTACGCCCAATGCAGCCCGGATGCCGGAATACCACCTGAAGGAGATGTGGAAGAGTCCCAACGGGACCATTCGTGCCATGCTGGACGGCACGGTATTTCGTGCGCCCATTATCGTGAAAGGCATCGAGCCTTATGTGAAAACATGGAAAAAGCCCATTACTATCGCCAGACATGCTTACGGCGATATTTATAAAAATGTGGAAATGAAGGTCAAAGGCCCCGGCAAGGCCCAGCTGGTCTATACGGACGCGGCGGGAAATGAAACCAGGGAAACGATCCACGACTTTACGGGAGACGGCATTATTCAGGGCGTACATAATACCGAAGCCTCCATCCGAAGCTTTGCGAGAAGCTGTTTCTCCTATGCACTGGACACAAAGCAGGATCTGTGGTTTTCCTCCAAGGATACCATTTCCAAAAAGTATGACCATACCTTTAAGGATATCTTTGCGGAAATTTATGAAACGGAGTTTAAGGAAGAATTTGAAGCGGCCGGCATCACTTATTTTTATACGCTGATCGATGATGCGGTGGCCCGGGTCATTAAATCAGAGGGCGGTTATATCTGGGCCTGCAAGAACTATGACGGCGACGTCATGAGCGATATGGTGGCTACGGCCTTCGGTTCTCTGGCAATGATGACCAGCGTTCTGGTTTCTCCGGCGGGGTATTATGAATATGAGGCAGCCCACGGGACGGTGCAGCGGCATTATTATAAATACCTGAAGGGAGAGGAAACCTCCACCAATTCGGTGGCTACCATTTTTGCATGGACCGGCGCCCTTTACAAGAGAGGGGAACTGGATGCAAATGCGGCGCTGCAGCGCTTTGCGAAGTGTCTGGAGCAGGCCACCATTCAGACCATTGAAGCCGGGAAAATGACAAAGGATCTGGCGCTGATGACCACCTTAAAAGATGTGCAGATCTGCAGCAGTGAACAGTTTATCGCAGAGATCAGAAAAACGCTGGAAACGCTCCTTTAAAAACAAAAAAAGACCACAAGAAAGGCACGGACCGATGGGTTCCGCGCCTTTTTTCATGGGTTTTATTCCGCTGCAGGCGTCTCACCTGGCGCCGGCTGATACTGTGCGTCCAGCCAGTCCAGATCCGCGCCTTCCGCAAGGGAAAAACGCAGCCGCAAAACATCGCCGTCCGTCAGCAGATAATCGGACAGGCTGTCGCTGTGCCGTTCGCCGTTGATTTCAAACATCCAGGCGGAATCCGGGGAAAAATAACTGTTCCGGATAAAATCCGTATAAAAGTTTTCCAAAGACAGCTGCAAATCCGGCAGGGTACTGTTTAAGTGTTCCACAAGCAGCGGGTCAATTTGCGAAAAATGCGCATATAATCCCGGCTTGTAAAGGCCTTTGAACCGGTAATTCCAGTTGGTGCTTCCGCTGGAAAAAGACGTAAAGCCCTGCTCTTTCAGCAAAGTCCGGATATAGTATGCCAGTGTCTGCTCATTGTCCAGCGGAATCAGCGTCGGCTCGATGATATATCCCAGACCGATGCTGTCAGCCGCCACACTGACAATGGCGTGGGGCGTGGAGGGCTTTGTATAAAAGACATGAAACTGGTAGTCTTTGCTGACCTGATTGTCGTCCGTTACCGTGATCGCCAGGGTGTTTTCACCGGGCCGGTAGTGCAGATCGTAGCAGACGGACTGGTTGTAAGTCATGGAGACCGGCAGCAGGACGTCATTCAGCCGAACCCGGAAATGCTCCGCCGACAGCTTGTCTCCGGCGGAATTGTAGCCGGTCAGTTTCAGACATTCCGTAAAGGCTTCGGTCTGATACATATCGGTGATGCTGGAAACCATCACCGGTCCGAAAGGATCCAGCTCCACCTGGGGTTCCGGTTCCTCGGTTTCTTCCGGGGAAACCGTAACGTCCGGCTGTTCTTCAATGACCGGTTCCTCTGTCAGCAGTTCTGTTGCCGCCGGCGGTTCTGTCAGCGCGGAAGGCTGTTCGGAAACAGGGGCTCCCGGCGTCTGCGGCGCGCCTGCCGTATGGCTGCTGCCGGAAGAAAAAACAGACGAGGTTCCGATTTCAGACAGAGAGTCGCCCCGGACAAGAAAATCGGATTCGCCGGAATCTGTCTCATCTTCCAAAACGGGATCTTCTGCTTCATTTGGATAAAGCAGAGAAACGGATTTGTTGCGTACATCGTCAAGTTTTGCCGAAAAAACCTGTTTTTCTTTCTCGCTGACCGAAACAATTACAATGACAGCGGAGACACAGAAAGCGGCGCAGAGCACGGGAAACAGAAGATTGTTCTGACGACGGATATGAAATTTAATATATTTTTTTATTTTTTTTAATTGCAAAATCAGTGTATTCATGATAACCTCTTCTAATAAACCGTGTGATATATCATTTACATGTTATATCGTACAGAAAAATCTTTCAAGCTGAAATTGCAGATTGGAAGACATTTCAGGAAAAAAAGAGGTGCAAAGTATGAAAGGAATGCAAAAAATGAAAAGAGGCATGGCGCTGCTTCTGGCGCTGATTATGGCCTTTGGCGTTTCGTTTGTATCGACAGCTTCCGTACAGGAAGTACAGGCGGAAACCGTAAGGGGCATTTTCAGCAAGCCGGAGGATATCGTCAACTATGGAAATGAACTGAGAGAGATGCAGGATCAAACAGCATTTAAAATTTATCAGGCGCTGCGAACGATCGACACGGAAACCAAAACGTTGGAAGTCAAATTTGATCAGGCACTGAAGATTCAGTATGAGGCGGCCAGCGGCTACCTGTCCAAGATGTTTCAGATGGCGGTCGATGCTTTTCGGGCGGATTATCCGGAAATTTTCTGGATTGATGATATTACTGTTGCCCAGCGCAGTTATCCTTTGGAAAAAGACGAAGATGGCACCGAGTTCTTTGTAGTTGACGGTATGACCTTGGATATCATATTACCGGATAGTTATGGAAATCTCAGCGAGGCCTATGATGCGGTATACAAAAAATTGACGGAATGCATCAACAGTGCGAAAGACTTGTCGGTTTATGAAACGCTGAAGCTGTACCATGATTTCCTCTGTGAACAGCTGGTTTATGATAAATCCGCAGCGAATGCCCATGATGTGTACGGTGCGCTGATCGGCGGAAAATGTGTCTGCGAGGGATATGCGGAAAGCTTCAAAGCCCTTTGTGACCTTTCGGATATTCCCTGTGTGCTGGTGGTCGGAAAAGCCGAAAACGGCGGCGCACAGGAAGAGCATATGTGGAATTACTGCCTGATCGATGACAAATGGTATGCAGTGGATGCAACCTGGGACGATCAGGAATCAAAGATTTACTATGAGTATTTTCTGGCGGGATCCGAAACGGTGACGCCCAGTTTCGAACCCAATGTTTTCGAAAAATCGCATCTGCCCAACGGTGATTTTTCGCTGACAGGAAATCATACATTTACTTTCCCGGAATTAAACAAAACCGCTTATGTAAACGGCGAGGAACCGGGAACTTCAGACCCTGTTGAACCGGGGCCGTCGGATCCTGCAGATCCCGCCGAAATCAAAGAGGGGGATGTGAATGGTGACGGGACAATTGCCGCTGCGGATGCGCTGATGGCTCTGCAGGCAGCCGCGCAGATTACAAAACTGGAAGATATCAGTTACGCGGATGTCAACAAGGATGGTAATGTTACGGCTGCGGATGCGCTGCTGATTCTGCAGTATGCAGCGAAGCTGATCGATCATTTCGAAGCAGCACAATAAACATTCAGAAAAAGACCGGTGGTTTGCACCGGTCTTTTTGAAACAAACCAAAATGGCAGGGGCGCCCCTGCCGCTGCATATTACAGGAAGGAGGAATGCAATATGGCAGGACAGTATCCGACACCGCACATCAACGCCGCACCGGAGGATTTTGCGAAAACCGTACTGATGCCGGGGGATCCGCTGCGTGCCGCATATATTGCGGAGCATTTTCTGGAAAACGCGGTACTGGTCAACAATGTCAGAGGGGTACAGGGGTACACCGGATATTACAAAGGAGCGCGGGTCAGCGTCATGGCCAGCGGCATGGGCATGCCCTCCATGGGCATCTATTCTTATGAACTGTTTCATATATTTGACGTGGATCACATTATCCGCATCGGTTCAGCCGGGGCGATTCAGCCGGATATCCATGTGCGGGATATCGTCATCGGTATGGGTACTTCCACGGATTCCGCTTTTGCGGAAGGGTTCCGGCTGCCGGGCCGTCTGGCGCCGGTCTGCAGTTACCCGCTGCTTTCCTGCTGTACCCGGACTGCGGATGCCCTGGGACTGAAGTACCACGTGGGAAATATTTTAAGTTCGGATCATTTTTATAACGATGAGGAAATGATTCCGGAAGGACTGCAGGCGGTGAACGCATGGCGGAAGGTGGGCGTGATGGCCATTGAAATGGAATCGGCGGCCCTTTATATGAATGCGGCCCGCTGCGGCAAGCACGCCCTTTCCATCTGTACCGTATCTGATCATATCCTGACAGGGGAGGCGACGACGGCGGAAGAACGTCAGACTTCCTTTACCGATATGATGACGCTGGCACTGGAAACCGTAAAAAATCTGACGGCAAAGAGAGAGAATTGACATGCGGAGAGTTTTTATCATTGTTCTGGATTCCTGCGGCATCGGTGAAATGCCGGACGCCGTGGCTTTTGGTGATCACGACTGTAATACCCTGAAGCGGATTGCAGGATCGTCCGATTTTGACGCAGTGAATATGTTGCATATGGGGCTGGGAAATATTGACGGCGTTGATTATCTGAAGCGCTGCCCGGCGCCTCTGGCCGCTGTGGGCAGGCTGCGGGAAAAATCCGCGGGAAAGGACACCACCATCGGACACTGGGAAATCGCCGGGGTGGTTTCCGAAACACCGCTGCCGGTGTATCCGCAAGGCTTTCCGCCGGAAATCATGGAGATTTTCGAAAAAGAAACCGGCAGACAGACGCTTTGCAACAAACCTTATTCCGGAACACAGGTGATTGCGGATTACGGCAGACAGCATGTGGAAACCGGCGCGCTGATTGTCTATACCTCCGCCGACAGCGTATTTCAGATTGCGGCCCATGAGGATGTGGTGCCCCTGGAGGAACTTTACCGGGACTGTAAGATTGCGCGAAAACTGCTCTGCGGAAAACATGCGGTGGGCAGGGTCATTGCAAGACCCTTTACCGGAACGGCGCCGCCCTATCGCCGTACTGCCAACCGGCGGGATTTTTCGCTGGAAGCCCCGAAGATGACCTTGACGGACGCAGTGGCTGCGGCGGGACAGACGGTTTATGCGGTAGGCAAGATCCGTGATATTTTTGCGGGCAGAGGCATTACCAAAGCGGTGCTGACCCATTCCAACGCCGAAGGCATGGAAACGGCTTTTGCCGCGGCCCGGGAATCCTTTAAAGGGCTTTGCTTTGTGAATCTGGTGGACTTTGATATGCTTTACGGACACCGGCAGGACATTGACGGCTATGCTGCGGCCTTTGCTGCCTTTGACCGGTGGCTTCCGGGATTTTTAAAAGAACTGCGGGACGAGGATCTCCTGATGATCACGGCGGATCACGGCTGCGATCCCGGGGATGCGCACACCGATCATACAAGAGAGTATACGCCGCTGATGGTTTACGGAAAGGCGGTGGCGCCGGTGAATCTGGGGACCAGAGAGACCTTTGCCGATATCGCGGCCACGGCGGCAGATTATCTTGGCCTGACCTGGCGGGGCGACGGCACCAGTTTTCTGTCCGATGTGCTGCGCTGAAGAACAACAATTGCAGAAGAAAACAAAAGCGGATGAACAAATGCGCGGATTCATCCGCTTTCCTTTTTTCGGACAGACATAATTCCCGGACCAGTTCATTATGATTAAATAGATCAATTCCGGGAGGAATGAAAATGCGTCTGAAAAAAACAATTTACAGACTGCTGGCGGCGTTTCTGGCTTTTGCCTTTGGGTTGGGAACGGGCCGCAGCCTTGTATTCGCGGAAGGCATGGAAGATACGATTACTTCGAAAGCGGCGGTGCTGATGGAGGCGGAAACAGGAACAGTGATTCTGGAAAAGAACGCGGATGAGGTGCTGCGCCCGGCCAGCATCACCAAAATCATGACGCTGCTTCTGATTTTTGACGCGCTGAAAGCGGGAAAAATTCAGCTGGATCAGGAAGTGACCACCAGCGAATATGCGGCAAGCATGGGCGGATCCCAGGTGTTTCTGGAACCGGGAGAAGTACAGACGGTAGAGACCCTGATCAAATGCATTGCAGTGGCGTCGGCCAACGACGCCTGTGTCGCCATGGCGGAATGCATCTACGGCAGCGAAACGGAATTTGTGGCGCAGATGAACCAACGGGCCAAAGGGTTGGGCATGAACAATACGCATTTTGTCAACTGTAATGGCCTGGATACCGAGGAACACTATTCTTCGGCCCGGGATGTGGCGCTGATGTCCAGAGAGCTGATCACCCATTATCCGGAAATATTCAATTATTCTTCTATCTGGATGGAAAATATTACCCATAAAACCGCAAAGGGAGAATCTACCTTCGGACTGGCCAATACAAATAAGCTGATCCGGCAGTATGCGTATGCCACAGGATTGAAAACCGGCTCCACTTCCCTTGCGAAATACTGTGTATCCGCCACGGCGGAAAAAGACGGGGTCCAGCTGATTGCGGTCATTATGGCGGCGCCGGATTATAAAGCACGGTTTTCGGAGGCGTCAGCGCTGCTGGATTACGGATTTTCGGTCTGCCGTATGTATCACGATACCGATCCGGAAACCCCTGCGCCGGTGCAGGTGGAAAAAGGGGTAGCGGAGGAATGTCCTGTGGCTTTGGCCAACGAATTTACCTATCTGGATATGGAGGGACTGGATTTTTCGAAGATTGAAAAACAGCTTGTGATGAACGAGACCCATAAGGCGCCCATCGAAGCCGGCACGATCGCCGGAAACCTGATTTACAGCGTGGATGGAAAGGAGATCGGCAGGGTGCCTGTGCTTTACGGAGACTCGGTCCGGAAGGCTACCTTACTGGACTGCATCAGGAAATCCTTTGTAAGTGGCTTTTCGATATAAAGCTTGTTTGCGCGAATTTCCTGTGTTATACTGGCAGCGGTGTGCGAAAAAGCAGCCGGATTTTTGCATCCGGAGGGTGGCGGACGTGATAACGGCAATTCAGATTGCGGCGGCACTGGCTGTGTTTTTTCTGGGAATGTCCTTTTATGAAATCCGGCATTTTCGTGTGAAAAAATACCGCCTGTCTACGGAAAAACAAAATGGGGAACCGGTAAAACTCCTGTTTCTGTCGGATCTGCACAATTGTGCTTACGGCAAAGAGAATGGGGCGCTGCTGGTTGCGGCGGAGATGGAAGCGCCGGATCTGGTGCTGATCGGCGGCGATATGTTTACGGCGAAAGACGCTGTTCGCGCCGGCAGAACAGAAGCGTTTCTGCGGGCCCTTTCCGAAAAGTATCCCTGCTTTTATGCGCTGGGCAATCACGAACAGCGAAGCGCGGCCGACCCGGAACACGGGGCTGAATGGTATGCCCGCTTTCAGACTTTTCTGCAGGATTGCGGGATTGTGCTGCTGGACAATGCAAGTTGCAGCGTGAATATCAAAGGAAACCGGATCGATCTGTACGGACTGACGCTGGAAAAAGCGTATTATCAGGCAGTGCACGCGCCGAAACTGAAAGCCGAAGATATTGCGGAGAAAATCGGCAGGGCAAAACCGGAAGGCTACGCGATTCTGCTGGCGCATCATCCCGCCTTTGCAAAAGCTTATGCCGCCTGGGGCGCGGACTTGGTTTTGTCGGGACATTATCACGGCGGAACAGTGCGGCTTGGCAGGCAGGGTGTGATTTCCACTTCCTTCCGGCTGTTTCCCCGCTGGTCTTACGGCCGTTTCCGGGAGAACAACACGGATCTGATCGTATCCGGAGGACTGGGACAGCATACGATTCCCTTACGTCTTTGGAATCCGCCGGAACTGCTGGTGATTGAGATAAATACAAACGAGTAAAGGGCAGAACATGAGTATTGACATAAAACTGGAAGCGTTTGAAGGACCGCTGGATCTGCTGCTGCATCTGATCGAGAAAAACAAAGTGGATATTTATGATATTCCCATTGCGGAAATCGCGGATCAGTATATGGCCTATATTCAGAAAATGCAGGAACAGGATCTGGACATTGTCAGCGAGTTCCTGGTGATGGCCGCCACGCTGCTTGCTATCAAGGCGAAGCTGCTGCTTCCGCCGGAGGTGGATGAGGAAGGCGAGGAAATCGATCCGAGAGAAGATCTGGTCAGACAGCTGCTGGAATATAAAATGTATAAATATATGTCGAATGAGCTGCGGGAGAAGCAGGTATACGCCGGCAAGTCCATGTACCACAGTCCTTCTCTGCCGGAGGAAGTCAGCGCCTACAAAGAACCCATCGACTATGACAGCCTCTTTGCCGGGGTGGATATGAAACTGCTGGGCAGAATCTTTGAGGAAACCATGAAGCGGCTGGCGTTCCGGGAGGATGTGAAACATGCGGGATTCGGAACCATCGAGCTGGAGCAGGTCAGCGTAGAGGAAAAGATGAATTATATTTCGGATTATGCAAGAAAAAACCGGTCCTTTTCTTTCCGGCATGTGCTGCAGAAATCCAAAAGCAAAACGGAAGTGATCGTGACCTTTTTATCGATTCTGGAACTGATGAAGACCGGAGAGATCCATGTAAGGCAGGACCACATCTTTGATGATATTATGATTACTTCAGAAATAGCGGAGGTTTGATGCATGTACACAAAGGAAGAAGCGGTAATTGAGGCAGTTTTATTTACCATGGGCGATTCGGTGGAAGCATCGAAGCTGGCCGCGGCTCTGGACTGTCCGGAAATCCAGGTGATCCAGACCGTGCGGGGGCTGCAGCAGAAATATGAAGAAGAGGGCAGAGGCCTGAAAATCATTGAACTGGACGGTGCGTTTCAGATGTGTACCGGAGCGGAAATGTACGAATCGATTATCCGGGTGGCAAAGCAGCCGAAAAAGCAGGTGCTGACCGAAGTGGTGCTGGAGACGCTGTCGATCATTGCCTACAGACAGCCGGTAACCCGGCTGGACATCGAGCGGATCCGCGGCGTGAAAAGCGACCACGCGGTGAATAAGCTGATCGAGTTCAATCTTGTGGAGGAAAAGGGCAGACTGGAGGCCCCCGGCCGTCCGGTATTGTTTGGAACTACAGAGGAATTTTTAAGATGCTTCGGACTTTCATCGCTGAGCGAGCTGCCGGAGCTGTCTATGGAAGCCAGAGAGGAAATGCAGAAAGAGGCGGAAGAGGAAGTCAATATGAAAATCAAAGCGTAGAATGGAGTCTGTATGATCAATGGTTTAAAATATCTGAGAAAAAGATGCCGGCTGTATCTTGCATTCAGCATCTTTTTTTGCGCCCTTTTTCCGGGAACTGCCGCCGCACAGACCGCGCCGGAGGGCAGTGCGCTGTACGCGAAAGCAGCGGTTTTAATGGATGGAAAGACCGGACGGATTTTATATGAGAAAAACGCCCATGAAAAACTGCCCATGGCAAGTACCACAAAGATCATGACCTGTATCGTCGCACTGGAAAACGCAGATCCGGACAGCGTCGTCACTGCGTCTGCTTATGCCGCGTCCATGCCGAAGGTGCATCTGGGCATGCGGGAGGGGGAGCAGTTTTATCTGAAAGATCTGTTGTATTCCCTGATGCTGGAGTCCCACAATGATACGGCGGTGGCGGTGGCGGAAGGCGCCGGCGGCGATCTGGAATCGTTTCTGGGGCTGATGAATCAAAAAGCGCAGGAACTGGGCTGTGAAAATACCTGCTTTCTGACGCCCAACGGACTGGACAGGGAAGAAACGGACGAAGCAGGCAATGTCCGTTCCCACGGCACAACCGCGGCGGATCTGGCACGGATCATGTGTTACTGCATTAATGAATCGCCAAAGAAGGAGGAATTTTTAAAGATCACCCGGACGCCGGCCTATACCTTCAGCGATCTGTCGGGAAAATACAGTTATTCCTGTCAGAATCAGAATGCGCTTTTGACCATGCGGGACGATGCCCTGACCGGAAAAACCGGATTTACCAATGCCGCGGGGTACTGCTATGTGGGCGCGGTGCGCCGTGACGACAGAGATCTTGTGGTGGCGCTTTTGGCCTGCGGATGGCCGAATCACCGGGATCAGAAATGGAAGGACACGAAACTGCTGATGCAGTACGGACTGGACAGTTATCAGACAAAGCCGCTGCCGCAGCCGAAGGCGCAGCTGCAGTTTGCGGTGACGGACGGCGTTTATGACGCCGGGAAAGAAGCAGGCGCTGTTGTTTCTGCGAAGACGGAAATTCCATACCAGACGGCGCTGCTGTCAGAAACGGATACTGTGCGGTATGCTTATGAAACGGAGACGGGAATTACAGCGCCGGTACAGAAAGGCGCGGTGCTGGGATGTGTGAAATGCTATATCAACGACACCCTGTTTTATGAGGGAAGCATCCGGGCGGAATGCCCGGTTGCGAAAAAAAGCCTGGGCTGGGCGCTGCGGGAAGTGCTTTCTGTGGTTTCAGACTGAAAATCCGCCGTATTTCGGAGATATTTAATAAATTTTACGAAATAATTAAAATGACTTGCAATTTTTGGGGGAAGCTTTATAATAAAATCGGCGAAAATTGGAACTTTAAGTTTCTATAATATAATGGAGGAAAAAACATGAGTAACGCGAAGAACATTGCGAAACAGAGAATCGAATCTTTGTTGGATGCAAACAGCTTTGTTGAAATCGGCAGCGCGGTTACGGCCAGAAGCACCGATTTTAATCCCGGCAAAGCGGACGCAGCCGGCGATGGAGTAGTTACAGGCTACGGACTGATTGAAGGCAAACTGGTGTATGTTTACAGTCAGGATCCGGAGAGTTTAAACGGTTCCATCGGCGAGATGCATGCAAAGAAAATCATCCGAATCTATCAGGACGCCGTCAAGACGGGATCCCCTGTCATCGGATGTATTGACTGCTCAGGCGTTCGTCTGCAGGAGGCCGGCGATGCGCTGCACGGTTTCGGAGAACTGTATGCGGCAAAAGCGAAGGCAGCCGGCGTGATCCTTTCCGTGGATCTGGTATTTGGAAACTGCGGCGGCGGTATGGCGGTTGCGTCATCATTAAGTGACTTTACGTTTATGTCGAAGGACGCGAAGTTTTATGTCACCAGCCCGGACGCTATCGATCAGAACCGTTCCGAAAAATGCGATACGTCAGATGCAGATTATGTAAACTGCCATTCGGACGCCGTGGATATGATCGGTTCGGAAGAGGAAATCATTACCGAAGCCAGAAGACTGGTGGCGATCCTGCCCGGAAACAACGAGGAAGAAGCCGTGGATGTCTGCACGGACGATATCAACCGTGACTGCGACGGCATAGAGCGTTTTGGCAAAGATAAACTTTCCATGATCCGCAGCCTGGCAGACGACGCATTATTTGTGGAAGTCAAGGCAAATTACGGGAAATCCATGATTACCGGATTTATGCGGATGAACGGCGCCTGCGTGGGCGTTGTGGCCAATGCATACGGCAAACATGACAAGGCGCTGCTGTGCCCTGTATGCGCCAACAAAGCGGCACGCTTTATCCGTTTCTGCGACGCATATTCCATTCCGGTGCTGACCTTAGCTGAAATCAACGGTTTTGCAAGTTCCAAAGAAGCGGAAAGCAAGATGGCAAAAGCGGCGGCCAATCTGGTGGCAGCCTATGCGGAGAGCACAGTGCCGAAAGTAACCTGCGTGGTCGGCAACGTATACGGTTCGGCGGCAGTGATTATGAACTCCGGCGCCATCGGCGCGGATTTCGTTTACGCATGGCCGGGACTGGATATGGGCATGATGGATGCAAAGTCCGCCGTAAAGATTATTTACGCGGATGAAATCGAGGCATCCAAAGACAAGGTGAAACTGATTAATGAAAAGACAGCCGAATACAAGGCGGCGATGTGCAGCGTGGAAGGCGCGGCAAAGAGAGGTTATGTCGATACGGTGATTGCGCCTGCGGAAACCAGAAAATATGTGATCGCGGCATTGGAGATGCTTTATACCAAACGGGCGGAGCCTTCGTTCAAAAAGCACTCCGTCATCGGTTAAGCAGTTATAAATCAATGGATGAAGAGGTAAGAATATGAAAAAACTTCTAACGACATGCTGCCTTTCGCTGCTGATGATTTTTGTGCTGAGCATGTCCGTATTTGCGGAGGATCTGCAGGAAATTGACAGTTACAGCGAGTACGGCGTTGACGCGTTTCTGGATACTGCCCAGGGTTATTTCCAGCAGATGATTACAGCGGAAGACGAGGTCTATGCCCAGTATCTGGAACAGTATGCGGACAACGCAGAGGTGTATCAGGGCTTTGAGGCAGTGGATCAGCTCAGACAGCTGGATGAGGAATTTGTTGACTTCGGCGCCTATAATCTGTATCAGACGGAAGAAGAGGAACCAAGATTCTATCAGATCCTGCATTTCGATAAAAATGATTATGTATTTATCATCGGTTTTGATTCAGGTCTGTCATGGAATTACTGCAATGTGCAGAAAGTGACCTATAAGTCCGATCAGGACGACAATGCGCCGCTGGATCTTTCCAACTGCAAACTGAAAGATGTGGGCAACAGCGGAGGCTTTACCTTTACATTTGACGGCGAAACATTAAAGGGCGCCCTCAGAAACGCCATCACCGGTATTCTGGTGGTATTCTGTATGCTGGTGTTCATTTCCCTGATTATCTCGCTGTTTAAATACCTTCCTTCCCCGGAAAAGCGGGAAATGGAGAAAAAGGCCGCCCAGGCGGCAGCAGCCGCGCCGGTCAGCCCGGTAAAAGAAGCGCCGGCACCGGTACAGAAAACAGAGGACGTCAGCGACGATACGCAGCTTGCGGCAGTGATCGCAGCGGCCATAGCGGCGTATGAAGGCAAGAGTGTCGATTCCTTTATCGTAAGAACAATCAACAAACGGACATGGAAATAACAGGAGGATTAAGATGAAAAATTATGCAATTACAGTAAACGGCGTTGTTTATGATGTTACAGTAGAAGAAAAAGGTGCTGGAGCTTCCGCTCCGGCCGCTCCCGCACCGAAGGCACCGGCTGCACCTGCTCCCAAGGCGCCGGCAGCTCCTGCACCCGCACCGGCTGCACCCGCAGGCGCTGCAGGAAGCGTAAATGTGGAAAGCCAGATTCAGGGCAAGGTTCTGCGGATCGAAGCACCGGCAGGTACGGCGGTGAAATCCGGCGACAACATCATTATCATTGAATCCATGAAGATGGAAATCCCGATTGTTGCGCCGCAGGACGGTACGATTGCCAGCGTCAATGTCAAAGAAGGAGATATGATCGATTCCGGCACACTGATTGCTACGATGGATTAATACATTTTGTAAACTTGGAGGTTCACACATGTCAAATATACTGGAGACATTAAATAATCTGGTACATCAGACGGCATTTTTCAATCTGACGGTCGGAAACTACATCATGATCCTGGTTGCCTGCATCTTTCTTTATCTGGCAATCAAAAAGGAATATGAGCCTTTGCTTCTGGTTCCGATCGCTTTCGGTATGCTGCTGGTAAATATTTATCCGGATATTATGCTCAGAATCGAAGATTCATCCAACGGGGTAGGCGGTCTGCTGCATTACTTCTATCTGATGGATGAATGGTCGATTCTGCCTTCCCTGATCTTCCTCGGCGTCGGCGCGATGACGGATTTCGGACCTTTGATCGCCAATCCCATCAGCTTTGTCATGGGCGCGGCAGCACAGCTGGGTATTTATGTTGCATATTTCCTTGCGATTATTCTCGGCTTTTCGGACAAATCCGCAGCGGCCATTTCCATTATCGGCGGCGCGGATGGCCCCACATCCATCTTCCTGGCCGGTAAGCTGGGACAGACAGCCATCATGGGACCCATCGCAGTTGCGGCGTATTCCTATATGTCGCTGGTACCCATCATTCAGCCGCCCATCATGAAGCTGCTGACCACCGACAAGGAAAAGAAGATCCATATGGGACAGCTTCGCCCCGTATCCAAACTGGAAAAAATTCTCTTCCCTATCATCGTAACGATTGTGGTCTGCGTACTGCTTCCTACGACGGCGCCCCTGGTTGGTATGCTGATGCTGGGAAATCTGTTCAAAGAGTGCGGCGTGGTTCGTCAGTTGACGGAAACCGCTTCCAACGCGCTGATGTATATCGTCGTTATCATGCTGGGTACTTCCGTAGGCGCTACCACAAGCGCGGAAGCCTTCCTGAACTGGAGCACCATCAAGATCGTTATTCTGGGACTGTTTGCCTTTGCCTTTGGAACGGCAGGCGGCGTTTTGCTCGGCAAGCTGCTGTGTAAGGTCACACACGGCAAGATCAATCCGCTGATCGGTTCGGCAGGCGTTTCGGCCGTGCCGATGGCAGCCCGTGTATCTCAGAAAGTGGGCGCGGAATACGATCCTTCCAACTTCCTGCTCATGCATGCAATGGGACCGAATGTGGCCGGCGTCATCGGAACAGCGGTAGCCGCCGGAACATTTATGGCTATATTCGGCATCTGATGATGCCAGGGTCGAAAGTCCTCATTTTTTCGATATGCTCGCATATCGAAAAAATGAGGACCTTATGACCCGTCCCGACATGAGGAAGTAGTGGGGCAGGGGCCCCACGGATTCCGAATGGCGGGAGGATTGTGAGAGTGCGGAGCACGGAACAATCCGTAGGAATCATCATACTATGATGCATGGATTGTGAGAGTGCGAAGCACGGAACAATCCGTAGGCATCATTTAAACTATAATGAACGAGGAGAGAATAAAATGGCGAAAAATATTCAGGCAAAGCCTTTGAAAATTACAGAAACCGTCCTGCGTGACGCACATCAGTCTCTGATTGCGACCCGTATGACGACGGAACAGATGCTTCCCATCGTGGATAAGATGGATCAGGTCGGCTACAATGCGGTAGAGTGCTGGGGCGGCGCAACCTTTGACGCTTCCTTGCGTTTCCTGAAGGAAGACCCCTGGGACAGACTCCGCAAACTGAAAGACGGATTCAAAAATACGAAGCTGCAGATGCTGTTCCGCGGACAGAACATTTTGGGGTACCGGCATTATGCAGACGACGTGGTTACCTATTTCGTACAGAAATCCGTGGCCAACGGCATTGACATCGTCCGTATCTTCGACTGTCTGAATGATATCCGTAATCTGCAGTGTGCGGTGGACGCCACCAAGAAAGAAAAGGCTCACGCACAGGTAGCTCTTTCCTATACGCTGGGAGATGCTTATACCCTGGATTACTGGAAGAATATCGCAAAGAAAATTGAAAATATGGGTGCGGATTCCCTCTGTATCAAAGATATGGCGGGTCTGCTGGTGCCTTATGAAGCTACCAGACTGATTACCGCTCTGAAGGAGTCGGTAAAGATTCCCATTGAGCTGCATACACATTACACATCGGGCGTTGCTTCCATGACCTGTCTGAAGGCAGTGGAAGCCGGCTGCGATATTATTGATACCGCCATGAGTCCCTTTTCCATGGGAACCAGCCAGCCGGCGACGGAGGTTATGGTAGAAACCTTTAAAGGAACCCCTTATGACACCGGACTGGATCAGAAGCTGCTGGCGGAAATCGCGGATTACTTCCGTCCCATGCGGGAGGAAGCGCTGGAGAGCGGCCTGATGAATCCGAAGGTACTGGGTGTCAATATCAAGACGCTGCTGTATCAGGTGCCGGGCGGTATGCTTTCCAACCTGGTTTCCCAGCTGAAGGAAATGCATGCGGAAGACAAGTACGAAGAAGTGCTGGCAGAGGTACCCAGAGTGCGGAAAGATCTGGGCGAGCCGCCGCTGGTAACGCCTTCTTCACAGATCGTCGGTACCCAGGCCGTTATGAACGTGCTGCAGGGCGAGCGTTATAAGATCGCCACGGATCAGACGAAGTCGATTCTCCGGGGCGAATACGGTCAGACGGTGAAACCTTTCAACAAGGAAATCCAGAAGAAAGTCATCGGTAATGATAAGATTATTACCTGCAGACCGGCAGACAACATTCCCAACGAACTTTCCAAACTGGAATCCGAAATGGCACAGTGGAAACAGCAGGACGAAGACGTTCTTTCCTACGCGCTGTTCCCGCAGGTGGCTGTGGAATATTTCAAATACAGAGAAGCACAGCAGACAAAAGTAGATCCCGGAAAAGCTGATCAGAAAAACAAAGCCTATCCGGTTTAAACTACAAACAGCAAATAAAAAGGTGCCGGTGTCTTGTAAAAGACATCGACACCTGTTTGTTCAGAACCAAAAAAGCTTTTGGGAGCGGAATATGAAACAATACTGGGTAGAAAGCAAAAAGTTTCTTTCATATCTGAAAAAAAACAGGGCGGACGCCTATGCGGCGCAGATCGCCTTTTTTACGTTAATGTCGATCATTCCCATGTGTATTCTGTTTATTTCATTTACACAGTATATTCCCACGATTAAAACCGCGTACCGCGGCATCTTAAACGACTATATTCCCGAAAGCTTTCTGCCGCTGGTCAACGAAGTGATTACCGACGCGGCACGAAGCGCCGGCGCGGCGATCCCCATTTCCTTGGTTTTTACCGCATGGACGGCGGGAAAAAGCATTATGGCCATGACCAACGGGCTGAATGCGGTCTATGACCAGCCGGGCAAGGGTTCCTGGTTTTTACTGCGGGGAAAGGCGGCGCTGCATACCATTCTGTATATTCTGCTGATTATTGTCATGCTGTTTGCGGTTATGTCGGGCAACAAGGTGCAGGCCTTCATTTTCAGCTATATTCCGGCGGCGCAGAAATATATTGACGGAATTATCGACCGGCGGTTCTGGATCGGCGTATTGTTTATTTTCGTGTCCTGTATGTGTTTTTACAAATTTTTGCCGAATCACAAGGTGCGGCTGAACAGTCAGCTGCCCGGCGCGCTGCTGGCCAGTCTGTCTACCATCGTACTTTCTTACGGACTGGGCGTTTATGTGGACCGCTTTAACGGATTTTCCATGTACGGCTCCATCACATCCCTGATCCTTTTGATGTGCTGGCTGTATTTTGTCATGTATATTATTCTGGTCTGCGGCGCTTTTAATCATTATTTCGAGGAACGAATCGAAAGCAGACGAAAGGAAAAATCGGATGAAGCATCTGATCGTCATAGGCGGCGGAGCGGCAGGCATGATGGCAGCATATTCGGCCGCCGCAAACGGATGCAGCGTCACGCTGCTGGAGAAAAATGAAAAACTGGGGAAAAAGCTGTACATTACCGGAAAAGGACGATGCAATCTGACCAATATGGCGGAACATAAGGATTTTTTCGAAAATATCTGCTCCAATGGCCGCTTTTTCCGGACTGCTTACCGCAATCTCGATAATACGGAAACTTTTCGCCTTTTTGAGGGCATGGGACTGCCGCTGAAGGAAGAACGGGGCAAACGGGTTTTCCCCCGCTCCGACAAATCTTCGGATGTGATCCGTGCGCTGGAAAGGCAATTACATAAATATCAGGTGGAAATTCTGCTGCATACGCAGGTGCGGCGGATACGAAAAGAAGAAAACGCGTTTGTGCTGGAACTTTTACAGGAAGGCAGACCGAAACAGCTGGAAGCCAGGGCTGTGGTGATCGCAACGGGCGGATTGTCCTATCCTTCCACCGGTTCCACCGGGGACGGATACCGCTTTGCGGAATCCTTCGGGCACAGCCTGACGCCGCGGTATCCTTCGCTGGTATCCCTGCAGCTGAAAGAAAACGTCAAAGACCTGCAGGGTTTGAGCCTGCGCAATGTGACCCTGCGGATTTGGAATGAACAGAAATGTATTTATGAAGGCTTCGGGGAAATGCTGTTTACGGACCGGGGCATCAGCGGACCGCTGGTTTTAAGTGCCAGTACGCAGTGTGTGCACCTGCTGGAGCACGGCATTCGTCTGCAGGCGGAAATCGATCTGAAACCGGCGCTGGATTTATCCCAGCTGCGGGCAAGACTGCAGCGGGAATGTACCGGTAATGCAAACAAACAGAGCAAGACCGTACTGCACAGCCTCATGCCGGCTTCTTTAGTCAGGGAGTTTCTGCGGCAGACCGGCGTCAGCGAGAAAAAAACGGTCGGAACCCTTTCCACGGAGGAAACGGACAGGCTGCTGTACGGACTGAAACATCTGCGTTTTACAGTAACGGCGGCCGGCAGCTATGCCGAGGCGGTCATTACAAAGGGCGGCGTCAGCATCAGGCAAGTGGCGCCGGGTACCATGGAATCCAAACGGATCCCGGGATTGTATTTTGCCGGGGAAGTGCTGGATCTGGACGCGCGGACCGGGGGCTTTAATTTGCAGATTGCCTGGTCTACCGGCTACACGGCGGGATGTGCCGCCGCAAACCGAATCAAAGGAGAACAAGCATGTACATCAATATCGCAATAGACGGACCTGCCGGTGCGGGGAAAAGCACAATTGCAAAGCAACTGGCAAAAACCCTGGGGTATATCTATGTAGATACCGGCGCCATGTACCGGACGCTGGCGGTTTATTTTATCCGGAATCAGGTGGGCGAAAAGGACAGCGCCCGGATGTCTGCGCTGGTGGATAATGCGGATGTGAAAATCAGGTACGAAAACGGGGAGCAGCAGCTGTATTTGAACGGAGAAAATGTCACATCCCTGCTGCGGACCGAGGAAGTGGGCAATATGGCCAGCGCCTGTGCCGTCAATCCGGATGTGCGCAGGAAACTGACGGAAATGCAGAAAGCCATGGGGGCTTCCTGCAATCTGGTGATGGACGGCAGAGATATCGGCACCACGGTGCTGCCGGATGCCGCAGTGAAGATTTTCCTTACCGCGTCGGTAGAAGTGCGGGCAAAGCGCCGGTATGACGAGCTGACGGCAAAGGGAATCACGCCGGATCTGGCACAGATTCGGGCAGATATCGCAGACCGGGATTATCAGGACAGTCACAGGAAACATTCTCCGCTGAAACAGGCGGCGGATGCGGTGCTGGTGGACAGCTCTTCCATGACGATTGAAGAAGTGCTGGCACATATTCTGGATATCGTCAGAGAGAAGGTTCAGGATGCCTGAAATTATCACTGCAAAGTCCGCCGGGTTCTGCTTTGGCGTGGAACGGGCCCTGCAGATGGTCTACGAACAGGCCGAAGACCATGATCGGATTTACACCTTAGGACCCATTATTCATAATGAAGAAGTGGTTCGTGACCTGGAAAGCAGAGGCGTCCGGACCATTCATGATCTGAAAGAACTGGAAAGTATCCGTCAGGGAACCCTGATCATTCGTTCCCACGGCATTGCGAAAAGCGTGCAGGAGCAGATCGAACGGAGCGGTCTGCGGATCATTGACGCTACATGTCCTTTTGTTAAACGAATCCATCAGATTGTGGAAAAGGAAAGCCGCGAGGGAAAGCAGATCATAATCATCGGAGATCCGGCCCATCCCGAGGTCGTCGGCATCAAAGGATGGTGTATTTCGGATGCAAAAATTGTCAATGACGCCGGGGAAGCCGAAAATCTGGTTTTAGATGGAAAAACAGATGCCGTAATCGTTGCGCAAACGACATTTAATTACAATAAATTAAAAGATTTAGTTGAAATTATCAAAAAAAAGAAGTATAATAGCTGGTATGTGGACACAGTGTGTCATGCGACCTCCGAAAGGCAGGAGGAAGCAGTTGAGATCGCAGATAAGGTTGATGCGATGATTGTGATCGGCAGTTTTCACAGTTCAAACACACAGAAGTTATTTGAAATGTGCAGGCAATATTGTGCGGATACGCTTTATATTCAAACAGTCCGTGATTTAGACATACGAAGGCTAAGCGGCAAACGCCGCATTGGTATAACAGCGGGGGCGTCCACCCCCAAGAAAATTATTGAGGAGGTTTTGCTGCATGTCAGAGCTCAATTTTCAGGAGATGCTTGAGGAGTCAATTAAGACAATTCATAACGGAGAAGTCGTAGAAGGAACGGTAATGGATGTTAAGTCTGATGAAATTATTTTAAATATCGGCTACAAAGCAGACGGATACGTCTCTTATCAGGAATACACAAGCAAGCCGGATGTAGATTTACAGGAAGCTGTCCATGTGGGCGACAAGATGGAAGTAAAGGTTTTGAGAGTGAATGACGGCGACGGTCAGGTGGCGCTTTCCTATAAGGCGCTGAACGCAGGACGTATCAATGAAAAGCTGGAAGCTGCTTTTCAGGAGGGTACGGTATTAAAGGGAAAGGTCAGCCAGGTGTTAAGCGGCGGTCTGAGCGTATTGTTCGAAGATTCACGCGTATTTATTCCGGCAAGTCTGGTATCCGATGTTTATGAAAAAGACCTCTCAGGTTATCAGGATCAGGAAATTGAGTTTTATCTGATTGAGTTCAATCCCAAGAGAAGAAGAGTGATTGGCGACAGAAAGAAACTTCTGCTGGAAGAAAAGGCAAAGAGAGCGGAAGAACTGATGGCGAAGCTGCAGGTCGGCGACATCATCAACGGTATCGTTAAAAATGTGACGGATTTCGGCGCATTTGTCGATCTGGGCGGTGTAGACGGACTCTTACATATTTCCGAAATGTTCTGGGGCAAGCCGGAAAATCCCAAAAAGGCTTACAAGGCCGGGGATGAAGTCAGAGTTTTTGTCAAGGATATCAAGGAAAACCGTATCGCTCTGAGCGTTTTGTTTGAGGATGAAAATCCCTGGAACGACGCAGACGTGAAGTATGCAAAAGGCAATATCGTCAAAGGTGTTGTTGCCCGGATGACAGACTTCGGTGCATTTGTTGAGCTGGAGCAGGGCATCGACGCTCTGATGCATGTATCCCAGATTTCTCTGGCCCATGTCAATAAGCCTTCCGACGTACTGAAGATCGGTCAGGAAGTAGAAGCAAAGGTGATCGATTTCAACGGCGAAGCCAAGCGCATCAGCCTGAGCCTGAAGGCAATGGAACTGGATGCGAAGAAAGCTGCGGAAGAAGCGGGCGAATCCGGTGAGGCACCTGTGGAAACAGAGACACCGGCTGAGACTGCAGAAGCTGTGGAAGCGGCTGAAACAGTCAGTGAGGAAACTGAAGCATAAGATGAAAATAAAGGGAGTGCCCGGCAAAATAACAGAACAGACTGTTATCTTGCGGCACTCCTTTTTTTGCTGTCAAAAGTGTGAAGGAACCAGTTGTAGCTGCGGTTCCAGAAATAAACGAGATCGTTTCGGCTGCGGGGTACGGGCACGGGCTGAAAGGCGGTATGGATGTCGGCTTTGACGGCGGAACGGATGCCTACCAGATGGCCGTAAGATGCCTCCACCGCATAATCTTCCTCCGGTAAATACAGATAATTCCGGTAATCGCCGTAATGCAGATGAAGGTTTCCTTCATGTTTGTCTAAGCGAAGGGATGCGGCATTGTCTGAAAAGGTAAAGCGCAGATCATCGAACCGGGCAGACAGGGTCAGAGACATATGCCCGCCGGTGGGTATGGTGAAGCTGAAGCTGTCGTCGGTTTCGGAAACTTCCATGGGAAAGCCTGCAGCGTTTTTCAGCTGGTCAAAGATCAGCAGCTCGGAGAGCGCAGGAAGGTTCAGTACGTCTTCCTTGTTGTGCAGAAGGCATAGGTCTAAGGCATACGGATCCTGTGTGCTGACATATTGATAGTAGTAGCGGATGGCTTCGCCGCCGTCTATCTGATCTTCGCGGGAAAGTCCCAGCAGCTGTTCCATGGTTTTGAGCTTGCAGTTGCAGCAGGAAAACAGACTGCGAAAGGGTTTGACATACAGATAGAGATCCAGGGATGCGACGCAGGAAAGACTGGAAGGCAGACCATGCCGCGCATACCGGGCTTTCAGATAGGGAATGTCAAAGCGTTCCCCATTGAAATGAGCCAGCAGTGTGACGCCCGTCAGCGCTTCGTCAAAGGTTTTCAGAATGGCCGTTTCTTCGCCGGCGTCTTCGGCAAACAGCTGGGTCAGCAGCAGTTCGCCGCCGCAAAAGCGGGCAAAGCTGATCAGATAGACGAAAGAATTTTTAGGGGAAAGCCCGGTTGTTTCGATATCGAAAAACATCATTCGGCTGATGTCGCCGTATTGTTCCAGCAATTGCGGAACAGGGGTCGAATGATGGTATTTTTTTGTAATCATAAGAAAATCCTTTGTGTTTGTTCCTGTATTATGTTATTATAAAATCTACATGGTTTATTTCACCGGCTAAAGTCAGTATAACATAGGAAGATTTTGCTGTAAACTGCGCAAAACCATGCCGGTGGATCGGAGGAAATCTATGCTGAAAGGAACTTTTTTCGGAGGGATCCATCCCTTTGACGGAAAAGAAATGTCGAAAAATAAGCCGATTGTGGATTATGTTCCCAAAGGAGACATGGTCTATCCGCTGCAGCAGCATCTGGGGGCGCCTGCCGTGCCTGTGGTCGGGAAAGGCGATTATGTCCGGCACGGACAGCTGATTGCCGAAGCAGGCGGCTTTGTGTCCGCGCCGGTATATGCGGCTTGTTCCGGGTATGTCAAAACCATCGAGCCCCATCTGACCGTCAGCGGCGATATGGTGGAATCCATTATTATAGAAAACGACGGAAAATTTACGCCTGTGGAGCAGAAGAAGACGGAGAAACAAGACACAGCGCTGACGCCCCGGCTGATTCTGGAACGGATCCAAAAAGCCGGCGTGGTCGGCATGGGCGGCGCGGGATTTCCCACACATGTGAAACTGGCGCCGAAAAATCCGGAGCAGATCGATTACATTATTGTCAACTGCTCGGAGTGTGAACCTTATCTGACTTCGGATTACCGGAGAATGATTGAAAATCCCGAGATGATTATTGAAGGACTGGAATACATACTTGCGATTTTCCCTCATGCAAAAGGGATTATTGCAGTGGAAGACAATAAAGCGGACGCGGCGGTGAAACTGGAAAAACTCTGCATCAACAAACCGGCGATTTCCGTGAGCCTTTTGAAAACCAAATATCCGCAAGGGTCGGAGCGGCAGCTGATTTACGCCTGTACCGGGCGAAAGATCAACAGCAGCATGCTTCCGGCGGACGGCGGCTGCATCGTACAGAATACCGATACCGTCTGCGCTGTCCGGGATGCGGTGGCGGAAGAAAAACCGCTGATGTACCGGATCGTGACGGTGACCGGCGACGCGGTGAAAAATCCCGTGAATTTCCGGGTGCCCATCGGCACTTCCTATGCGGAACTGGCGAAGGAAGCCGGGGGCTTTGTGAAAGAACCCGCTCAGATTATTTCCGGGGGCCCTTTGATGGGGATTTCTTTGTTTGACATCGACGTGCCGGTGATCAAGACAAGTTCCGCCCTGCTGTGTCTGACGGAAAATGACGTCAGACAGCACAGACAGACCGCATGTATTAACTGCGGCCGATGCGCGGATGCCTGTCCGGAACAGCTGATGCCCATGCGGCTTCTGCGGGCAGCGGAGGCTTCCGATCGGGAAACCTTCCTGAAATTATACGGCATGGAATGCATCGAGTGCGGCGCCTGCTCCTACATCTGCCCGGCGAAGCAGCCGCTGACACATACCTTCCGCACCATGCGGCGCAATATCATGGCGGAGAAAAAACGGGGAGGAGAGAAATAAATGTCTGCGAAATACAGTAATCCGGAAGTTTCCGCTTCACCGCATGTGCGGGCGAAACTCAGTACGACCCATATCATGCAGCTGGTGGCGCTGGCGCTGATTCCCAGCGGATGTTACGGCGTATATCATTTCGGCATCAATGCATTATTTCATATATTGATTACGGTTGCGGCCTGCGTGGCTTCGGAATTTCTTTTTACCCATTTTATGCACAAACCGGTGACGGTGACCGACGGCAGCGCCGTGGTGACCGGTCTGCTGCTGTCCTATTGTCTGCCGGTGGCGGCGCCTTTGTGGATGGGGGCTGTAGGCGGCGCTTTTGCCATTATCGTGGTAAAGCAGCTGTTCGGCGGCCTGGGGCACAACTTTATGAATCCGGCGCTGGCGGCAAGGTGCTTCCTGCTGCTTTCCTTTCCGAAGCTGATGACGGATTATACTTATGGACTGTATGATTCGATTTCTTCCGCGACGCCCCTGCAGCTGCTGAAAGAAAGCGGCGATCTGGGAGACATCAGCGTGCGGGATATCGTATTCGGCAATACCGGCGGCACCATCGGCGAAACCTGTACCATTGCCATTTTGCTGGGCGCGCTGGTTCTGCTGATGTTTAATATCATCGATATCAAGATCCCTGCCATCATACTGGCGACGTTTTCCGTGTGTATCATGCTGTTTAACTATCTGCTGGGCACACACGATTTTAATATTTATTATCTGTCCGCGCAGTTATCCGGCGGCGGCCTGATGCTGGGAGCATGGTTTATGGCGACGGATTATGTCACCCGGCCGGTGAACACCAAAGGCCAGGTGATTTACGCCGTGCTGATCGGTCTGCTGATTGCCGTTTTCCGGTGGTTTGGCAACAACGCCGAAGGCGCATCCTTTGCCATTATTTTCGCAAATCTGCTGACACCGCTGCTGGAGCGGCTGCCGGTGAGAAAAGCGTTTGGAACAGGAGGGAAACAGGCGTGAAGGAAATCATGAAAAGCACGCTGATCCTTTTGGTCATTACACTGGTTTCCGGTTTCCTGCTGGGATTTGTCAATGACCTGACCAGGGATTCAATTGAAGAACGAAATATTGAGGCAAAGACCGCGTCCCTGCAGAGCGTGGTAGGAGACGAATACCGGGTCGCGCTGGATGAAGAAGTAAAAATTGATCAGCCGGAGGACTCTGATAATATCAAAATCGAAGAGGCCTATAAGGTGTATGATGAGAGCGATCAGATAGCAGGCATGGTACTGCTTTTGTTTACTTCGGATTGCTACGGAGACGAAATGGAGCTGTCTCTGGGAATCCGGCAGTCCGATAAGAAGGACGCAGCGGAGATTTCCGGCATTGACTTCTTAAGCCTGAACGAAACGCCGGGTCTGGGTATGAACGCGGATGAGGAAGATTTCAAAGAACAGTTCCGGCATCAGGATGCGGAAGCACTGCAGGTAACCAAGAATACGCCGCAGGATCAGGAAATTGAAGCCATTTCCGGCGCCACCATTACGTCCAATGCGGTGACCAATGCGGTGAATGCCGGACTGGCCTTTTATAACCAGGTGAAGGAGGAACTTTAAATGAAACAGGCTCTGGAACGTTTGGTTAACGGAATATTCAAAGAAAATCCCACTTTTGTACTGCTGCTGGGCATGTGTCCCACTCTGGCGGTCACCACCAGCGCTATTAACGGCGCGGGTATGGGCCTTGCCACCATGGCAGTGCTGGTCATGTCCAATATGCTGATTTCCATGCTGCGGAACGTGATTCCCGATAAGGTGCGGATGCCGGCGTATATCGTCATCATCGCTACTTTTGTAACGATTGTGGAATTTCTGATGAAGGCCTATGCGCCCCAGTCCTTAAACGACAGTCTGGGCATCTACATTCCGCTGATCGTGGTCAACTGTATCATCATGGGCAGAGCGGAAAGCTATGCCGGCAAAAACAAAGTGATTCCGTCGATTTTTGACGGCATCGGCATGGGCCTTGGCTTTACGCTGGCACTGACCATCATCGGCCTGGTGCGGGAACTGCTGGGAAACGGCTCCGCTTTCGGATTCCGTTTCGCGGATCATGCAGAGATCTTCGGCATTTATGAGCCCATGAAAATCTTTGTTATGGCCCCCGGCGCCTTCTTTATCCTGGCGCTGTTAACGGGCATCCGCAACAAGCTGGGGGTAGGAAAATCCAAGGATCAAGCGGCCTGTCATGACGATACCTGCGCCGGCTGCGGCCAGTATCCTTATTGTCAGGGACACATTCGACAGGAAGCAAAGGAGGAAACGGCAGAGTGAAAACGCTTTTGTTGATTATCATCGGATCGGCGCTGGCCAATAACGTGGTGCTGAGTCAGTTTCTGGGACTGTGCCCGTTCCTCGGTGTTTCCAGAAAAATCAAAACCGCGGCGGGCATGGGCGTGGCGGTTATATTTGTTATTACGGTTTCTTCCCTTGTGACTGCGGTCATTTATAAATTTGTACTGTCCAATCCGGCAGTGCTTGGCGGCAGTCTGGTCTATCTGAATACGATTGTCTTTATTCTGATCATTGCCGCACTGGTACAGCTGGTGGAACTGGTGCTGAAAAAATATTCACCGGCGCTGCATAAGGCCCTGGGGGTCTATTTACCGCTGATTACCACAAACTGCGCGGTGCTGGGCGTGGCGCTGAACAATGTTGCTGATTACAAAGATGAGAAAGCATCGTTGTTTATCGGCCACAGCGTGCTCACCGGGTTCTGTGTGGCCGTGGGCTTTACCTTCGCGATTCTGATTCTGGCAGGTATCCGGGAAAAGACGGAAGGCAGCGACATTCCCGCACCCTTAAAGGGAATGCCCATCACCCTGATTACGGCGGGGCTGATGGCCATCGCCTTTATGGGATTTCAGGGATTGATATAAAGAATGCCGCTATCTAATTTATATATCGTAGGAGAAGGAAAACATGGATTGGTTTTCAATATTGATTGCAACAGCCGCGGTGGGCTGTATCGGGCTTTTGATTGGCCTGCTGCTGGGACTTGCCGCAAAAAAACTGGCGGTAAAGGAAGACCGTAAGGTGACGCAGATCCTGGAACTGCTGCCGGGCAACAACTGCGGCGGCTGCGGTTACGCGGGCTGCGCGGATCTGGCCAAGGCCATCGCCTCCGGCGCGGCTTCGGCGGCTTCCTGTCCGGTGGGCGGCGAGGCGGTTTCCACCCAGATCGGCGAGCTGCTGGGAGAAACGGCTGCTTTTGAAAAGCGAACGGCTTTTGTGGCCTGCAGCGGCAGCTGTGAGATCGTTGAAAAGAAGTATGATTATTATGGAGAAAAATCCTGCGAGCTGATGGACTATGTCCCCGGAAAAGGGGAAAAGCGCTGTCAAAGCGCTTGCTTAGGCTACGGCTCCTGTGTTAAAGTATGTACATACGATGCGATATCGGTCCGGGACGGCGTGGCCGTGGTGGATCCGGAAAAGTGCAGCGCCTGCGGAAAGTGCGTACAGGCCTGTCCGAAACACCTGATCCGGCTGGTGCCTGTGAAACAAAAGGTGGTGCTGGCCTGTTCTTCCCACGATATCGGCAAAAACGTCATGAGTGCCTGTGAAAAGGGCTGTATCGGCTGTAAGAAGTGTGAAAGAAGCTGCCCGAAAAAGGCAATCGTTGTAAAAAATAATCTTCCGGAGATTGACGAATCGCTTTGCGTCGGCTGCGGCATCTGCGTCAGAGACTGCCCGCGGGGCGTACTTTTGCGCAGGCAGTAAAACCGGGGAAAGAAAGGAAAGGGGTTATACCAATGTACGATGTAAAAAAATCTTATGAGGCGGCAAAGGCGTTTTATGCACAGTACGGAATCGATACGGACGCGGTGATCAAAGCGGCGGACGCGGTTCCCATTTCCATGCACTGCTGGCAGGGCGACGATGTGGAAGGCTGTGAAGTCAAAGAAGAAAAAAGTTTGAGCGGCGGCATTCAGACCACCGGCAACTATCCGGGAAAGGCCCGCAACGCCGATGAACTGCGCAGTGATATCGAAACCGCCATGCGCTTCATTCCGGGTACTTTAAAGCTCAACCTGCATGCCAGCTATGCGGAGAGCGATACCTTTGTAGACAGAAATGAAATTGAACCGAAGCATTTTGAAAAATGGGCGGACTGGGCCGTGGAAAAAGGCATCGGCCTGGACTTCAATCCCACCTATTTTTCCCATCCCAAGAGCGAGCACGGCACACTTTCCAGCGCAGACGAGGACATTCGCAATTTCTGGATCGAGCACGGCATCCGCTGCCGCAGAATCGGGCAGTATTTCTATGAAAGAACCGGTATGCCCTGCGTGATCAATCACTGGACATCCGATGGCGCGAAGGAAGTGCCTGTGGACACCCTGGCTCCCAGAATCCGGCTGAAGGAAAGCTATGACCGGGTATTTGAAGCCACAAAGGATGTGAAGGGCGTCATCGACGGCATTGAATCCAAGGTGTTCGGCATCGGCGTGGAAAGCTATACCACCGGGTCCCATGAATTCTGTATGGGGTATGTGATGAAGGCCAACAAGGATCATATCATTATGACGCTGGATACGGGACATTATCATCCCACCGAAGTGGTAAGCGCGAAGCTTTCCTCCATCTTCACGTTCAGCAAAAATGTGCTGCTGCACGTTTCCCGTCCGGTACGCTGGGATTCCGATCACGTAGTCAGCTTTGACGACGAGACGAGAGCGATTATGAATGAACTGGTGCGCATGGATAAGCTGAAAGATACCTTCATTGCTACGGATTTCTTCGATGCTTCCATCAACCGGATCGCAGCCTGGGCCATCGGTCTTCGGAATACGAGAAAAGCGATTCTGGCCGCCATGCTGCAGCCGGTAGCGCAGATGAAGCAGCTGGAAAAAGACGGCGACGTTACCGGTACGCTGGCATTTGCGGAAGAGTTCAAGGCAGCGCCGGTGAGCCTGGTGTGGGATTACTACTGCGAGACCACGGGCAAGGGCAAAGGCCTGGAATGGCTGGACGATGTCAGAACTTATGAAAAAGACGTGCTTTCGAAACGGTAAAATACGAATCTCCGAGATGCGGCGGTAATTGAAAATTCAAACAATAAAAGCAAATGCCCGTTTCCGGCGGCAGGAATGTACCTGCTGTATCGGAAACGGGTATTCAATTTTTAGAGCATATTATTTTCCGAACAGGTCACTGTGCGTCCCGGCAATATTGCGGTTCATCGCTTCAGCTCCCGGAGTGCTTCTTCTACATCGGAATAGTGCTTTACGTTTGGATCACGTGCAATCCGCTCTGCTTCTAACATAGCAGCAATTGTTTCTTTGTTGGGCTGATCTGGTCGTAACATGCGGTCGTTGAAATTTGTTGTTGTATTTGCCATAAAATGATCCCTTTCTTTATCAGCTGTACATATATGATATGCCATTTGCATTGCAAAATCAACTCATAAGATAGATTATACTATCAGCGGTCTTTTGTGTTTTCTATGTTTTTATGAACCCCTAGATATTGTATTGCAATTCGCCATACAATATGGTATTATTATAAGCAGAAAGGCAGGTGCTTACTATGGCAACGAAAAGCGCAAACGTAACAGCTCGCATTCAGCCGGAAATCAAACGGCAGGCGGAAGCGGTTTTGGATAGGATAGGACTGCCCGTTTCAGTCCTTATAGATACTTTGTACAGACAAATCATTATGACGGGCGGCGTTCCGTATTCTCTCACCGTACCTAAAGTGCCCACGAGAGACAGTCTGACCGACGAGCAGTTTAACGCAATGATGGAAAAAGGATATAGTCAGGCGAAATCCGGCGAGGGACTGTCCGTAGACGAAGCCTTTGCTAAAATTCATGAGGGAATTTGAATATGCGTTATAAGGTGAAGCTGACCGTACAGGCAATCGGGCAAATCGAAGAAACGGTACAGTATATTTCCAAAATTCTGTTAGAACCGGAAACTGCACAGAAATGGGCAGATACTCTACAATGCGAAATCGAAAAGCTGGACTCTATGCCGTCAAGATATCCTCTTACAGAGGAAGAACCGTGGTGTACAAAGGGCATCCGCAAAATGCCCGTTAAGAATTTCCTTGTTTACTATTTAGTTGACGAAGAAGAAAAAACGGTGTGGATTACGGCAGTAATCTATGGGCGCAGAGATCAGGATGCAGCATTGTTGGACATACCGGCAAATGGTATAGAGGGATAACAGAACTGCTTTTCAGTTTATCTTGAGCAAATAATGCAGAAAAAGACCGCTGGTGGTTAAACCATCAGCGGCCTTTTGTATTCATTCATGGGGGGACAGCCGTATTTGGCGCAGACAAGGGCTTCGTAGAGATGGGCCGTGTCCAGATCTTTCTGCAGCCTTTCCGCGGCAGCAGGTTCAAGGGCAGGCATCTGGGTGGACAGCCTGGTAATCAGCGGAATCTGCGCCTGCTTCGAAAGCAGGGAAAGCAGCGCCTTGTCCTTACAGCCCAGCACCCGCCCGTAATGAGCGCGGTGGTCTATGCGGCTGCCGTTAGGATAATCCTCCCGGTGGATTTCCAGTAATATATGAATCAGTACCCGCTTGATACGGGAGAGGGTATAGTCCCTGGAACTTAGATGCGCCAGTAAATCCCCATAATTCTTGACTGCGAAACAGCAGTTTTTGATCCGATTGGACAGAAACGGATTGCAGTCTCCATAGCGGGAAAGTCTCTCAGCGTCCTGCTGCAAAAGTTTGGGCAGCAGCAGTGAAAAGATATCTTCTTCGAAGAGAAATCCCCTTTGCTTTTCATAGGATTTTAAAATTTCACAGGCAGTTGCGGGGACAGCTTCTGCCACATCCTGCCCCTGCCGCAGCGCCTTTCGCAGGGCGGAAGCGGAGGAAAATCTATCATGCAGCTTTTGGTCGCGGTGGCCAGCGCCGATCCTTGCAATGGCAACGGGCCGGATTCGGCTGCCGTTTGCCTGCAGCGCTTTCAGATATTCGATGGCCAGAATGTTGTTGGGGCTGTTTAAAATCGTATCGCTGACGTTGGGAAGTCTGCGCCTTATGGCGGCGGCTCTGGCCGCCGGATAGGAAAGCCCCGCAGCGCAGGCTTCTTTGATTTCCTGTGTAAAGTTTGCCGGTGCATCCAGCAGTAAGGCGGCGATTTCCGTAAGCAGTTCCAGATCCGCATCTTCACAGCCAAAAACCAGACTGCCTACGGCGCCCAATGCATCAATCAAAGATATGGCGCCCCCTGCAAAGCCTTCGGCACTGGCCGTGGCAGACAGCACAGGCAGCTCTATCACCAGATCCGCGCCGTTTTGCAGTGCCATCCGGGTTCTGGCATATTTATCCAGCAGCGCCGGTTCCCCCCGCTGCACGAAATCCCCGCTCATCACAACAAGGCAGACGTCTGCGCCTGCCTGCTTCGCCTGCTCTATGAGATAGCCATGGCCGTTATGAAAGGGATTAAATTCTGCAATGATGGCTGAAATATGCATAGGACGCTCCCCGGTTCATCTGAAAATGGATGATTAGAGTATACCATTTCTGCCCGGGTTTGCAAGTGTAGTGAATCATTATAAAAGATAAACATTAGAATGTGTTCAGTAATTTTTGTTTAATATATAATATATTGTTGTTTAATATAACTATTTATTTTTTAGAATATAAATGATATTATAATAAACGTAAATATATTATACTATTAATTATCAAAAGAAGGATTATAATGAGAACAAGGAAGATATTTTTATGCATCATGACTTTACTTGTTACAACATTTTTTATACCTGTTACTGCATCGGCTTATTCATTTTAATTTACAATACCAGATAAATTTGTTGGCAGTATGCAGTCTACTACATTGCAAGAGAAAAGTTCACAAACCACCCCGTATGTAAATCCCACATATAATTCGTTGCCAACCGCTTATTTTCTGTCTACAAAAAGAATCAGTGAAATTTTAGCAACAAATATTATTACAATTTCAGATGGATCCAGACATGTTTTTACTTGGAATTCGGGATACGGAGGAACGGGAATTAAATATTGTCTGTCTGCATATCCCAATATGACCGGTTCGTGGCAGGCGTATGGTGTTGAAGGAACTTGGAGTAACTAAAAAGTATTGTTGATTTTTATAGCCTAAGAATGGTATTTCTCACTCTTAGGCTATATATGTTTTAATGAAGAGGAGGGGACATATGAAGCGCTTACTGATCCTGTTGACATTGTTTTTGTTCATATTGTTGTCCGGCTGTTCCAGTGCTGACAATATACTGTCCGATGAACCTTTGCCAATTCCGGAGACTCTGGTGGTGAACGCGGATTTCCCGGATCACATACCGGCCAAAGCATCCGTATATAAAGTTTCCTATAAAACCATGGATAGTGACAGTTTGTTGAATAATTTTCAAATGAATCCGGATTCATTTCGGGAAAAGGATGCCATTGGTAAGCGATATGAAAAGGGGAATGGGGTACTCTATATTCTGGATGATACCGGAGCGTTATGTGGCGGCTTCACTTACTCGGATATTTCTGTACATTCGAATCCTATTTTAGATGCTGCCGGAGAAATGGGAGCCATGGCGACGGAGGAAGGTTCGGATACAGAGGCAGAGGCGCTTTCTTTACTGCAGGATATCGGACTTGATCAGATGAAAGTTGATCAGGTGCATACATTGACGGGAGCAGCATTAAATGAATTTGTAAAGACGTCCGGAGATGAATACGTCAATGAATTTGCAGATCAGAATGAGATTATTTATGATCCGGCGGTGCAGTATGCTGTTATCGGTTTATCACAGATGGTTGACGATATTCCCTTCATTGCTTTTCCCTGGGGGACAGGCAGCAACCAAACCTACACAGAATCGAATATGATTTTATCAGAAGGTCGGATGGTGGAGGCAAGATTTGTCCAAATGTATGAGATTGGCAGTAAAATCAAAAAAGATAAGGTGATCTCGCCACAGGCTGCGCTGAACGTCTTTATTAATGATTATAATCAAAGTATACATACAGAGACAACAACCATAACAAATATTACTTTGAATTATGTTGTTACGTTCGATGCAGACGGTATGTATGCGCAGCCGGCGTATGTCTTTTCCATAGGTACGGAGCTTCCGCAAAATACGGATGAATCCATGGTGATCTCCGCTTTGAACGGAGAACTGATTTTATCGACGGAGGCGGGAATTTGAAAGGATTGCACTTGTTTTGTACATTTTTGAAGCATAGTTTGAATAAAAAGCTGTGCTTTTGTGTTCTGCTTACCACACTGATCATGAGCGGCACAGTTTCCGGACTGATGAATGAAAACAGTTCAGTGTGGTATTTGCTGGATAAATCGCTGGTGGGCAGCGGCGTGGTGAGTCTGTTGATCTGCGTTGTTCCCATTCTGCCTTTTGCTTCCAGTCTTGCAGAAGAATTTGAGACAAATTCGATCAGATTATTTACAATCAGAACAGGAACGGGCGTGTATCTGTTGAATAAAATCATCGTAAGTTTTCTGAATGGTTTTATCGTCATGCTTCTTTCACAATTATTATTCATACTGATTTTCATGAATTTCTTTCCTGTCTTTACGCAGCCCCATACATATTATGCATATGAACAACTGATGATGGACGGAAAAGTATTTCATGGAATGGCGTTGTTTACGATTCATATGTCATTGTCCGGTTCCCTGATGGCTGTTATGGCGGTGTTTGTGTCCACAATCATCCCGAATCGGTTTGCCGCGATATCCGTTCCCGTTATTCTTTACTTTACTTTGTCAAGAATATTTCCGGCCACCACAAACATGCCGAAGTTTATGATTCCTTCTTATCTGGTGGAATGTCCCGTTGGTATGAAAGATCCAATGATGGAAATCATGTGCAAATGGATGGCTGTGACTGTTCTCTCGATCCTGGCGTTTGTGTTTGGATATATCGCATTAAGGAGGAGAATTTCGAATGCATAGTATAAAACAAATTTGGGGTCTTCTTTCCTATTCTCTGCATACCTTATTTTTTTCAAAAAAATTTGCGGTATTTTTGCTTGTGGCATTTTTGTTTTCCGTCTGTACATTTGGGGGATTAAATGATATTTCCCGTTTTTATGGTGTGAAAACATCCGCTTATGTATTTCCGTTTTTCATAAGTAATCCGTCGATGCTGCTCATTCTTGGCGCGCTGGTAATTTATCTGTTCTTTGATGTTCCATTTACGGAACGAGACATCTTTTCGGTCATGATTCGAGTGAATCGGTGTATTTATTATATTGCTAAGATAATATATATTTTTATTGTATCGGTCGTGACTGCAGCATTTTTTATTCTGGCTTCCGTTATGTCTGTTTTGCCAAACGCCGATTTTTCCAATCAATGGGGGAAAATAATAAATACGCTTGCGTCCAGTCCGCAGACCATTTTTGAGCATGTCAATGCAAACATCGGGTTTGGCGTCAACAATATGATTGTACAACATTACACACCCCTTGCCGCAACGGCACTTTCCTTTCTGCTCATGGTGCTGGTCGTGTTTTTTATCGGTATTGTTATCATGTTTTGTCGTATTATGGTATCCGGAAATGCAGCTTATATTGTGAGCGGTTTTTTCGTTTCGCTGTCATATTTTGCCGCTTTTTTAGGAAATTTAAGCTTTCACGGTATTTTATATTTTATTTCTCCATTCTCATGGATCAGTTTAAATGGGCTGGATATTTACAGCAGCGGACAGGCGCCGAATCCAATACAGGCAATACGCACACTCATTTGTGCTGCTGCAGTATTGGCATGCATTGCATTTTTAAAATTTTATAAACATGATTTAAATATTGAATGAATGGAGGCAGGATGTATCAATGGATCCTATGGTTCGTATTACCAATCTCAGCAAATCATTTAAAGAAACAAAGGCAGTCGATGATGTCAGTATTGCTTTTGAACGAAATCAAATCCATGGAATTATTGGCAGAAACGGATCCGGAAAAACCGTTCTTTTTAAGTGTATCTGCGGTTTTATGATTCCTGACAGCGGTATCATCGAAATCAACGGAAAAAAAATCTCTCCGCAAAAAGCACAGAATATCGGAATTATGATTGATCGTCCGGGATTTTGTGATAATATGAATGCTTACAAAAATTTGCGTATGCTTGCGTCTATACAGAGAAAAGTTTCCAAACAGCAGATCAGGGATAATATCTCGCTGGTGGGATTGGATCCTGACAGTAAGAAACATGTAGGAAAGTTTTCCATGGGAATGAAGCAGCGTCTGGGAATTGCGCAGGCCATTATGGAAACGCCTCCTTTATTGATCCTTGACGAACCGCTGAATGGGCTTGATAAGGATGGCGTGGCGCAGATAAGAGAATTGTTTTTGTCATTTAAAGAGAAAGGAATGACCATTATTTTCTCATCTCATTATGCGGAAGATATCGATCTGCTGTGCGACACCATTACTGTCATGGAAGCCGGAAAGATTGTGTCTGCAACATAAGTGTTTTCCATCCGGACAATGCGCAGAAAGGGATTGAAAACCCACCCGTGTTTGTGCTATCATAATCTTTAGTTTCAAAACGTTTTTCCAAAAAATGACAATAAAAAAGGAGTACAGCTATGGGATTTATTGATGTAATCAAACAAAGAGCCAAAGCCGACAAAAAGGTGATCGTTCTGCCGGAGACAGAAGATCAGAGAACCTATGCGGCTGCAGAACAGATTTTAAAAGAGGATATCGCGGATATCATTCTGGTGGGTTCCCGCGCGCAGGTTGCGGAAAACGGAAAAGGCTATGACATTGCCAAGGCAACCATCGTTGATCCTGCGGACAATCCGAAGACAAAAGACTATATTGACAAGCTGGTAGAGCTTCGTTCCAAGAAGGGTATGACGCCGGAGCAGGCGGAAGACATTCTGCTGCATCAGTATCTGTACTACGGCGTTATGATGGTGAAGATGGGTGATGCCGACGGTATGGTATCCGGCGCCTGCCATTCCACCGCGGACACTTTGCGTCCCTGCCTGCAGATCTTAAAGACGAAACCCGGCACCAAGCTGGTTTCCGCATTTTTCGTTATCGTTGTGCCTGACTGCGAGTACGGCGCAAACGGCACTTTCATTTTCGGTGATTCCGGTCTGGTACAGAATCCGAATCCGGAAGAGTTGGCGGCCATCGCCCTGTCTTCCGCGGATTCCTTCAAGCAGCTGGTACAGGAAGAGCCGGTGGTTGCGCTGCTGTCCCATTCCACCAAGGGAAGCGCATCTCACCCGGACGTAGACAAAGTGGTTGCGGCCACCCAGATTGCAAAAGAAGCTAATCCGACGCTGAAGCTGGACGGCGAGTTCCAGCTTGACGCGGCCATCGTTCCTTCGGTGGGACAGTCCAAGGCGCCGGGCAGCGATATCGCAGGCAAGGCCAATGTCCTGATCTTCCCGGATCTGGATGCGGGCAATATCGGTTACAAACTGGCCCAGCGTCTGGCCAAGGCGGAAGCTTACGGACCCATTACCCAGGGTATCGCAAAGCCGGTCAACGATTTGTCCAGAGGCTGCAGCGCAGAGGATATCGTCGGCGTTGTCGCCATCACGGCAGTACAGGCACAGGCCGCAGAATAAACGACATGGCAGGGGCGCCCTTCGGGTGCGTGTGCCGTTACCGAATGAATAAGGGAGAATTTGATTATGAATATTTTAGTAATTAACTGTGGAAGTTCTTCATTGAAATTTCAGCTCATCGATTCCGACAGTGAGTCGGTGCTGGCCAAGGGTTTATGCGAGCGCATCGGCATCGACGGCAGCAGGCTGGTGTATCAGCCGGCGGGCAAGGACAAGCTGACCTTTGAAATCCCCATGCCCACCCACAAGCAGGCCATTTCGGCGGTGCTGGACGCTTTGACGGACAAAGGGCACGGCGTAATTGCCAGCCTGTCCGAGGTAGGCGCAGTGGGACACCGTGTGGTACACGGCGGCGAAAAATACGCGTCTTCCGTATTGCTGAATGACGACGTCATCGCTGCCATCGAAGAGTGCAACGACCTGGCGCCGCTGCACAATCCCGCCAACCTGATCGGCATCCGTGCCTGCATGGAACTGATGCCGGGCACCCCCATGACGGCGGTATTTGATACGGCGTTCCATCAGACCATGCCGAAGGAAGCGTATCTCTATGGCCTGCCTTACAGAATGTATGAAGACTATAAGGTCAGAAAGTACGGCTTCCACGGAACCAGCCACAGCTTCGTTTCCAAACGGACGGCGGAGTTCCTGGGCAAAAACATCGAAGATATGAAGATTATCGTCTGCCATCTGGGCAACGGCGCCAGCATTTCCGCGGTGCTTCACGGCAAATCAGTCGATACCTCTATGGGTCTGACCCCGCTGGAAGGTCTGGTGATGGGCACCCGCTGCGGCGACGTGGATCCTTCCGCACTGGAATTTATCGCCAAGAAGGAAAACTTAAACTTTGCCCAGGTCATGAACCTCTGCAATAAAGAATCCGGCGTATACGGCCTGTCCGGCGGCCTTTCCAGCGATTTCAGAGATCTGGAAAGCGCGGCAGGCGAGGGCAATGCCGCAGCCAAAACTGCCATTGACGTATTCTGTTACAGAGTGCTGAAGTACATCGGCAGCTACATCGCGGCTATGAACGGCGTGGACGCCATTGCCTTTACTGCCGGTTTGGGTGAAAATGACGGCGCAGTCAGAAAACAGATCTGCGCAAATCTGGCGTACATGGGCATTGCTATCGACGATACGCAAAATGCGAAGCGCGGTGAGGAAGTTTTGATTTCCACACCGGATTCCAAGGTGGCCGTGGTGGTGATCCCGACGAATGAGGAACTTGCAATTGCCAGAGAAACTTTAAAACTGGTAAAATAATGTTTGACATTTCATCCGCTTCCCGTTATAATGTTGGATGCGTGTTGAGAAAAGCAAGTGATTATTCGTGGATTGGAGGTGCAAAAGATGTCCATTTGTCCGAAAAATAAATCCTCTAAAGGTCATCGTGATCAGAGAAGAGCCAACTGGAAAATGAGCGCTCCTTGTCTGGTGAAGTGCAGCAAATGCGGTGCGTTGATGATGCCGCACAGAGTTTGCAAAGCATGCGGATCTTACAATAAAAGAGAAATTATTCCGCAGGATTAAACAAAACAATCAGGGCTTTCCGAAGAAATTCGGAAGGCCCTTTACATTTTCCGGCATCGTTTCCCGGCTTTTAAGACGGCTTGACAGAACAGGAAAAGCATACTATAATTCAAAACACAACTAAAATAATAGGAGAATTACAGAATGCAAAAATCTTCGCTGAAGGTGGGACCGGTGGCGGAAACCGGAGAATGGCTGAAAGCCTATAGAGAATTGAAATTTCTGTCAGACTGTCTGCCGGAAGAAGGGCGTACCCGTATAAAACAGGCACTGCGGATCATGGATGCGGCGCTGGCGCAGCTGCGGCATTCCCATCCGGAAGGAGAAAAGCTTGGCCAGGTCCTGCTCTGCGGTTATTTTACAGGAAAACACTGCAGCAGGCTGGAACTATGCGAAGCCCTCGGACAGAAGTTTGGCCGGGAAATTGCCATGTCTACGCTGTATCGCTGGCAGAAAAAGGCCATCGGCGCTTATGCATGCATACTGTTTGCCGATCCGGCGGCGCCTGCGTCGATTCGAACAGCGATGAAAGATATGCACTGCATGGCGAAGCGTTTCAGCGGCGCAAATTCAGGAGAACCCTGAAAATTTTTTGAAAAATGATTGATTTATCGGGTCAGCTTTAGTATTATCTACTACATAAGATGGAGGATGTTATGAGTCGTTTGATTAAAGTGGCTGTGGACGCCATGGGCGGAGACAACGCCCCGGTGGAGATTGTCAAAGGTGCAGTCAAAGCGCTGGGCGCTTCAGAAGAATTATATATATTTCTGGTAGGAGACGAGACGCGGATCCGTCAGGTTCTGGAAAAGGAAAGCTATCCCCAGGACCGGCTGGAAATTGTGCCTGCGTCGGAGCAGATCGAAATGTCCGAGCATCCCGTCAATGCGATTCGCAGGAAGAAGGATTCCTCCATGGTGGTCGCCATGCGGCTGGTCAGGGACGGAAAAGCGGACGCCTTTTTGTCCGCGGGCAATTCCGGCGCCGTGCTGGTGGGCGGTATTGCCATTATCGGCAAGCTGCGGGGGATTGACAGAACGCCTTTCGGCGCCATGGTACCCTGTGCGAAGGGCGCGACCCTGCTTTTGGATTCCGGCGCCAATGTAGATGTCAGAGCATCGCATCTGTGCCAGTTCGCCCGGCTGGGCACGCTGTATTTAAAGCATGCGGTGGGCATTGCGGATCCGACGGTAGGCATTATGAATATCGGAACGGAAGAAGAAAAGGGAAATGCGCTGGTGCAGGAGGCGATTCCGCTGCTCAAGGCGGAGGAAGGCATTCATTTTATCGGTTCCGTGGAAGCCAGAGAGATTCCCCAGAGCGCCGCGGATATCGTGGTCTGCGACGGATTTGCGGGCAATATTTTCCTGAAAACCTATGAAGGTACCAGCAAGCTGTTGATGCATGTTATAAAATCCATGCTGGTTTCTTCTTTTAAAATGAAACTGGGCGCGCTGCTGATCAAAGGCGGCCTGAAGCAGACTCTGGCGAAGTTTGATGCCGCGGAACATGGCGGGGCACCGCTGCTGGGCTGCAAAGAGCTGGTGATCAAGTGTCACGGCAATGCGACGGCAAAGGAAATCAAAAACGCCTGTCTGCAGTGTCTGTCCTATGTAAAAAATGACGTTACAGGCATTATCCGCGCCAATATGGGAACCGCAGCACAGAAGGAGGAGGAAAATGGACTTTAATCAGCTTTGTGAAATTATTGCAGACGTAACGGAAAAGGATTTATCAAGCATTACGGAGAATGCCAGCTTTGTAGATGATCTGGATGCGGATTCTCTGGATATGCTTGAGATCATTATGCGAATAGAAGATGAATGCGGCATTGAGATCTCACCGGAAGATGCAGACGAAATCGCAACGGTAGGCGAGGCATGGGATAAAATTCAGGCCGCCCTTTAATCAGATTGTGTTTCGGGATGAAAAACGATTGTACAGACGAATCAGTTGAAAGAATCCTGCTTTCGCAGGGTTCTTTCTTAATGCAGAGGCAGGATGGAAACGTCTGGAATGTTGATGCTTCCCGACAATAGAAGTAAGGTGAATTTAAAATGGTAGATACAAGGCGGCTGGAACAGATCATTGCATATCATTTTCAGGATCCGTCAAAGCTGGAGACGGCTCTGACCCACAGTTCCTATGCCAATGAAATGCAGGTCAACCGGCGGGAAAACAATGAACGGTATGAATTCCTGGGGGATGCGGTACTGGAACTGACGGTAAGCGACTATCTGTTTGCACAGCATCCGGAATTTCCGGAGGGAAAGCTGACAAAAAAGAGGGCCAGTATCGTGTGCGAACAGACGCTGTTTCTGTGCGCGCAGAAAATCAGTCTCGGACAGTTTCTCTACCTGGGAAAAGGCGAGGAAAATACAGGGGGCAGAAAGCGGCCTTCCGTCCTTTCCGATGCATTTGAAGCACTGATCGGCGCCATTTATCTGGACGGCGGGATGGACAGTGCCGTGGATTTTATCAATCGGTTTGTGTTGTGCAATCTGCGGGAAATCGAGCTGTTTTATGACTGCAAGACGACGCTGCAGGAACTGGTGCAGTCTTCTTATGCGCAGCCGCTGCATTACCGGCTGGTCAGAGAGGAAGGCCCGGATCACGCAAAGCGTTTCATTACCGAGGCCCTGCTGGGCGGGCAGGTGATCGGCACGGGAGAAGGATCCACAAAGAAAGCTTCGGAGCAGGCAGCGGCCTATCATGCGATTCTGAAACTGAACGGACAGGAGACACCATGTATTTAAAGTCGATTGAGATATACGGGTTTAAATCATTTGCAAATAAGATTCTTTTCGAATTTCATAACGGCGTGACAGGCATTGTGGGACCCAACGGAAGCGGTAAAAGCAATGTGGCGGACGCGGTACGGTGGGTGCTGGGAGAGCAGCGGACCAAACAGCTGCGGGGCGCCAGTATGCAGGATGTGATTTTTGCCGGAACCGAACTGAAAAAGCCCATGAGTTATGCTTCGGTTTCCATTACATTGGACAATGCGGATCACGCTCTGGCTGTGGATTATGAGGAAGTGAAGGTCAGCCGCCGGCTGTACCGCAGCGGCGAGAGCGAATATCTGATCAACGGAACTGCGTGCAGGCTGCGGGATGTGCAGGAGCTGTTTTATGATACGGGCATCGGCAAGGAAGGCTATTCCATTATCGGACAGGGACAGATCGAACGGATTCTGTCGGGAAAACCGGAGGAACGCCGGGAACTGTTCGACGAGGCGGCCGGCATTGTGAAATTTAAGAGAAGAAAAGCCACGGCACAGAAAAAGCTGGAAGAAGAGCGGCAGAATTTAAGCCGTGTCAAGGATATATTAAAGGAAATCGAAAAGCATTTGTCCCCTCTGGAAAAACAGGCAGAGATTGCGAAGCTCTATCTTTCCAAGCGGGATGAATTGAAAACCTATGACGTCAATCTGTTTCTGGCGGACATTCAGAAAACCGCAAAAACGCTGGAAAGCCTGTCGGAAAAGCTGCAGACGGCAAATGATGCGCTGGCGCAGGCAAAGGCCTCCTATGAGGCGGTAAAAGCGCAGTATCAGGAAATGCAGGGCCATATCGGCGAAAGCGATGAGAAAATCGAGGAAATTACCCGGCTTTGCAACGAAACTACGGTTCGAAAGGAGCAGCTGGAAGGGGAACTGCGTCTGGTGGAAGAGCAGATCAGCGCAGCCGTGTCCAATGACAACAGAAACAGCACCCGGATCGGACAGCTGGAAACGCGGCTGGCGGATTTGCGGAAAGAACAGCAGTCCCTGGAAGCGGAAAAGCAGCAGTATCAGCTGGAAGATACGGAACTGAAAGAAAAGCAGCAGCATCTGCTGGATGAAATACACAAAGTGCAGCAGGACGTTGAGGATGGTAATGCGGCCTGCGACCGGATCAACGGGCAGATCCTGGCGCTGCTGCATGATGATGCGGCGGAAGCGGCCAATCAGGAACGCTATGGGACCATGACCTCCCATCTGAAAGAGCAGAAGCAGGCGGCGGAGGATTCCATCCGGGAAGCCGAGGCGAAGATCAAAAGCCTGACCGAGGCGCAGGAAGCGCAGAAGCAGGCATATGCGGAGATCGCCGGACAGAAAGAAGCGGCCCGCAAAGAGCAGCAGGAGACAGAGGCGCATCTGGACGAAATCCGGTCATGGATGCAGAAGCAGAACCTTTCGCTGGTAGACCGGCAGAACCGGTATTACCGGGAGGTATCAAAACTGGAATCTCTGCATAATATTACGGAGTATTATGAAGGATACGGCAACAGCGTCCGGAAAATCATGGAGCAGAAAGCACAGGTACCTGCCATTGCGGGCGTGGTTGCGGACGTGATACAGACAGAAAAAAAATATGAGACGGCCATTGAAATTGCATTGGGCGGCAATATTCAGAATATTATAACCGAGGACGAAAAAACCGCCACGGATATGATTGCTTTTCTGAAGGAAAATCATTACGGCCGCGCTACCTTTCTGCCGCTGACTACGGTCCGTCCGAAAAAATTCGAGTATGAGGACGCTCTGACCGCGGAAGGCGTGATCGGGCTGGCGTCGTCGCTGGTACAGTATGAAGAAAAATACAGTAAGATCGCGGAATATCTGCTGGGAACCATTGTGGTAACGGATGAGATCGAACACGCAAAGGCGCTGGCAAAAGCATTTCGCTACCGGTTAAAGATCGTGACGCTGGACGGAGAGTTCTTAGCCCCCGGCGGTTCACTGACAGGCGGCGCGTTTAAGCACAACAACAATTTCCTCGGCAGAAAAAGAGAGCTGGCCGAGGTGAGTGCGCGGGTAAAAAAATACAAAGCCCAGACAGAAGAAATCGAAGCGCAGATCGCCGAAAAGAAGACGGAGCGGGACGCCTACCGGCTGCAGCTTAGTAAAAATGCGGAGCAGCGGCAGGCATTGTCGCTGCGGGAAAATACGTTGAACATCAATTTGAAAAATCTGACGGGTGAGATGGCGGAGACCGAAACGCAGATTACCTCGCTGGAGCTTTTGCTGGAGAAGCTGGCGGAAGAACAGCAGCAGGTGGCAGCCGAACAGATTCGCAGCCAGGATAAGCAGCTTTCCTTTGCGGAACAGAAAGAAGCATTGGAAACGAAACTGGCCGAACTGCGCCGGACACTGGACAGCGCAGGAAAATCAGAGACAGAACTGCTGAGCCATTTGGCGGATATTCAGACGGAGCGGCAGAAGAAAACCCAGGCCATTGAATTCACCGATGCCAGTATCCAGAGACTATCCGGCGATCTGGCACTGGTACAGAAGGAAAAACAGCAGATCGATGAGGAAATGAAACGCATGGATCAGTCGCTGGCTGACCGGAAATCCCATAGGGAGGAACTGAAAGAAACGCTGGAGGAATGCAGAAAGCAGAGCGAGGCGTATACAGAAGTTCTGGGCAGGTATAAAGGGCAGAAGCAGGAACTTGCTGAGGCCCATACCAGACTGCTGGATCAGCGGGAATCCCTGTCCGGGGAAATTGCATCGCTGGATAAAGAGGCATTCCGGCTGGGTTCCCAGATCGAACGGGCGGAGGAAAACCGCAGCCGTTTCATTAATTATATGTGGGAGGAATACGAGCTGACCTACGAGACGGCAAAAACGCTGTACCGCGAGGGCGTTTCCGATCAGGAATTGAGACGCCGGGTCAAAGAACTGCGAAATGAAATCAAAGCGCTGGGTACCGTCAATGTCAATGCCATTGAGGAGTATAAGGAAACGCTGGAACGCTACGAATTTCTGACAAAACAGCACGATGATATCGAAAAGTCGGAAAATGCGCTGCAAAGCGTGATTAAAGAACTGGATACCGGTATGCGCAGACAGTTTCAGGAAAGCTTCGAGCAGATCTCGAAAGAGTTTCATAAAACTTTCAGGGAATTGTTTGAAGGCGGAAAGGGAACACTGGAACTGATCGATGAGACCGGCGACGTGCTGGATGCGTCTATTTCCATTACCGCCCAGCCTCCCGGAAAGAAACTGCAGAACATGATGCAGCTCTCCGGCGGAGAGAAGGCGCTGACGGCCATTGCGCTGCTGTTTGCGATTCAAAACCTCAAACCTTCGCCTTTCTGTCTGCTGGATGAGATCGAGGCGGCGCTGGATGATTCCAATATTACACGGTTTGCAAAATATCTGGGAAAACTGACCAGACATACACAGTTTATTGTCATTACCCACCGGAAAGGCACTATGGCGGCAGCAGACCGGCTATACGGAATTACGATGCAGGAAAAGGGCGTATCGGCGCTGGTGTCTGTCAATCTGATCGAAGAGCAGCTGGAAGCATAAAAAAGGAGTTTATATGGGAGAAAAGAAGGGCTTTTTCAGCAGACTGGCCAGAGGCCTGTCGAAAACAAGAGAAAATATCGTAAACGGCATCGACTCCATTTTCAAAGGATTTTCTTCAATCGACGACGACTTCTATGAAGAACTGGAGGAAATTCTGATCATGGGAGATATTGGCATCAAAACCACTTCCGTCATCATGGACCGGCTGAAACAGCAGGTGGATGCGCAGAAAATCAGGGAGCCGGAAGCGTGCAGAAATCTTCTGATCAGCATTATCAAAGAGATCATGAAGATGCCGGAAGACGCATACCGGTTTGAAGAAGGTCCTTCCGTGGTGCTGGCAGTGGGCGTCAACGGCGTCGGAAAAACCACCAGCATCGGCAAGCTGGCCTCCCGTTTAAAGGACGACGGCAAAAAGGTGATGCTGGCGGCGGCGGACACTTTCCGGGCAGCCGCCACGGAGCAGCTGCAGGAATGGGCGCAGCGGGCCGGGGTGGATATTGTTACAGCCGGTACGGGCGCGGACCCGGCGGCGGTGATCTACGACGCCATTGCTTCCGCCAAATCGAAGCAGGCGGATATCCTGCTGGCGGATACTGCCGGCAGGCTGCACAATAAAAAGAACCTGATGCAGGAACTTGCCAAGATCAACCGGATCATCAGCACGGAATATCCGGAGGCAGAAAAAGAAGTGCTGTTGGTACTGGACGCTTCCCTTGGCCAGAATTCGCTGGTACAGGCAAAGGAATTCAGCCAGGTGACCCATCTGACCGGCATCATTCTGACCAAGCTGGACGGAACTTCCAAAGGCGGTATTGCGGTAGCAATCCAGTCGGAGATGAATATTCCTGTGAAATATATCGGCGTCGGAGAAACGGTGGAGGATTTGGAAAAATTCGATCCGGACGAATTTGTAGAGGCGCTGTTTGATTGGAGCAAAGCATGAAATACATTTACGGCATCGATATCGGCGGTACCTTTGTCAAGCTGGGCCGGTTTGATGAAACAGGCACGCTATTGGAAAAGTGGCAGCTGCCGGTGGACGCCTCCAAGTACGCGGAACGAATGGCGCCCTATGTGGCCGGCGCCGTGCTGGTAGACATGGAACGTATGGGTATCTCTGAAGAAGAGGTGGCCGGCATCGGTATCGGCTGTCCCGGAACCATTGACGAAAAAGGCGTGATCCACGGCGCGGAAAATCTGCAGCTGGATCAGATTTCCGTGACCGGCAGTATGCGGCGCTTTCTGCCGATGGAAATCCGCATGGAAAATGACGCTAACTGCGCCGCGCTGGGAGAATATATTTTCGGAGAGGGTAAGGCATATGACTCCATGGCCTTTCTGACCCTGGGAACCGGCGTAGGCGGCGGTATCATTGTAGGTGGCAGACTGCTGACCGGCGCTCACCGCTGCGCCGCGGAATTCGGACATATGCAGGTGGACGAGGCGGAAAGTGTGCCCTGCAGCTGCGGACGGTACGGCTGTCTGGAACAGTATTGTTCCGCCCGGGGGATTACCCGGATGTCGGGGGGATACAGCCCGGTGGAAATCTTTACGGCCATGCAGTACATTGACCAGACCACGGAACCGCTGAAATCCGCCGCCCTTCGTACCTATGAACGGTTCAGCGAAAAACTGGCGAAGGGCTGTGCGCTGATTGCGGACGTGGCGGACCCCGCGGTGTTTGTCATCGGCGGCGGCGTCTCCAATGCGGGAGACGTGGTGGTAAAGCGGGCCCGGGAACTTTATCAGACCTTTGTCTATCCGGAAGCGAAAGATACGGAAATACGGATTTCAAAACTGAAAAACGACGCCGGTATTTACGGCGCGGCGGCGCTGATCGGCGGTTTTTCCGAAAAGAATGGGAAGGTGTAAAGTTTTTTTGCTTGACACCTTCTTTTTTTTATTGTAATATCGTACAGGTGAATCGAAATGGATGAGATTTTACATCAGTCGCTGCTGTATGATTTTTACGGTGAGCTGCTGAATGAAAATCAGAAAAAAATATACGAGATGTATGTATTTGAAAACCTCTCTCTGGCGGAAATCGCGGAGGCACGGGGCATATCGAGGCAGGGCGTGTTTGAGACTTTCAAGCGCTGCAGCGGGATTCTGGAACATTACGAGGAAAAGCTGCATATGGTGGCGCAGTATCGGATGCTGGAAGATAAGCTTTCGGAACTGAAACGCACGCTGCAGGCCTACCGGAAAGATAAAGACGAAGCGCGTCTTTCCTTCGTGGAATCGGAAATTGACAGGATATGCAATGAATTGTAAGAGGGAATTATGGCATTTGAGAGTCTGAGCGAAAAGCTGCAGAACGTATTTAAAAATTTAAGAGGCAAGGGAAAGCTGTCCGAAGCCGACGTAAAGCTGGCGATGAAGGAAGTCAAGATTGCCCTGCTGGAAGCGGACGTCAGCTTTAAGGTTGTGAAGGACTTCATTAAATCCGTCACCGAAAAGGCGGTGGGGGAGGAAGTGCTGAACGGACTGAATCCCGCCCAGATGGTCATCAAGATCGTCCGGGACGAGATGACCCAGCTCATGGGCGCGTCGCCGGTGGAACTGGAACTTCGGCCGGACTTTCATATCATTATGATGGCGGGCCTGCAGGGCGCCGGCAAGACTACCACGGCGGCAAAGCTGGCCGTAAAATATACGAAAAAGGGCAAACGGGTACTGATGATTGCCTGCGACGTATACCGGCCCGCAGCCATCAAACAGCTGCAGGTGCTGGGCGAGGCCAATCGGATCGAGGTATTTTCCATGGGCAGCCAGAAGGATCCGGTGGATATCGCAAAGGCCGGCGTGGAGCACGCAAAGAAAAACGGCTTCAATCTGGTGCTGATCGATACGGCGGGACGGCTGCAGATCGATGAGACGCTGATGCAGGAGCTGCAGCGGATTCAGGAAGCCGTAGCCGTTGACGATACGATCCTGGTGGTGGACGCCATGATCGGTCAGGATTCCGTCAATGTGGCGAAAACCTTTGATGAACGGCTGTCCATCAGCGGCGTGATTCTGACGAAAATGGACGGCGACGCCAGAGGCGGCGCGGCCCTGTCTGTCAGAAAGGTGACGGATAAACCGGTGCTGTTTGCGGCCATGGGAGAAAAAGTTTCGGATCTGGAACTCTTTTATCCGGACCGCATTGCCTCCCGTATCCTGGGGATGGGCGACGTGCTTACGCTGATCGACAAGGTAAGCGATGAGTACGATGCGCAGAAGGCAAAGGAACTGACCCGGAAGATTCAGAAAGCCGCTTTCGGTTTTGACGATTTTCTGGATCAGATGAATCAGATGAAAAAAATGGGTGGGATCGGAAGCCTTTTGTCCATGCTGCCGGGCAATCTGAATACGGCGGATATTCAATCCCAGGTGGACGATAAGCAGATGGGCAGGATCGAAGCCATCATTCTTTCCATGACCCCTGCGGAGCGGGCCAATCCTGATCTGTTAAATCCGTCCAGAAAGAAGCGGATCGCCGCCGGCGCAGGCGTGGAAATTCAGGATGTCAACCGTCTCTGTAAGCAGTTTGAGCAGGTGCGCAAGATGATGAAACAGCTCCCCGGCATGATGAACGGCAGGGGCGGCAAACGGGGCATGTTCGGGAAAAAGAACGCGTTTCCGTTTTCCTTTTAAACAAACGTGTACAGTCTCCTGTTTCGATTTCTGATCAAAAAGAAGCAGTGGATATAAAGAAAAAAGTAAGGTATTTATACAAGGAGGAAATGAAAAATGGCTGTAAAAATGAGATTAAGGAGAATGGGTAAGAAAAAATATCCTGTATACAGGATTGTAGTGGCGGATTCCAGATCCCCCAGAGACGGCAGATTTATTGAGGAAATCGGTACCTACAATCCCAATATGGATCCCAGCGAATTTAAGATTGACGAAGAAGCGGCAAAGAAGTGGCTGGCCAACGGCGCGCAGCCGACGGAAGTCGTAGATAAGCTGTTAAAGATCGCGGGCATCCGGTAATCGGAGGACATTATGAAAGAATTATTGGAAGTTATCGCAAAAAATCTGGTAGATCATCCGGAAGCCGTCGTAGTGACGGAAAAGCAGGAAGAAAAAGGCATTTGTCTGGAGTTGAAGGTCGCGCCTGAAGATATGGGCAAAGTGATCGGAAAAGACGGACGTATTGCGAAAGCGATCCGGACCGTGGTAAAGGCGGCGTCCTTTAAAGAAGATTCAAAGGTTTTTGTGGACATTGCGTAAGTACGATCAGGAAAGCTGCTGCAGGATACAGCAGCTTTTCTGATTTTACCTATTTATTTATACAAGTAGGAGGGATACGGATGCAGCAGGCATATTTGCAGGTGGGCGCGGTCACCGCCACCCATGGGATCCGGGGTGAAGTGAAGGTTTTTCCCACTACAGACGACAGCGGACGGTTTAAGAAGCTGAAAGAAGTGCTGGTGGAAAAGGACAAAGATTTCGAAACGCTTCATATCCGTAGCGTCCGGTTCATGAAAAATCTGGTGCTGCTTTCCTTTCAGGAATATGACAATATCAATCAGGTGGAATATCTGAAGGGAAAAAAACTGTTTGTTCCGCGGAAAGACGCGGTGGCGCTGGAAGAAAACGAATATTTTATCTCTGAACTGCTGGGGTTGCATGTCTGTGATGAAGAGAACCGGCCGCTGGGCGTGCTGCAGGACGTGATAACCACCGGCGCCAACGACGTCTATGTGGTACGGGAAGCTTCCGGAAAAGATCTGCTGATTCCGGCCATTGCGGACTGTATTCGAAACGTAGATATCGCCCGGGGCACCATGACGGTGCATCTTTTGGACGGCCTGCGGGATCTGTAAGAGGTGCTTATGAAATTTCATGTAATGACACTGTTTCCGGAAATGGTGGAACAGGCCTTTCACAACAGCATCATGAAACGGGCAGCGGAGCAGGGGCTCATCAGCCTCGAAACTGTAAACATCCGGGACTATACCCTGAACCAGCACGGCAAGGTGGATGATTATCCCTATGGCGGCGGCGCGGGGATGCTGATGCAGGCGCAGCCGGTGTATGACTGCTATCAGGCGGTGGCCCGCGGATTAAAGGAGAAGACCCGGGTCATTTATCTGTCGCCCAGGGGTCGGGTGTTTCACCAGGGACTGGCAAAGGAACTGGCGGCAGAGGAGGAACTGGTCTTTCTCTGCGGACATTATGAAGGCGTGGATCAGCGGGTACTGGATGAGATCGTGACGGATGAGATTTCCATTGGCGACTATGTGCTGACTGGCGGAGAAATCGCGGCGGTGGTGGTCATGGACGCGGTGGCGCGGCTGGTGCCGGGGGTTTTGTCCAACGAGGCGTCCGCATCGGAGGAAAGCCATGAGGGGCATCTGCTGGAATATCCGCAGTATTCCCGGCCGGAGGTCTGGCGGGACAAACAAGTACCGGAAGTCCTGCTTTCGGGACACCATGAAAATATCCGGAAATGGCGCAGGGAACAGTCCGTGATCGCTACGGCACGGCAGCGTCCGGACCTGCTGGCAGCGGCGGATCTCAGCGAAGAAGAAAAAAAACTTGCAAAACAATATATCCTGTGCTAGTATAGCTGAGGTAACGGCACGCGCGCCCTTTCAGGGCACACCTGCCAAGTCGTCGGAAGGCATTCCAGTTATGCTTCGCATAAGCCTTCCGACTCAAGTACGACTGCCGGATGCAGCCGAAATATTAAGATAGTCCGCTGGTATGCAAATGACTGCGTTTTGTATATTATGAATGTCCGAAAATCAAGGAGGAACGATGATGAACGATATTATCCGTAAAATCGAAGCAGAGCAGTGCAAAGAAACCATTCCGCAGTTTCAGGTAGGCGATACCGTTAAGGTATACGCGAAGATCAAAGAGGGCAACAGAGAAAGAACCCAGATGTTTGAAGGCATCGTGATCAAAAAACAGGGCGGAAGCAACAGGGCAACCTTTACGGTTCGGAAAAATTCCAACGGCGTCGGCGTAGAAAAGACCTGGCCGATCCATTCTCCCCACATTGAAAAGGTGGATGTGATCCGCAGAGGTAAGGTTCGCCGGGCGAAGTTATATTACTTGCGCGACCGTGTAGGCAAGAAAGCCAAAGTAAAAGAGCGTATCTGAGAAAAAAGGGCATACGAAGGTATGCCCTTTCATTTATCCGGGCAGTTAGAGAAATTAAGGAGACAGTGATGAATATACAGTGGTACCCCGGTCATATGACCAAAGCGCGCAGGATGATCGAAGAAAATCTGAAGCTCATCGATCTGTTTATCGAACTTTTGGACGCCAGAGCGGTGGAAAGTTCCCAGAATCCCGACATCGCTTCCATGGGCGCGCAGAAATACCGGCTGATTTTGCTGAACAAGGCAGATTTGGCCGACGATGCCTGCTGCCGGCAGTATCAGGAATACTTTGCCGCGAAAAACACCGGGGTTTTGTGTCTGGATTCCAGAAATCCCAAGTCCGTGGCGGAAGTGAAAGCCATGATTCCGGAAATCTGCAGGGAAAAGATTGAGCGGGACCGCCGCCGGGGTATTAAAAACCGGCCGGTGCGGGCCATGGTTTTAGGAATTCCCAACGTGGGAAAATCCACTTTTATCAATTCTTTTGTGGGCAGGGGCTGCGCAAAGACGGGAAACAAGCCCGGGGTCACGAAGGGAAAACAGTGGATCCGGATTGACAAAAACATTGAACTTTTGGATACGCCGGGGATTTTGTGGCCGAAATTCGAGTCGGAGGAGACCGGCATACATCTGGCTATGATCGGCTCCATCAATGACGACATCATACAACTGGAGGAGCTGGCAGTGCTTTTGCTGTCTTATCTGCAGCAGCGCTATCCGGCCCTTCTGGAGAAAAAATATAACATCAGCGTCTGTGAGAAACAGCCGGTGGAGCTGCTGGGGGAAATTGCGGTCTTGCGCAACTGTCTGAAAGCCGGCGGCGCTCCCGATCTGCTGAAGGCGTCCCGGCTGCTGCTGGAGGATTTCCGCAGTGGGCGGATTGGAAAAATTTCTCTTGAATTTCCGTCCGGGAATCATTAAAATCTTGAATAGAACACAGGCGGGAGCAGACGGAATGGAAAAAAGCATTGCGGAGATCAAAAATGAATTAAAGGCAGCATCTGCGGAAGAGCTGCCTTCTTTTATCTCGCGCTACGAAGGGGACGAAAGAAAGGGCGTGCAGGCTGCCGTGGCAGCGGCCAGAAAGCGGCTGCAAAAGCTGGAGGCGGAAAAAGCGCGCATGTTGGAAATGTATACCTTTGAGCGGCAGTACAGCGACTGCGGACTGATCTGCGGCATCGACGAGGCGGGCAGAGGCCCGCTGGCAGGACCGGTGGTGGCAGGGGCTGTGATTTTGCCCAAAGACTGTGATATTCTGTATCTGAATGATTCCAAGCAGTTAAGCGCCGCCCGCAGAGAGGCGCTGTATGAGGAGATCTGCGCAAAGGCGGTCAGCTGGGCCGTGGGCTGTGTCAGCCATGAAAGAATCGATGAAATCAATATCCTGCAGGCCACCTACGAAGCGATGCGGCTGGCCATTCAGGGATTAAAGGTAACGCCGGATCTGCTGCTCAACGATGCGGTGCGGATTCCGCAGGTGCCTATCCGGCAGCTGCCCATTATCAAAGGAGACGCAAGGAGCGCCTCCATTGCGGCGGCCAGCATTGTAGCGAAGGTCACAAGGGACCGGATGATGCTTGCATATGATGCATGTTATCCGGAATACGGATTTGCCATTCACAAGGGATACGGAACGGCGGCCCATATCGAGGCGATTCGAACTTTGGGTCCCTGTCCCATTCACAGGAAGAGTTTTATACAGCATTTTACGGAAGGTGCACCTTTTGGAAAATAACAGAACCAAGGGCCGCCTGTACGAAGAAAAGGCGGCGGACTATCTGACGGCGGAAGGCTGTGAGATTCTGGCGCGCAATGAACGTCTTTCCCGGTATGAGATCGATCTGATTGTCCGTGAAGGGGACGTGATTGTTTTTGTGGAAGTCAAATACAGGATGGATGAGGGCTTTGGCAGCGGACTGGAGGCGGTGGACGCGCGGAAGCGCAGCCGGATCCGGGCGGCGGCGAAAGAATATCTGTACCGGCACAGGAATTTATACGGCCTGCCGTGCCGGTTTGACGTGATTTCCTTTTCGGGAGATCAGATGATACATATCAGGGAGGCGTTTTGACCGGATGGGTGAAAAAGCAGTGTTACATCGAAAAGATCAGGTATGGTATTATACATTTCCGCTGCTTTCCGAAACCGGGCTGACGGAACATGCCTTTTCCACCCGGAAAGGCGGCATCAGCGAAGGCTGTTTTGCGTCCATGAATCTGTCTGCCCACTCGGGAGACAGTCCGGAAAACGTCCGGCGCAACCTGTCCATTTTCTGCGAAGCCCTCGGGTGGGATCCGGCCCGGATTGTTGCGTCTAACCAGACCCATTCCACCGCAGTGAAAGAAGTGACGGAAAAGGACCGGGGCAGAGGCGTTTTTCTGCCCGGATTTACGGAGGATGCGGACGCGCTGATTACCAATACGCCCGGACTGATTCTGATGACCTTTTATGCGGACTGCGTGCCGGTGTATCTGCTGGATCCGGTAAACAGAGCCATCGGGCTGGTCCATTCCGGCTGGCGCGGCACCGACCGGCGCATCGCGCAGAAAACCATGGAAGCCATGGAAGAGCGTTATCAGAGTGATCCGGCGGATCTGCTGGCGGTGATCGCACCCTCCATCTGTGAAAATTGCTACGAAGTCAGCGAGGAACTTTACCAAAAATTTGACGAAGCATTTGCAGGCGCTTCGGTGGCGAAGCAAAGAAACGGGCGTTTTTTTCTGCATCTGCAGCAGGCGGTGAAAGAGACGCTCATGGAAAGCGGTCTGCAGGAACCCCATATCGCCGATGCCGGGATCTGCACCTGCTGCAGCAGCGATCTGCTGTTTTCCCATCGGGCCAGCAAAGGAAAACGGGGGCTTTTGGCGGCCATGTTTTCGATAAAGGAGCACCATGCGTAAGGAGCATATCATCTGCAAAATTGAAGAAGGTTCTCCGGCCGCGTCTTTAGGCTTTGCGGTGGGAGACGAACTGTTGTCCATCAACGGAAAAGAAGTGAAGGATATTTTCGATTATCATTTTCTGGTGGAAGACGACGTGGAAAATACGATGGAACTGCAAAAAAAAGACGGCAGCAGGCAGACGGTCCGCTTCCGGGGCATTTCCTCCCAGGCGCTGGGGCTGCATTTTGAAAACGGCCTGATGGATGAATACCGGCACTGCCGCAACAACTGTATTTTCTGTTTCATCGACCAGATGCCGCCGGGGATGCGCAAGACCCTTTATTTTAAAGACGACGACGCGCGGCTGTCCTTCTTAAACGGCAATTACATTACCCTGACCAATATGTCCTATGAGGACATCGACCGGGTGATTTACTATAAACTGGCGCCCATGAATATTTCAGTGCACACCACGGATCCGGACCTGCGCTGCCAGATGCTGCGCAACCGGTTCGCGGGGGATCTGCTGGACAAGATGCAGAAATTTTACGATGCCAATATCACAATGAACGGGCAGATCGTTCTGTGCAGGGGCATCAATGACGGCCCGCAGCTGGACCGCACCATTCGGGATCTGGAAGCCTTTTTCCCGGTGTTTCAGAGCCTGTCCGTGGTGCCGGTGGGACTGACGAAGTACCGGGAAGGCCTGTATCCGCTGACGCCTTTTACAAAAGAAGACGCGAGAGAGATCCTGGCTCAGATCGAAGGTTGGCAGCAGCGGTTCCTGAACCGGTACGGCAGACGCTTTGTCCATGCATCGGACGAATGGTACCTGCTGGCGGAACAGGAACTTCCGGAGGACGCGGCCTATGAAGGCTATCTGCAGCTGGAAAACGGCGTAGGTATGCTGCGGACCCTGATAGATTCCTTTGAAGCGGCCCTGGCCCGCAGTCGAAAGCGGATATGGAAAAAACGAAGTGTTTCCATTGCCACCGGCATGCTGGCGGCGCCGGTGCTGGAAGAACTCAGCCGGAAATTCAGTGCAAAATATCCGAAAATCCAGGTGCATGTCCATGGAGTGAAAAATGAATTTTTCGGCGAATTGATTACGGTGGCGGGACTGCTTACCGGCCGGGATCTTGCCGCGCAGCTGAAAGAAAAGGAGCTGGGAGAAAAACTCCTTCTGACCGACGCCATGCTGCGGGACGGAGAAGACGTTTTTCTGGACGATATGACGGTTTCTTCTCTGGAGAAGGCTTTACAAGTGCCGGTAGAAATTGTAAAATCCAGTGGAGACGCACTGGTGGAAGCATTGCTGACAAAACAGAAATAACAACAGCAGGGTGAAATGATGAGAAAACCGATTGTGGCCATTGTGGGACGGCCGAACGTAGGAAAATCAACTTTATTTAACGCGCTGGCGGGCAGGCAGATTTCCATTGTACAGGATACGCCGGGGGTGACGAGAGACCGGATTTACGCGGACGTCAGCTGGCTGAATCATGCGTTTACGCTGATCGATACCGGCGGTATCGAACCGGACAGCAAGGACGTGATCCTGTCCCAGATGCGTACCCAGGCGGAGATTGCTATTGACATAGCGGATGTGATCCTGTTCATGGTGGACGTGCGGCAGGGCCTCACCGATACCGACCAGCGGGTCTGCGAGATGCTGCGTAAAGCCGCAAAGCCCGTGGTGCTGGTGGTGAATAAAGTGGAAAATTATAACGCCCAGCTGGCGGACGTCTACGAATTTTATAATCTGGGCATTGGAGAACCATTTGCGGTTTCTTCCTCCCAGAAACAGGGTCTGGGAGATCTGCTGGATCAGGTGGTTTCCCTGTTCCCGGAAGCTGTAGAGGAAGAAACGGAAGACGAACTGACCAAAATCGCGGTCATCGGAAAGCCCAACGTGGGCAAGTCCTCCCTCATCAACCGCATTGCCGGGGAAACCAGAGTGATTGTGTCCGATATCGCGGGCACCACCAGGGACGCGGTGGATACCGTGATCCATTATCAGGACAAAGACTATGTGCTGATCGATACGGCGGGCCTGCGCAAAAAAAGCAAAATCCGGGAGGATATCGAGCGCTACAGCATGATCCGGGCCGTTTCGGCGGTGGAACGTTCGGACGTGGTGCTGCTGATGATCGACGCGGCGGAAGGCGTGTCGGAACAGGATGCGAAAATAGCCCGGATTGCCCATGAAGCCGGCAAGGGCATCATTATTGTGGTGAATAAATGGGATGCGGTGAAAAAGGACGACAAGACCATTTACAAATATGAAAATGAAGTGCGGGGTACCCTCTCATTTTTGTCTTATGCGCAGATGATCTTTATTTCCGCCAAGACGGGGCAGCGGATTCCCCGGCTGTTTGCCATGATCGATTCGGTGGTGGAAAATCACGCGCTGCGGATTGCCACCGGGGTACTCAACGAGATTATTACGGAGGCTGCGGCCATGCATCAGCCGCCGTCCGATAAGGGCAAACGGCTCAAAATCTTTTATACCACCCAGGTGGCGGTGAAGCCGCCCACCTTTGTCATTTTTGTCAATGACAAAGAACTGATGCATTTTTCATACTTACGATATCTGGAAAACAGGATCCGGGAAACCTTCGGATTTACCGGAACCCCGCTGAAATTTTTTATCAGAGAACGAAAGGGAGATAACTGATGTATATTTTGTTCAGAATCATTGCATTGCTCATCGGCTATTGCTTCGGTCTGGCGGAAGCAGGCTATATTCTGGGAAAATTAAAAAAAGTGGATTTGAAGAATTACGGCTCCGGCAATTACGGCGCTACCAATGCCAGCCGGGTGATGGGGCTGGGCATGGGCCTTCTGACCCTGCTTTTGGATACGGCCAAGCCGGTGCTGGCCTTTCTGCTGTGCCGGCTGATTTTCATGGGGGTGTCGGACCCGGACGCATATCT